>CAXTWU010000008.1:0-30306 GCA_964248025.1 uncultured Acidobacteriaceae bacterium | reverse complement strand
CGGTGCCAAAAAATCCTGTAAAGCCTTTCGCGTGTCTTCAACCGCACCCATATTGATGACCCACTCTCTCCGAGCTTGATCGCTACCTAGTGCGCCGCCAGCTGCACCAGTTCCGGTTGCTGCGCCAGCACCAGGCCCGGGGTCGGCGGGTTTTCTGCCAGGAACGCCTCGAACTCGTCGCGGAACTTGGTGATGAAGCCGATGGTCGGCATGGCCGCGGCGTCGCCGAGCGGGCAAAACGTCCGGCCCATCATGTTCTCGGCCAGGTACTTGATATTGTCCAGGTCCTTCGACACACCCTGCCCCTGGTACACGCGGGTGATCGTCTTTTTGAGCCAGTCCGTACCTTCCCGGCAGGGGATGCACCAGCCGCAGCTTTCGTGCTGGTAAAACTTGATGGTTCGGAGCGCAAACTCAACCATGGAAACGGTTTCGTCCAGCACTACCACCCCGGCCGAACCCAGCATCGTTCCCGCCTTGGCTAGCTGGTCAAAGTCCATACCGACGTCGATCTCGTCGGCGCGCAGCACGGGGGTCGACGAGCCGCCGGGCACGACCGCCTTCAACTTGCGACCGCCGCGTATGCCGCCCGCGACCTCGTAGATGGCCTTGCGGAGCGAGTAGCCCATCGGCAGCTCATACACGCCGGGCCGCTCCACATGCCCCGAGATGCCGAATAAACGAGTGCCGCCATTGCGATCCGTACCGATCTTTGCGTATTCCGTGCCGCCCAGCCGCAGCACGTGCGGCACGCTCGCGATCGTTTCCACGTTGTTGATCACCGTCGGGCCGCCGTACAGGCCGACCACGGCGGGAAAGGGAGGCCGAATACGCGGGACACCGCGCTTGCCTTCGAGCGACTCCATCAAGGCCGACTCTTCACCGACCTCGTACGCGCCCGCGCCCGAGTGCGACAGGCAGTCGAAATCGAGCCCTTCGATGCCAAAGATGTTTTTGCCCAGAAAACCCTTTTCGTAGGCCTCGGCAATGCAGCGGTCCATGATCTCGAGCAGGTAGCGGTATTCGCCGCGCATATAGATAAAGCCCTGCTTCGCGCCGACCGCGAGACCCGCGATGATGGTGCCTTCGATCACAGAATGCGGGTCGTACTGGCAGATGGGGCGATCCTTGCAGGTACCTGGCTCGCTTTCGTCGCCGTTCACCAGGATGTACTTGGGCTTGTCGGAGGTCTTCGGCACAAACGACCACTTGAGCCCGGTCGGGAAACCCGCGCCGCCACGCCCGCGCAGGTTGGAGGCCTTGAGCTCATTGATGATGGCTTCGGGACCCATTTCGATCGCGCGACGAGCCTGCTCGTACCCGCCCAGTTCTATATACTTATCGATCTTTTCAGCGCCCTGACCAAAGCGGAAGGAGATGACCTTGACTTCGTCGGGATGAGAAACCAGAAACATGGGTGCCTCCAAGCAACAGCATACCGCTTTCTCTTCGCCTCAGCGGTATGCCGGCTGAGGTTGCCTTTGACCCTGTTACTGCGGGCGCGCCTTGGCCCGGTACTCGGCTAGGGTCGCGTCCATCGACGCCGGCGTCACGTCTTCGACGAAGTCATAGTTGACCTGTACGGCCGGGGCCCAGCAGCAGGCCCCGATACACTCCACCTCTTCGACCGAAAACAGCCCGTCGGCGGTCACACCCTTGTTTTTGTGGATCCCGAGCCGGTTTTTGCAGTGCTCCAGGATCTCGTACCCCCCGCGAATCATGCAGGAGATATTGGTGCAGACCTGAATGTTGAACTTGCCGGCCGGTTCACTGCGCAGCATGGAGTAGTAAGACAGCACATTGCGTACATCGAGCTCGGTGATGCCGACCCGCCGCGCCGCTTCCGCGACCACCGCGTCCGTCACTGCGCCGATCTCGTCCTGCGCATACAGCAGTATGGGGATCAGCGCCGACCGCTTGACCGGATACAGGGTTACCAGGCGGTCCAGGCGAGCGGCAAGTTTAGGTGAAAAGATCGTGCTGTCGGTACTCATCGTGTCTGCCTTCCTTGTGTGAATTACTCGGCTACCAATGTAGCGAGCGCCTCGGCAACCGCATCAATCGGGAGCCGGCCCGGTTTGCCGCTCCACTCGAACTCGGCATCCAGGTGCAGCCGGAAGGCTCCTTCGTCGAGAAGGTTCGGCCCTGAGAAGACAGCCCAGTATCCTTCGCCGGCATCGGGCTTCAGTTCAAGATTGATCGTACGGGTCGAGCCGACGATCTGGAGGGAGTGTGAGCCACTCTCTGCCAGAAGGGCCCGCGGCATGTCACTGCCAACGGAGCCGGCTGCCAGGTAGGCCTGAAGCAAAGCTCGAAAGGAGATCCACAGCTCCTCGCGGGCGGCCCGGTCCGTGGCATTCGTGGCCAATTTAGCGGTCAATCTCGCCCAGCACGATGTCGATGGATCCGATCACTGCCACCACATCGGCGAGCAGGGCACCCTTGCACATCACGTCGAGCGCCTGCAACGTGGCGAACGACGGGTTGCGCATGTGGACGCGGTAGGGCTTGGTCGTGCCGTCCGAGACCACGTAGTAGCCCATCTCGCCGCGGGGCGACTCGATCGCCTGGTAAACCTCGCCGGCCGGAACAGGGAAACCCTCGGTCACGATCTTAAAGTGATAGATGAGGGATTCCATCTCTGTCTTCATCTTTTCGCGGTCGGGCAGCACGATCTTCGGGGCGTCTGCCGTGATGGCGCCTTCTGGCAATCCGTCCAGCGCCTGCTGAATGATCTTGACGGACTCCCGCATCTCGTCCAGCCGGATGACATAGCGGTCCCAAACATCGCCGCTCGTGCCCAGCGGTACTTTGAATTGGAATTTTTCATAGCTGGTGTACGGCATGTCGCGCCGCAGGTCCCAGTCGACGCCGGACGCGCGCAGGGGAGGCCCGGTCACGCCGAGTGCGATCGCGTTCTCCGGGCTGAGATAGCCCACGCCTTTGAGCCGGTCGACCCAGATTGGGTTGCCGGTCAGCAGGTTTTGATACTCGTCGATCTTGGACGGCATTCTCCGGATGAACTCCTGCACCCGGGCGAAAAAGTCGAGCGGCGGCTCGAGCGACACCCCGCCGATGCGGAAGTAGGAGGTCATCATGCGCTGGCCGGCCACGTGTTCAAAAAGGCGAAGAATGTCTTCCCGCTCGCGAAAGGTATAAAGAAAAACCGTCAGGGCGCCGATATCCATGGCATGGGTACCCAGCCACACCAAATGCGAGTTCAAACGGGTCAGCTCGTTCAGCATGACCCGCAACCATTGCGCCCGGTCCGGGATCTCGAGCTGCAACAGTTTTTCGACAGCCAGGCAGTAGCACAGATTATTGCTCATGGGGGACAGGTAGTCGATCCTGTCGGTGAGCGGGACTACCTGCTGGTAAAACTTCGCCTCGCACGTCTTCTCGATCCCCGTATGGAGGTAGCCGATATCGGGAACAATCTTTAGGACCGTTTCACCGTCGATCTCGACCACGAGCCGCAGCACCCCGTGCGTGGACGGGTGCTGCGGACCCATGTTCAGGATCATGGTGGAGTCTTTGGTCGGGTCCTCGGGGCGCGGCGCAATCAGCGTCGATGTTTCAGTGAACTGGCTCATGGGGAATCTCCATTACCTTCGTGCGCTGGATTAGGGCTTCGCAGTTTAGCGATACCCCTCGACGGGAAAATCCTTGCGCAGGGGGTGACCGACAAACTCATCGGGCATCATGATCCGCCGAAGGTTCGGATGCCCGTGGAAGCGGATCCCGAAAAGGTCGAACACTTCGCGTTCGTAGAAATCGGCCGAGGGCCAAACAGGAGTAATGGAATCAGCCCCGCCCAGCACGGAGTCGACAAAGATGCGCAGCCGTACGCGCTCCTTCAGACGGTGCGAAAGGATGTGGTAGGTGACCTGGTAGCGAGGCTCGGCCGGCAGCCAATCGACCGCGGTCACGTCTTCCAGGAAGTTATAACCAGCCTGCCGCACGGCCTCCGAAGCAGCGCGGATGTCTTCAGGTGCCACGGTCAGGGTCAGTTCGCCGCGATCGAACTTCGCGTCGCGTAACCGGGAGCCGACCGCGCGAACGGCGGGATGGCCTGACATCTGCGACAGTACGGCATCTTTATCGAGAAGAGGAACGGTGGTTGGAGGAGCTGTCGAAGGGTCCGTCATTTACAGGTCCGCCTTGTCTGACGACCAGTCAAGGATGCCCTTTTTCCAAATATAGAAAAAGCCGACCATCACAAAGCCGAGATACACCAGGATCTCCCAGAATCCAAAAAGCCGTGAGCCGGTGATACGCGGGAGCTCGCGGTAGATCACCGCCCAGGGAAGCATAAAAACGGCTTCCACGTCGAACAGGATAAACAGCATGGCCACCATGTAGAAGCGGACGGAAAAGCGGCCGCGCGCGTCGCCCTCGGCCGGGATGCCGCACTCGTAGGCAGCCAGCTTGGCCTTGTTATTCCGGTGACTGCCGATCAACCACGACCCCACGGCCATGCCGCAACCCATCGCGAGCGCAATCAGCATCTGCAGCAGGAGCGGGAGATAATTCCAAAAGTAGTGTGGGGCGGAAGACACCGGGTCACCTGCTTGCGTAGTCTTCCTTCAATCTAGAAGGGCCCCCCTCTGGCGTCAAGGCGCAGAAACGGCCGTTTTGGGCTGCGTGAACACAAGGGTCACGCATTCGTGAGAAGAAGGCGAGACGTCTCTCCATTTCGGGACACGGGCCGCGTGGCGTCCCAGAATGGTCCAGGGCAGACTTTTCTTCAGAAAAGACTCAAGGGATGCTCGGGTTCTGCCGATACAGTCAGCGTCGGAAAGGAACTTAAACCATGCCCGCAGCATTGCTGACCCACAAGCAGCCCACCCCGTCCAGCCGTACCGGCGCACCCCAACTACCGCCCAGTCTCCGCGTCAACGTCGTCAAGCCGGCTCGCACTCACGACATCGACTCACTTCTGCGGCAGGCTGAGGCCGTGAGCCCACTCGCAACGGCTGAAGCCGAGATCGAGCTGGATCCCAAGCCCGGCGTATTTTTAGGGCTTCGCGTCGCGTTGATGTTTAACGCCGGCGTGGGCATCGCGGCGCTGGTCGCCTATGAAGGATGGGCCTTGCTGGCGCGCTAAGGCCCATGGCAGCAAGGCTAAGGGTGCCGGCTGGGCAGAGACGGGAACTCGTGGGGCAGGTCGGGCGGCACTTCGCCGGCCAGGTTGATGAGATCGCGAATGCTGGCAGCGCAGCGCCGCATGGAGAAGCGCCTGTCAAAGGAGGCGTCCGTGCGGGCGATTGTTGCCGCTCGCTCGCCCGGAGCCAGTGCCAGCCAGCGCTGCAGCAGGTGAAGGGTTCCGGCCTCGGTGTCGTCTTCGACAAACCCTGTGCCGTCCTCCACGATGTAGTGCCAGATATTGATCTTGTTGGAGATCAACACCGGCAAGCGGCAGGCGATGGCCTCGGCGACGGCGATGCCGAAGTTTTCCTGGTGCGAAGGCAGAACAAAGGCCTCCGCTGCGTAGAAGGCTCCCCATTTCACGTCGCCTTGAAGCATCCCGGGCCAGTGCACCCGCTCCCCCAACCCTTGGGCGCGAACTATCGCTTCGAGCCCGGGTTGCAGTCCGCTTTCGTCCGGCCCTGCCATCACCAAATCAAGCTCCGGGTGCGCTTGGGCCACCTGACAAAAGGCCCGGAGCAGCAGGTCGCAGCCTTTTTTCTCGTGGATGCGACTGAGAAACAGCAAGAATCTACGCCCACGCAGGGCAGGGAAGGCTTCCAGGAAAGCCTGCCGCTGCTGGTCGGAATCGCCCTGTGGCCGGCTTGTGCCGAGGGGCGCGACTGTGCCATGCCAGCGATTCGGCCAAAAGGTCGAAGGCGCCAGCTGCTGCTCCACCTCCGTCGTAAATACAACCCGGAAAGCGTCGCGAAGCACACGGTACTGTGCGAGCCACCAGAACAGCTGCTTCTTCAGGTGCTTGACGGGATAGTGATCGCGAAACCAGGGGTCCAGCATGCCGTGTGGGAACACCAGGTAAGGCACCCCTGCCGCCCTTGCTGCCTTGCGGGCCGCCACCGCCGGGTACATCCAAAGGCCATCGACCACAATGCCCTGGTACTGGCCGGCATGCTTCAGAAGCCAGGCCCGTGCGGCCGGGCTATACCCAAAGGCCGAGCGAGCCGGTCCCACCGCGTGCACGGTGAATGGGCAGCGGGCGAGGTAATCGGCTCCTGGCGCGTCCAGCGACAGGACCTCCATCTCCACGCCGACCTCGCGGTAACCCCGCGCCAGTTGCAGCAGGTTTTCTGGAGGCCCGCCGGCAGCTGGGGAAAGATCGTGAATGACGTGAAGCAAGCGCATGGAGGAGGGGCACACCTCGGGATCGTGGGTCGTGGAGCTCAGGATGGAGCTCCGAGTCGCAGCTTCAGCATACGACGCCGCGTTCGGACTCCAGTGACAGTTGGTGCAAAAGCGCCTCTTGTGCCTAGCCGGCGGACAATCTTTCGGTCAGTCCACGTGTATGGGCTGCGATCATCAGGTCCTCCTCCGCCGGCAGGATGTGTACCGGTACCTTGCTTGCCGGGGAGTGGATGGTGCCCTCGTTGCGCCGGTTCGCTTCCACGTTTAACCGGAAGCCGAAAGGAGCCAGACGCTCCATCACGGCCTCCCGAAGAGGGGCGCTGTGTTCTCCGATTCCGCCGGTAAACACGAGCAGGTCCAGCCCGGCCAGCGAAACCGTCAGGGCGGCGACCTGCTTCGCAATGGCGGTCGCGAAAACATCAAAAGCCAATGCCGCCGCGGCTGCTTCTTTCGCCGCGGCCGGGTTGGCCCTGGCTTGTGCCAACTGCTGCATGTCGCCGGTGCCCCCGCTGATCGCGGCCAGCCCTGCCTTGTGGTTGACGAGTTGTTCGAGAGTGTCGATCGACAGGGAGCCGGTTCGCGCCATAAAGAACAGCACCCCGGGGTCCAGGTCGCCGGTGCGCGTCGCCATAGGGATGCCGCCATCCGGCGTAAAGCTCATGGTCGTATCGACGGACTGGCCCTGCAAAGCTGCACACAAACTGGACCCACTGCCCAGATGAGCCATGACGATGCGCTCAGGCACGCCACCCGGCCCGGCGCGCAGCTGCCCAATCAGCGACTCATACGAGAGCCCGTGAAAGCCGTACCGGCGTACACCCGCCTCCGCGTACTTGCTGGGGACCGGCAAACGCGTGGCCACCGGCGGCATCGTCCGGTGAAAGGTGGTGTCAAAGCAGGCTGCCTGCGGCACCCCTGGGTACAACCGGCTGGCCTGCTCCATCAGCTCAAGGGAGTGCGGCAGGTGCAGCGGCGCGAAGTGCACCGCGCCCCGCAGGCTGTCGAGCACCTGTGGAGTTAACGCCGTGTGGTCCAGCAATTGCGGGCCCCCATGCACGACCCGATGACCGATGGCCGCCGGTGTCATCTCGCCGTGCTGCCGCAGCAGGTCAACTATCGCTTCCAGTGCCGCGGACTGCGAATCCAGGGCATGGTCTCCTGCTTGGAGCTCTTTTCCGTCGCCGTCCTTGACACGCAACGATCCGCCGCCCTGGCCGATGCCGCCGGCTTCAGCCGTCAGCACGGCGCGCTCGCCGGCAAAGTTCGCTGCCCCGTCCGGCACAAACAACCCCGCCTTCAGCGACGACGAGCCGGAGTTCAACACCAGCACGGGGGAGGGGCGAGCGGAAGCCGGCCCACTCATGCGTTGTCTCCGCCCGTCACTTCCAACGAGCTGCCTTGCGCGCTGTTGCTGCCTCCGGCTCCGGCCCAGGCCCAGTTCCGGACTTCGGGCATGTCTTCGCCGTGCTCGGAAACGTAGAGCTTGTGCTCTTGGAGCTTTTCGGAGTGAGTCTGCTCGGCGGACGCTACCTCTGCCGCCAGCTTGGGCACGCGTTTCACCGCGTCCAGCACCAGGGTGAAGCGGTCGATATGGTTCAGCACGCACATATCAAAGGGGCTGGTGGTTGTTCCTTCCTCGCGAAAGCCATGCACGTGGAAGTTGTGTTCGTTGGTGCGCCCGTTCACCAGGGAATGGATCAGTGCCGGAAAGCCGTGATGGTTAAAGATGACCGGCTTGTCCGTGGTAAACAGGCGATCGAAGTCGGCATCAAGGATGCCGTGGGGGTGCTCGCTCGGCCTTTGCAGGGTGAAAAGATCGACGACGTTGACGAGGCGCACCCGCAGCTCCGGGTAGCGCTTTTTCAGGATCGATGCGGCAGCCAGTGTTTCCATCGTGGGCACGTCGCCCGCGCAGGCCAGCACCACATCGCACTCCGCTTCACCCTTCGCACGCGCGCCGTCCAGTCCCTTGCTGCCGTCGGTGGAGGCCCAGTCCCACACGCCGAGACCCGCCGTGCAATGGCGTACCGCTTCTTCCATGGTGAGCCACACCGGGGCCGGCTGCTTGCCGGCAATGATGAGGTTGACGTAATCACGGGAGCGCAAACAGTGGTTGGCGACTGACAGGAGGCAGTTCGCGTCCGGCGCGAGATAGATACGAACTACCGCGGCGGTTTTGTTCGCAACGTGGTCAATGAAGCCGGGGTCCTGGTGCGAAAAGCCATTGTGGTCCTGCCGCCAGACGTGCGAAGAAAGCAGGTAGTTGAGGGACGCGATGGGTTTGCGCCAGGGAATGTCGCGGCACACCTTGAGCCACTTGGCATGCTGGTTGAACATGGAATCAACGATGTGGATAAAGGCTTCATAGCAGGAGAAAAAGCCGTGGCGGCCAGTCAGCAGGTAGCCTTCGAGCCAGCCTTCGCACATGTGCTCGCTCAGCACCTCCATGACCCGGCCTTCTACGCCCAGGTTTTCGTCCACGTCTTTGTATTCTTCGTCCCAGCGTTTGGGCGTTGCTTCGTAGAGCGCCTCCAGCCGGTTGGACGCAGTCTCGTCCGGCCCAAACACGCGAAAGTTCTTTGTGTCGAGATTGGCTCGCATCACGTCGCGCAGGTACGTGCCCAGCACCCTTGTTGCCTCGGCCTGCGTCTTGCCCGGCTGATCGATGGCGACCCCGTACTGCTCAAACGACGGCAGTTCCAGTGGCTCGAGCAGCAGGCCGCCGTTGGCATGCGCGTTCATGCCCATGCGCAGCCTGCCTTTGGGTGCGATAGCCGCGAACTCGTCGCGGAAGCGCCCTTGCTCGTCAAACAGTTCTTCCGGCTTGTACGAACGCATCCACTCTTCCAGCTGCTGGAGATGCGCCGGGTTCTCGCGCACGCCCTCAAGCGGCACCTGGTGCGCTCGCCATGTCCCTTCCACCGGTTTGCCGTCGACCATCTTCGGCCCGGTCCAGCCTTTCGGGCTGCGGAAGATGATCATCGGCCAGTGTGCGCGTTCGTTCCGGACCCCGGTGCTGCCGCCCTCGCGCGCTGCCGTCTGGATCTCGCGAATGCGCCCATAAGCCCGGTCCAGCGCATCGGCCAACTGGTGGTGCATCGCCATCGGCTCATCGCCCGAGACCACGATGGGCTCGTAACCATAGCCGTGGAAGAGTTGCAGCAGCTCCTCTTCCGGAATCCGCGCAAGCACGGTCGGGTTCGCGATCTTGTAGCCGTTCAGGTGCAAGATGGGCAGAACCGCCCCGTCGGTCTTCGGGTTCAGGAACTTGTTGGAGTGCCAGCTGGTCGCGGCCGGCCCGGTTTCGGCCTCGCCGTCACCTACCACACAGGCGACCACCAAATCGGGGTTATCAAAGGCCGCCCCGTAGGCATGAAGCAGGGAGTAGCCAAGCTCGCCACCCTCATGGATGGATCCCGGTGTTTCCGGCGCAGCATGCGACGGGATGCCATAGGGCCACGAGAACTGCCGGAACAGCCGCTTGAGCCCGCTTTCACTCCGTTCGATGTTGGGGTAAGTCTCGGTGTAGCTGCCGTCCAGGTAGTCCTGCGCCACAAAGCCGGGACCGCCGTGCCCTGGGCCCATGATGAAGATCATGTCGACCGAGTGCTCGCAGATAAGCCGGTTCAGATGCGTGTAGATGAAATTGAGCCCGGTCGTGGTACCCCAGTGGCCGAGCAACCGTGGTTTGATGTCGGCCGGCACGAGCGGCCGACGCAGCAGCGGATTGTCCTGCAGATAGATTTGCCCAACGGTGAGGTAATTGGCGGCACGCCAGTAGGCATGCATCTTGTGAAGCAGCTCGGGGCTGAGGGGCACGCGCGTTCTCCTTGGCCCGCGCATGCATTTCGCGACAGGCTACACCTTTAAGTCAGGGTGCTTGTTCGTGATCAACGGCACGTAAAAGCCGGTGAACGGGAAAGCCCCTGTTTCTAGTAAGGATGCCGCAGGGAGCCCGAAAGGCCCAAGGCTTTACGCAGCGATCGTGCCCCCAGGTACGCTATGGTAAAGTCCTAGGCAGGCCGGAGAGATGGCAGAGTGGTTGAATGTACCGCCTTGGAAAGGCGGCGTACTCGAAAGGGTACCCAGGGTTCGAATCCCTGTCTCTCCGCCAAAAGTTCAAACTCAACAACCAGGTTGCCCGCCCGGCTGCATGGGCGCAGCAGGCGATCGTGGTATCTACCTTGAAGGAGATACCCTCAGGCTGACTGCGGTCCGCTTGTATCTTCGGATCCGCCGCTGCATGGACATTGTCTCCGCAGAAGTTATCAAAGCCGACCTTTATTGCAGACCCGCGATGCAAAGGCGAGCCGGCAGGTTGGCAAAGGCTGCTGCAAAGGACCTTTGCATTTCCTGAGAAGACTCGAATTTGATCGCCGGCCCCCAACGTTTCGCAAAAAGCTCCGGAGCGATCAACGCTGGACGCAAAAGGGATAAAAACTCCGCACTCAATGGAACGGCCACGCACACCAGGTCTATAGGTTTGGGCCTATAATTCCGCTCGAGTTCGAAGAGGACATATGTCAGGCCGCCAGCGGGCTGACGAGTATTTGTCGAACTCAAGACTGGGGGTAGTTCATGTCCAATCCACGAGCCGTGCGCATTCGGCTGTTTCAAACCACGTCGTTGATCCTGGGACTCGTCGGTTTCGCGATCGGGGGCGTGCCGGGCGCTTCTGGGCAGGCCGTTTTCGGCTCCATCGTGGGCTCGGTGACGGATCCGACCGGCGCGGTTGTTCCCAACGCGGTTGTGGTAATTACAGATACAAGCAAAGGCACGAGCCAGACAGTGCAAACCAATGCGAGTGGTAACTACACGGCCTTGCGGCTTATCCCAGACACGTACTCGGTCAAAGTAACGGCGCAGGGCTTTACGCCGGCAGAAGCAGACAGCATCGCCGTTTCGGCAAACACCTCGCCGGAGGTCAACCTGGTCTTTCAACCAGCAGGCTCGAGCGAGAGCGTGACAGTCACGGCCGCCCCGGCACCGCTGCAGGCGGATCGGGCAGACGTTTCGACGGTGCTGAGCAGCCGCCAGTTGGAGGATCTGCCAAACCAGAATCGCAACTTCACCAGCTTTGCCTTGCTTGTGCCCGGCGTGCAGCGCGGATCCTTCAATATCTCGCCGACGGAGAACCCGCAGGGAACGCAGTCGCTTGAGGTGAATGGATCGAACTACGGTTCGCTCGGCTATTACCTGGATGGAACGGACAACCGTGAACCCATCGACGGCATTATTGTGATCAATCCAACCCTCGACTCGGTCAGTGAGTCGCAGGTGGATACAGAAAACTTTCCGGCTGAGTTCGGCGGAGCGATCGGTGGGTTCGTCGCAGCCCAAACACGCTCGGGCGGCAATGCATTACACGGCGATCTTTTCGAGTTCCGCCGCAGCGCAGCCCAGCAGGCGCGCGACCCGTTTACGCAGTTTCAAAGGAACGTGGTCACGGGTAAGTACCTTCCGGATGCACTTTATAACCAGTTCGGCGGCTCAATCGGCGGTCCTGTTAGAAAAGACAAGCTTTTCTTTTTCGGCGATTACCAGGGAACACGCCAGAAGATTGGCACAAGCCTGCAGCAGACGGTACCGACCGCTGCCGTACGAAACACCTGCCTGAATGCGGCGTCAGCGACGTGCGACCTGTCCGACTACGGCGGGGGCGTGATTGCAAACACCCTGGTGACCCCGCAGGGCCGGGCCTTGTTGCGGGCCTTGCCTGCTCCCAACGCCGGCTCGGTTACTGCTGTCGCCAACAACTACCAAAATTCCGGCAACGGCAATGACAACGGCAACCAGGCAGATATCCGCCTGGACGACCAGGCCGCGGCGCCGCTGCATGCCTTTGCACGCTACGACTACTCACGCTTTTCGCTTTTTGGACAGCCGGTGTTTGGGGCTGCCGGTGGTGCGGGCTTCGGGCTCGGCAACACAACCGGTACGGACACAGTGCAGAATCAAAGCGCTGCTCTCGGCCTTGATTATGCATTGAGCTCCAGTCTGCTCACAGACGTTCGATTTGGCTTTCTCGACTATCACGTATCTGAGAACAAAATAGATAACGGCACCGCGCCGGCAGCCGCGGACGGGCTTGTGAACCTGAACACGGGCTTGCTTGAATCGTCCGGTTCGCCCAGCTACAACGTCACAGATGGCACCCTCAGCAACTTCGGCAATCAGGGTTGTAACTGCCCGCTCAAGGAGAGCGAGCAGGTTTTCCAGTTCGACAACAATTGGACCATGACTGCCGGCAATCACTCCATTCGCTTTGGCGGCGACCTGCGATATGCGCTCAACCTGCGCGATGCCAGCGATTCAAACCGCGCCGGACAGCTGACTTTCAGCAACACAACGGGCGCGGGTTCGGGCATCGCGGCGGTGCTTGAAGGGCAGGTCGCCCAGTTCCAGCGCTTCGATGTATACGATCCCCGTGCCGCGACAAGGCAGAAACGGGGTGACTTCTATGCACAGGATAGCTGGCGAGTGACCCCGAAGTTGACCTTGAATTACGGCGTTCGCTGGGACATCGTCTTTCCTGAAACCGTGAACCGCCCCGGCAATGGCGGCTTTACCGACCTGCAGGATCGTGTGATTCGCGTTGCGGGCATAGGTGGCATCGGCACCAACGGCGGCGAGAATGTCGACCTGACTAACCTGGGTGGCCGGTTCGGATTTGCATACCAGGCCAGGCCCGGCACGGTTCTTCGCGGGGCCGTCGGCCAGGTGTATGACGATGTAGGTTTCTTCGGTACCATCTTCGGTTCGGCTCTGGCGCAGAACGTACCGGTTGTCAACTCAGAGAACGTCGGCGACAGCAATGCAACAACACCCACCTACACCTACGCGACGTTGCCGCCACAGGTCGGACAGATCGCCATCCCTGCGAATGGGCTGATCCCGCTGATTAACGGTCTCGGTTACAACGTTCGTCCTCCCAACCACCTCATCCTGCCCAAGGTCGATCAGTTCAACGTCAGCATGCAGCAGCAGGTAACACAGAACATGACATTCACCCTGGGCTATATCGGCAATGTGGGAGTGCGGGTGTATCCGGGCGAGACCGAGGGCTACAACGTAAACCAGTATGTGTTGCCCGCGGCAACAACGAACCCCGTCGTGCAGGCAGCGGAACTGGCCGCGCAGAACCAGCGCCGCCCGTACTACACAACACCCGTCAATGGCGTGACGCAATGCTGCACGCAAAACATCAACTCTGTAGCCCCTGCTGCACGCGAAACCTACAACGCCCTCCAGACCAAGCTGGAGCAGCGCTTTGCGCACGGTTTTCAGCTGCTCGCGGACTATACTTGGTCGCGCGCGCTTAACTATGGTTCTACTTACTTCGCCATCAATCCGTCTGTTGAAAAAGGACGGAGTGATACCAATCGCGACCAGGTATTTGTGCTAAGTGGTGTGTATGAGTTGCCCTTCGGCAAGGGCAAGATGATCGCCGGCACCTCCAATCGGCTCGTGAATTACGCGGTCGGCGGATGGCAACTCGCCGGTACCACCACCTGGGAGAGTGGGCTGCCCTTTACTCCGACCTATGGAGAGTGCGGCGCGGATCAGGACGTCGACAGTAACTTCGGCGGACCCGGTTCATCCAGCGACTGCCGCCCCAATATCAACACCTCGGGAGCAGCGCAGACTCTGGTGCACAGCGCATCCAGCTATGATCCTTTCACCCATAGCCGGCGGATTTTCACCCCGGTGGCCCCGCTCGCGACCAACGGCGCGCAGTCCGGTCCCTTTATTCGCCCTGCCTTCGGCAGCATCGGCAATATCGGCCGCACTTCCTTCCGCGGACCCACCGATTACTTCGCCGATGCTTCTCTTTTCAAGAACTTTGCCATCACCGAGCGTGTCAAAGGTCAGTTCCAATTCCAGGCATTCAATGTCTTTAATCATGCACCGCTTGGCTTGCCAAGTGGGACCGACGCCCGTTGCATCGATTGCAGTCCAGCAAGCACGGCCTTTGCCGGTTCTGCAGCCGGTGAGATCACGAGCGTGGATGGTTCACTCGCCGGCAGCGGTCAACCCTACATGCGGCAACTGCAGTTCGGTGCGCACATCACGTTCTGAGGGCGCTGCACTTGGCTGTTCACTTGGAAAGGTCGCGCCATGTGCGCGGCCTTTTACTTGCACTATTTCCCCTTTACCAGCGCAAAGTGATGGTCTGCCGGGTATACCCCGGGCCTGGGCTGAAATGCACTTCAAGGGTTTCGAGAGAGCCGCTCACTCCGGCAACAGGCAGCTCATGTGCGCGACGATAAATCAGAGCATCACCGCTGAGCGGCACCTCGTCGAGCGCAGGCGGCTTCGCAAGCAGGACTGCCCCTTCAACATGCGTAGTATGCACGCCATTCAGCCTTAGCGGCAACGAATGGACGGTGCCGCCTGACGCTTCCAGGATCCAGGTCGCGCTATGGCTGTCGGCATGCTGCTCAAGCACCTTGAGCTGCTCCGTCCCTGCTCCCGGCAGCGGCAGCTCCGCGGGAATCGCAAGCTCCGCCCCCGGTAGCGGAATGGCGATGCGACCTGCGTTCACCACCGAACCGGCGGGTCCCTGGAGCCTGGGCAGCCCCGCATCCGTAACGGAGCTGTTTTCGGGTGTGACCTCGACGTCCAAGGCCGCAAGGCGACGATGGAACTGCAGGGTCACTCGCTGGCCCTGCGCCAGGGGCACATGCCGCAGGGTTGCGTGCTCCCAGGTTGCCGGCAACTGCGGACACAGTGTCAGCGTGTTGCCGGCAGCGTCAAAGCTGACCCCGAAAAGCCCCCGCAGCATCGGAGTGATGACCATGGCGGAGGACCAGAGCTGGTGTGTTGTGGAGCGGCCGAGCGGCTCAAAATACTGGCCGGAGAGCAGCTCGGTCACCGCACCCAGGTCCTGGGCCCAGGTCATGTCGGCATTCTGCATCAGGTGCGCGTAGCCCGACAGCGAGCGCCCGGTACGATACTCCGCAAGCGACGCCCAGCCGGTGAACAACGGCCACACCGAGCCCTGGTGGTAACTGATGGGATCGTAAAGCGCTTCATGATCGCCAAGGTCGCGAGTTCCCCAATCTGTGGAGAACTCGTGCGAGGCCCAGCGGCGAAACATGCCGTCACTGTTGCGAAGTCCAAAGGTTCCGTCCCACCAGGCAATCGACGGATAGATTGTCGCCGTGGTGTCGAGCTTCGGCTGACCGTCAGAGTCTTTTCCGTTGTCGCTAAAGGCATACATGCCGTCCCGGGCGCTGTTTGCCGGCTGGTATTCGGCGCTCAACGTTGCGGCAACCTCCTTGGCCCGCTGTGCTGCTCCTCCCTCCGGCTTACCGGCCAGTGTAGCCAGCTGCGCGTAGGCAAGGCTGGCCTGCTCGTCAAGGGCCGCGAGATAGATCTCCTGGTGCGGCATGCCTGTAGGCCAGCTTTCGACCCACCCTGTACCCTGCGCATTGTCGTAGATGCCGTCGCCGTCACTGTCATGCGTTCGCTCAAACTGCCAGGCCTTGCTGATCTGCGCCCAGTGTTGTTGTACATACAAGGTGTCACCGGAGCGAGTTGCATAGTCGCAAAGCAACATCAGCAACAAAGGTGTCGAGTCTGCGGCGGCGTACTCATAGGGAAGGCTGGGCCAATCCACCAGCTCCGCGGTTTGCGAGTACTCATGCATGATCTTGCCGTCAGCCCGCTGCCGTTTTAGCAGAAAGTCGAGTTCCTCTCGCACTAAATGGAAGTCCCCATAGCTGTCGACCGCATAGAGAGTGTAGAGCGAGTCGCGCCCGAAGAACCAGCCGAAGCCGGGGCGGTTCGAGTCCCCGGAGCTGTAAAGCCCAGCGACCAGGCCGACCTCATCGCCGTACTCGCCGCTCCGATGACGCACGCGCAGCTGGTCGACGGAGACCTCAGCCCACGCGAGCGCCTGATCGACACGTGGATCCGGTGTCTCAGCCATCACCCGCGTTTGAAAAAAATGTTCATAATACTGCGTAACGGCTCCGTACAGCGCAGTGACACGGCTTGCCGAAGATGCGAGCTGCTGGGTGAGCGAGCGGTTGGTTGCAGCGGCCGCGTTTGTGCCTGCAGCTATCAGCAACGGAAAATAATGGTCCCCATCACGGACCGGATCGTATGGCAGCACGAGTTGAAGTGGATAGTTCTTAGGTCTCTCCTGATAAGGCACGAGAATGCCCGGCTGCGTACCCGGCATCGCGACCGCGCCTGCAAGGTCGGCGGCGTCCGTGTGCAGCAGGTAATAGCCTCCGTTGCCAGCGGGCAAAGGCGCCCACTCAGGGGAAGGCGAGTTGTAGTTTGCCGCGGGCCACATACGTTTCAGCTCGGGGGTGAAAGAAAATGTAAGCTCAACAGGCTTGATTGAGGAGACTTGAAAAAGAGCAACAATCCCTGGAGTTCCGGCGGCCTGTGTCGCTGCTTCGCATTGCGGGGCAAAGAGGATCTCGCGGACAGTAAAAGCCGCATGCGCAAAGGTAATGGTGGTGTGATCAGGCTGCACCGAGATCTCGGCCGACTGCTCGGTGAGACTGATGGGAACGGTGTAGCCTTCGACCCGGGCGGTGATGCGCATGTGGCTCAGCAGTTTAACCGGCCATGTCCAGGCTTCAAAACTGCCATCGCCCTGGCCCACAAAGGCACCACACGGACCGGCTACTGTGAATGGCTGTAGGCTAGCGCTGCGCTGGTGGATGGCAAGCCCACCTACTTGCGCGGGAGTGGCAAGAGGAAAGGCTGGAACGGCGTCAAGCCAACCCTCCGGAGGGGCTGCTGAGACCGTCTGCGGAGCGATAACGGAAACTGACTGGCCCCATGCAAGCGTCGTGGCGGTGACAAGCACCAGGACTGTGAAGATCCGGCGAGGGCCTTTGCCCAGGGTCAGCAAGCGTCTACCCCGCGGACAACACATTCGCGACCACTTGTGCTGTTCACCTGTTCTCATGGCTTTCTGTTCTCATGGCTTCCTGTCCACACGGCGTTTCGAGGGATACAGCGGAGATTACAGCGACTGCGCAGCTGTTGTATTGGTAATTCCTCCAAAGGAACTCTCGCAGTACGGGCTTCAGATCAGTGTAGCTACTCTGGCGTGCTATGCCTGGTTCAAAAAGCGCACTTCACCTAAGAGGCTTCCATGCTTCTACGACAACGGCAGTCGGACAAGGCAGAGCCCAAATCCTTGTCTCTTCGCCGGCCACTGCCGCGGCCACAGGGCACCGCCTAGCAGACACGGACGCCCCCTTCAAGGTGTAATCTTCGAACTGAAGCCGATGAACTGGAACCGCCGCCACGTTATTCAATCTCTAGCCGCGCTGGCCTCGTTCGCGCACCCGCTGGGGGGCCTGGCACAGGGGGTGATCGACCGGCATGCAAAGGCGCAGCCGAGAGGCACCAAATCGGGCCTGCCATTTCATGCCAGTCTAGTCGATATCGGCTGGCAAGCCGGACTGCGTAAGCCTACCACTTACGGGCCGATGGATCACAAAGACTACATCATGGAGGCGGTGGGCTGCGGCTGCGCTTTTTTTGACTACGACAATGACGGATGGATGGACATCTTTCTGCTGAGTGGTTCGCTGCATGGCGCGACACCGCCAGAGGCGACCAATCGCCTGTACCGGAATAACCGCGACGGCACCTTTACCGATGTGACCCATGAAGCCGGACTGGATGCCGGCGGCTGGGCCTCTGCCATATGCGTGGGAGATTACAACAACGATGGCTTTGAGGACATATTTATCACTTACTACGGGCAGAATCGCCTCTACAGAAATAATGGCAATGGCACCTTCACCGACGTGACCAGGCAAGCTGGTTTAACCAACGACCCGAGCCGCTGGGGCTCTGGCTGCACCTTTGTCGAGCTGCATCGCAACGGACACCTGGACCTGTTTGTCGCAAACTATACGGGGTTTGACTGGGCCCGTGTGCCGCGCCCGGGCAGTGCGGCCAATTGCACGTGGAAGGGAGTCGCGGTCAGCTGCGGGCCGCGCGGGCTTCCCATGGGCAGCCACTCGCTTTACCGCAACAACGGCGACGGCACGTTTACAGATGTAAGCCGCGAGTCAAGCGTGGCCGACCAGCATAACAACTACGGCATGACCGCGGTGGCTGCCGACTTCACCGAGAATGGCTGGCAGGACCTGTACCTGGCCTGCGATTCGACCCCGAGTCTCTTTTTTGCAAACACTGGAAAGCCGCACCTGGACGAGCAAGGCGTGACGCGCGGCGTGGCCCTGAACGATGACGGGGAAGAGCAGGCCGGCATGGGTATCGCGGTTGGAGACCCAAACCTCGATGGACACCTCGATATCTTCAAGACGCACTTCTCCGACGACACTAACATCCTGTATGAGAACGACGGGCACGGTAACTTCACCGACCGGACCTTTGATGCTCGAATCGGCGTTGAAACCCGCTACACCGGCTGGGGCACGGGCTTTGTCGACTTCGACAACGATGGCTGGCCCGATATCTTCGTCGTCACAGGGAGCGTCTACCCGGAGGTTGAAAAGAGTGTGCCGACTTACCCTTACAAGACCCCGCGGCTGCTGTTTCGTAACCTGCGAAATGGTTCGTTTGAAGAGTTGATTGAAGAGGCAGGTCCGGGCGTTTCCGCCGCGCATTGCAGCCGCGGCTGTGCTTTCGGCGACTTTGACAACGACGGCGACATGGATGCCTTGATCGTCAACCTGAATGAGCCGCCATCGCTGCTGCGCAACGATGTCAGTGGTACGTCGCACTGGATCAAGATCAAGTTAGTCGGTGTTGCTTCCAACCGAAGCGCCATTGGGGCACGGGTGCTGGTGCACTACGGCGGCAAAACACAGGCACAGGCCGTGCTCAGCCAGTCAAGCTTCTACTCCGCGAGCGACCCGCGTCTGCACTTCGGGTTGGGTGAGATCGCCCATGTCGATATTGATATCGTGTGGCCGAGCGGAACCAGACAGAGCCTGCAGAACCAGGCTGCCGACCAACTGATCACAGTGAAGGAAGGCGTCGGTGTGGTGCGGAACGCGGGCTGGGCGAAGTAGCTCCGGTCTCATCACGCGGGGAAGAATCCGGCCAGGAAAGGTTCATCATCAGGCCGGCGGCTCAGAAGCGCTATGCGGTTGCGCAGTGTGATTGGCCTGGCGCACCTCTGTCAGCCGCTTTGCCATGGCATCGGCTTTAGCTTGGTCGCCAAGCCGGCTGTATGCGCGCGAAAGCAGGTAGTACGCCTGCTCGGAGGAGGCATTGTCGGCCACGGCTGCCGTCAACTGCTCCACGGCGTCGTTCACTCGGTTGCCGTTCAGCAGGATGCGTCCCAGTTCACAGTGCGCGAGCGCGTAGCTGTTATCGAGCGCGATCGCTTGGCGAAGGACCTGTTCTTCGTCGGCGTCCTTGTGCATGGCGCGCAGGCTCAGGGCCAGGTAGTAATAGGTTCGCGGCTGCCCTGGGGATAACTGCATGGCCGCCCGGTACTCGTCCACCGCTGCTTCCGGCTGGCCTGTTTTTAGAAGGAGATTGCCGAGAAGATAGTGCGCGGCATAGATTTTGCCGTCCAGGGCATTGGCCGCCTGCACGTCGGCGCGAGCCGGGTCGTACATGGCGGCATCGTACTCGCTTTGTGCCAGGGTTATGAGAAACGGTGCCGAGCCCGAGTAAGTGGCGCGCTGGCCATTCAGCAAGGAGATAACATCCTTATAGCGTCCTTCGAGCTGCAGTGTATTCGCAAGCAGCAGCAATGAGTCAAGCGAAGGATAGAACTTGAATCCGCTCGAGGCCGCCGCATCTGCCTTCTGCAGCTGATGGTTCGCCAGAAAGACTACAACGGCAAGCTGAATCTCTCGCCATGGCGTCTCGGGGGAAGCTCGGAACTGTTCAAGCGCGCGCAGCGCATCCGCTTTGTTGTTGCGCGCAAGATACAGCCGGGCCAACGATGCCGCTATGTCGTTGTCGGCAGGAAAGGCCGCATGGCCCTGCTGCAAGTTGCGTTCCGCGCCGGCGGCATCACCGCTGGCTTCATACGCCGCAGCAAGCAGCATGGTCAAGTGTGGGTCACAGGGAGCGGCGGCAAAAGGCTGGAGGGCTTCGATCACCTGGGAGTACTGGGCCTGCTCCATTGCCGTGAAGGCTTGCGTCAGCGCCACATCCCGGGACGGCGAAGGTTCGCAGGGAGGAGGAGATGACGGCGAGAGAGTGGAATGCGCCGCCCCCTGCGCCATCAGACCGGGTGAGAGTCCGATGGCGAGGAGAGCGGCGGCAAGGGTTGATTTCAGGTTTCCCATCACTGAAACAGCATACTCAGTTAGAACGAGAAGCGCAGGCTGAGTTGAATCTCCCGAGCCGGGTTGGCTGCCGTGACCTGACCGAAGCGGGTATCTGCAATCCCGGTGTCGAGCCCATAAAAATTAGCTCGATTGAAGGCATTAAAGACGTCCGCTCTGAAATCCAGCGTATAGCGCTCGTTGTAGGAAAATGTCTTGTAGCCGGAAATGTCCCAGGTGGCTGCTCCCGGTGTGCTGATGCTCTGGACCGAAGCATTGCCCTGGATGCCAACCGCGTTTGTCGCGCCGGCATTCGGTGTGCCTGCCGGAGCGATGACATTGGTGACGTTTTGCGTATTGAAGTATGGACCGAGGCGTCCGTGTTTGCCCAGGCCGGAGTGCAGCGACGAGTTGTTGACGGGACCTGTCACGTTCGGCAGAGCGTTGACAAAGATACCGAGATTTTGTGTGCCGCCCAGCGTCACCCAGGGGCCGGAGCGAATGGACGTAATATCGGCGACTCTCCAGCCTCCGACGAGCGCATCCACAATGCCGCCATGGTTCAGGAACGGTTTGCCCTGCCCAAATGGCAGCTCATAGATCGCGTTGGCTACCAGGTTTTGGTTCAAGTCGAGCTGGCAGTGACCCCGGTCCAGACGCATGTTCAGCGGATGCCACGAGAAGACATCCTGCCATGGATAGCCAAGGCACTTGGAAAAGGTGTAGTTACCGAGCACTGAGAACCCGTTGCTGTAGCGGTGTTCGACCCGGAAAACAACGCCGTCATAGAACGAGCTGCCCGAATTTGTATTCTCCTGTACGCCGTTAAAAGCGGTTCCGCCTGGAATCTTGGGAGTGCCGTCGGGATTGTTGTACTGCGTGCCGCCGTATACGTCGAGGGGCGCGATATTTGGGCGTTCCTCATAGTGATGTTGGGCGCTCCCCAGATAAGCTACTTCCAGAAGCCAGTTTTTGATCGTGTGATCAATGGTCAGGTTCCATTCATAAACGTAGGGGGTCTCGCCGTTCGGTTGAATGAAGGACGCGGTGGGCCCACCGCCCTTCACGTTCGAGTCATAAAGCTGGTCGACAGTGAACGACGGCGGTCCGGGATTAGCAGGTGTGGAAGGATAGCCGGGTACTTTCTGCGTCGAGTTGTTGTAACTCTGGATCAGGTAGTACTTGGTCGTATCGACTTCGACCTCATACTGGTTGATATTCGGCTGGGTGTAGTAGATGCCAAACCCGCCCTTAACGTCAGTGGCACCGTTGGCAAATGGTACGTAATTGAAACCGATCCTGGGTGCAAAGTTCAAGTACTTGGAGTGCACCATCGCGCGGCTCAAGCCGAGCTTGTTGGTATCAGGGTAAGAAAGGCTCTGACCCGTGGCAATGTCAAAGCTGCCGACGTGGTTGGCCGTATCGACTGGCTGCTGCTGGTACTCGTAGTTCAGTCCGACGTTGACGCTGAGCTTCTTACTCAGCTTCGCGTTATCCTGGATGAAGTAGGACTGATACCACATTCTCAAGTTCAGCGTCGGGTCACCGAGAGCCGTGAAGCTGCTGGTTGGGACGCCAAGCAGAATGTCGGCAATAGAATCACCGCTGTAGTTGCCGTTGAAGGCGATGTTGGTCGCCGCCCAATCCTCGTACATAAAGATGGGCTCATACCGGATATCGACGCCGCCCGTGATTTGTTGATTTCCCTTCTGCCATGAAAGCTGATCGGTTGCCATGTTGAGGCCTTCGCGGATCAGGTTCGTTCCTTCAGACGATCCGGGGTTGGCATAGCCGCTTACATTGAAGGTTGGAGGCCCATAGGATCCGGGCTGATCTTTTTCGCCGATCAGGCCAAGCGGATTGGCGAGTGAGGCGTTGAAGCCTTGACCCCGCTGCTCACCCGTTTGCGTATGGGTCCAACCATAACGTACGTTGTTGACCAGGTTTGGCGCAAAAACATGCGTCCAGCCGACGGTCAGATTTTTCGGATTCGATGGAAAGATAATCTGCCGGCTGGGTGTGATGTTGTTTTCCGTCGTTGTCTGGGTTTGATAAGTGAATCGGGCAAAGACGTTGTCTTTCGTGTTGATGGTGTAATCGAATCGCCCGCTCTCCTGATCCCAGCCGTCGTTTGTAGTGCCTACATTCAGATAGTTGCTGCCGCCGGTGTAGTTTCCATTCGATGCAGGGTAGTACGACAATATCTTCTGCCCAGTCGCATTGAACCTCCCTTTGGGGATTTGATTGCCGGGAAAAGGCAGACCGGTGAAAGGATCGATGAGCGGCTTCCCGAGAGCACTAAAATCACCCGCAAGCTGTTGTGCTGTCGGAACGTTGTAGAAGTTGTCAGAAGGAAAGATCTGCCGGAAGCCCTCGTAATTCACAAAGAAGAACATCTTGTCCTTCTTGATGGGGCCGCCGAGGCGAGCGCCGAACTGGTTCTGGTGAAACGGCGGCGGGCCACCCTGGTCAAAATAGTTCCTGGCGTCGAAATCATTGTTGCGCAGGAACTCAAAAACAGACCCGTGCAGCTCGTTCGTGCCGGAACGCGTGACCACGTTGACAAAGGCGCCGCCGTGGCTGTACTGGGCCGGCGCACCCGACTGCACGACATCGAATTCCTGGATATTGTCAATGGAAGGCAGCAGCCCTTCCGCACCGTACCAGGCGTTGCGCGTCTCGATGCCGTCGTAGAGGTAGCTGGTGTTGTCTTCGTTCAGGCCTGCGATCGCCACGCTCACGGTGGTGGTACCGGTCCACGACGACGCTGGGGAGTTCATACCCGGCACGATCGGTGTGACGCCTGCGGAGAGTTCCGCCAGCTGCAGGTAGTCGCGCCCGTTCAGCGGCAACTGCTGAATCTGCTGGGTGCCGATGACCTGGCCCTGGTTCGAGTTCTCGGTCTCGATCAGCAGGGAAGCGGCGGAAACGGAGATGTTCTCGGTGGATTTGCCCACGCTCAGCGTGAAATTTTGCTGCGAGCGCTGGTCCAGCAGCAGCTGAAACGGCTGCAGGTCCTGCGTGTCGAAGCCGGTCGTCGTGACCTGCATGGTGTAGCTGGCCGGGGGGAGCTGCTCAATGCGGTAGGTGCCTGCGGCATCGGTCACGGAGGTGTATTTGATCCCGGTGGCCACGTTGGTCGCAACCACCGACGCCCCCGGGATCAGGGCGCCAGAGCTGTCCGTAATGGTTCCAAAGATGCCGCCGCTGGTTTGGGCGAGGCACGGCGAGCTCATCAATAACGCAAGTGACGCGCATACACTCGCCCCGGCGAGTGCAGGAAAGCGGCTGGTGCAGACCTGGCCTATGTTCATGGAGCGTCCTGAGAATCGGTACATCGAGTTTGCCTCCAAGTGGTGAAACTGCCGTTCTGTTGTATTCCAGAGAGGGCAATGTAATCGCTTGCATGCAGAGCCGCAAAGGCCTTTGCAAATGGTGAGCCGAAGTATCGACACTGCTTCCAAGCCTTGTCAACAAGAAAGCAAACAGGCGCAGCGACCGGGCCACGCCAGGCACCCGGCTCGGACTGTTCTGCCGCCCCCGCGCTACCCGCGGCCTTGCGGCGCGCCGGGGTCAGCGGTGGGCGCAAGGCTGCTTCCTGTGCGGAAAGCTTTCCACGCGGCCCTTCGCAAAAGCGCGGGCTTGCGGCATGATGGGTGCATGAACATCCTGGCGGTGGCCCATCGTGCACAGGTGTCCACTGCAACGGTGTCGCGCGTGATCAACGGCAGTGCGTTTGTGGCGCCGGCTACGGCGGCACGGGTGCGCGATGCCATCCAGGCGCTCAATTTTTATCCCGACGGCAATGCGCGCACCCTGGGAACAGGCCGCAGCGGCATGTACGGGTTAATTATTTCGGACATCACCAATCCCTACTTTCCGGAACTGGTGAAGGCTTTTGAAGACAACGCGGTGGAACACAACCAGGAGGTGCTGATCGCCAACACCAACTATGACCCCAAGCGGATGGAGATCTGTGTCGCCCGCATGCTGCAGCGCAAGGTAGACGGCGTGGCGGTCATGACCTCGGAGCTCGACGAGCACCTGATCCACACGTTTTCCCGGCGCAAGATCCCGCTGGTCTTTCTGGATGGACCCGCAAGCGGCCCGGGCATCAGTGTTGTCCGCCTGAACTACGGAAGCGCGGTGCAGGCGGCCATGGAACACCTGTTTGCGCTGGGACACCGCGAAATCGCTTTCCTCAGCGGCCCGCTCAATCTCCGCTCAGCCCAGGTGCGCCTCCAGGCATTTCACCAGGCACTGGAGCGTCTCGGTCTCACGCTTCACCCAGCCGCTGTGCAGGCCGGCGATCATAGGGTCGATGGTGGACACGCCGCCATGACCTGCATTCTGCGAAGAAGCAGGCCGTTGCCGACCGCGGTTCTCGCCTCGAACGATCTGACGGCAATCGGGGCAATGGGTGCGATCCGCGAGGCCAATCTCCGTATTCCCGAAGACATGTCGATCATTGGCTTCGACGGCATCAGCCTGAGCGCGTATACTCAGCCGGCGCTCACCACGCTGGTGGTGCCGCGCGCCGAGCTCGCCGCGCTCGCCTTTCGCAGCCTTTACCAGTACAAAGCCTCTGTCGATGGACTGCCCGCAGAGGAGAACGCAAGTCACGAATACCTGCTCGAACCCCGCCTTGTGGTTCGCGCCTCTACGGGACCGGCGCGGCGCAAGTATGCCTGAGCCGGCGCGCCGGCGAACATCGGCCCGCCCTCGCCACAGGAGGCGGACGCCGCAGCTTCCGCCGGCAAGGGGCGCCGCGAAGCGGCCGGGCGCTGCGTGTTTGTGAGCGGACGAAGCGCCGAACCACTTAAAGGTTGACAGCAGTTGAGCGAATGCAGCACCTTCCTCGAAGGCCGGATAGAAGCACCGGCTGCCAATCCAACCGGTTCCCGAGGCCCCATTGTTTCCTAAGCGCAGATCCGCCGAAGCCGCCCTGGCCGCCCTGTTGTTCGCTGTTCCAACCCACTTCAGTCTGCAGGCGCAGAACCTGAACTTCCCCGCGGCGACGGCCAGCCCCAATGCGGCCATGGGCTCGGCGCCGGCCTTCGCCAGTTTCAACGGCAAACTGTATGCCGCATTCCGGTCAAACGATTCCCGTAACATCCTTTTCGTCACCTCGTCGACCGACGGCGTCAACTTTCCCGGGGCGACTGGGTACCCAGGCATCCAGATGGGTTCAGCTCCTTCACTGGCCGTGTTTAACAACAAGCTCTACCTTGCATTCCAGGCAAACGATCCCAGCCACGAGCTGTTTATTGCCTCTTCCAGTGATGGCGTGAATTTTTCCGCAGCCCAAGGATACCCAAACATCCAGATCGGGAGCGCGCCATCGCTTGCGGCGCTTAACGGCGTACTCTACGTTGCCTTTGAGGCAAATGATCCAAGTCACGCCGTCTGGATCGGTCAATCGTCCGACGGCGTCAATTTCTCCACCCATATCGATGGCGGGGACAGCACCAATGGTGCGCCTTCGCTCGCGGCCTTCAACAACAACCTTTACCTCGGCTTTATCGCCAACGACAGCCGCAACATTCTTTTTGTCACTTCATCCTCCAACGGCAACTTTGGTGGGGCGACGGCTTACCCAAATATAGCCATGGGTACGCCGCCGACCTTGGCTGCCGCCAATGGTGCTTTGTATGTGACCTTCCAGGCCAACGACCAGAGTCATCAACTCTTTGCCACCGCTTCCACCTCGGGTACCAATTTCCCCCCGGCAACCGGCTTCAGCACCATCGCGATCGGAGGCCCAACGACGGCGGCGGCATTCGGCAGTGGACTTTCGGTCGGGTTCAAGTCCAACGATTCACGCAACCTTCTTTTCACGACAAGTAACGGCGCGTCTGGTGGCAGCAGCAGCAGCGGTGGCAACTTCAATTACACGATCTATCCCGGTTTCATCGGCGTTGATCTGAACAACAACACGAACGGCGCCTTTTCTGACGGGCAGGTGTATGTGGAAGTGTTGGCGATCGACCCAAAGACCAATGTCTTCAGCTGGTTGAAGCCGGATGGTACCATCACCGAAGTTTCCGCTGCGGATAACAATGGTCCAGGCCACCTCACCAAGAACGGCCAGAACTACCCCAACTACTCCTTTACCCTGGCACAGTCCAAGCTGTTGAAGCTGCCGCAGATGTATTCCGGCCGCATCTACATTTCGCTCGGCGAACCTGTTTACATTCCTATTATCGGCAATGGGTACGCCGGGCCGAACCCGCAGAACACCAGCGACCCCAACATCAACGTGCACTTTGACTGGTACGAGTTTACTTACAACGCCAATGGGGTGTTTATCAATACCACGCAGGTGGATGAGTTCGGCCTGCCGCTGCTGCTCGATGTCTACGGGGCCAACCGCACCTTCCATCAGCAAACCGGCATCACCGAGACTGTGGCGCAGATCGATCAGCAGTATGCTTCCGAGCTGCCCAGCAACTTCACCTCCACCGGGGTCAACAACCTTCGTATCTTTTCGCCGGCCAAGACAACCTTTGGCGCCGGGCAGGCCAACGGTAACTACTTCGACGGCTACATCAGCCAGGCCTTTAGTTATTATTCGGGCACTCCGCTGAACGTATCCATCGGCGCCCGCAGCTTTTCGGGTTATACCAGTGGCAATAACTTCGTGCTGAACGAAGTCAACACCGGCAACGGCGCTTTCCAGGGCGGCACCAATTACGTGATCGGGTATCCAAATACCCAGCAGGTGTTTGGGTGCAACGGCGTGTTTGCGACCGGGGACGCTTCCAACGCAGATCGCAACCAGATTGAACTCGCGATCGAGGCGCAGCTGTGCGCGGCGTTCAACCGCCACGTCGTGCTCAACTCAAGTACCTGGGCGACACCGTCGGCCTTTTACAGCGCGGCCCCGGCAAATTTTTACGCCGCATTCTGGCACCGGCACAGCGTCAATGGCCTGGCTTACGGCTTTGCTTACGACGATGTGTCGGGGCAAAGCTCCACGATCACCACCGGCCAGCCGGAACATATGGCCTTCGGCATCGGCTGGTAGCTGCCTCGACAGTCGGGCATGACGGGCGTGGATCGGCAGAACTCTCTGCCATCCACGCCTCTTCGTTGTTTGCAGGCCAAAGCTGTCCAGGTCTCACGCTCTGTCTCATGCGATGATGCAGGCAACCTCTCTTCCCCAAGGATGTTTTCCTGTGCTCCGACTCGCCTTTCTCGCCCTGTTCAGCACAATTTCGAGCCTCAACCTCTTTGCGCAGGAGGCTGCAAAACCTGCGCACGACCCGTCAACGCAAGCTGCCCAGCCACCGGCTGACTCGGTGACCGAAGGTGCAATCACCATCGATGGCCAGCGCATGCGCTACCGGGCCATCGCCGGCACCATCGTCGTCGGTTCTTCCGACCCGCAGGACGCCACGCTGACCGCCGATGGCCGGCAAACGAGTGACTCGTCCGCCGACCTGCCCGCGAAGCCGCAGGACCGGCCTGCGACCGCACGCATGTTCTATGCCGCCTACCTGCGGCTTGACAGCAAGCAGGACCCTGCGAACCGGCCTGTGACCTTTATCTACAACGGCGGGCCCGGCTCGCCCACCATGTATCTGCACCTGGGCGCTTTTGGGCCCCGGCGCGTGATCCTCCATGATCTTGAGCACCCCAGCGGCGGCCCCTACCGGCTGGCCGATAACCCGTACACCCTACTCGACGCCTCGGATCTGATCTTTATCGACGCACCCGGTGCCGGCTACTCGCGCGTAGAGGGTCGCGATGCGGCCAAGGCTTTTTACGGGGTCGACGAAGACGCGCAGGCGTTTTCGCGCTTCATTCGCAAGTGGCTTTCAAAGAACAATCGCTGGACCTCGCCGCGATTCCTGTTCGGCGAAAGCTACGGCACCACCCGCTCCGCCGTGCTCGCGAACAATCTGGCCTCGATCGATCTGAACGGGGTTGTGCTGCTGTCGCAGATCCTAAATTTCAACGACTCGGCCGACGGTCCGCAGGCATACCCGGGCACCGATGAACCCTATTTTCTGTCCTTGCCGTCATTCGCGGCGACGGCATGGTTTCATCATAGGCTGACCACTCCCTCGCTACAGCTGGAACCTTTTTTGCACGAGGTGGAGCAGTTTGCACTGACCGACTATGCCGCGGCGCTGCACGCCGGGGCTGACCTGCCCGCCGACCGCAAGCAGGCCATCGCCGCCAGCCTCGCCGGCTATACCGGGGTTCCTGCGGCTACCTGGCTCAAGGCTGACCTGCGCCTGAGCGGGGCTGAGTTTTCAGCGCTGCTGCAGACCGACAACAGCATAACCACGGGCCGGCTCGATACACGATTTGAAGGACCTGCCCTCGATCCGCTCGCAACGGACGCCGCTTACGATCCGTTCTCCGCCGCGACCTCGCCATCGTTTCTCAATGCCATGAACCAGTACGCGCATACAGAACTGATGTACGGGCAGGACCTGGTCTACAAACCGACCGCGCGTGAACCCGGCTTCCACTGGAACAATGAGCACCACGGGCCCACGGCCGCCGGCTGGGAAGGTCCATTGAACGTGATGCCCGATCTCGCTTCCGCGATGAAGCGCAACCCCCACCTCCATGTGCTGCTGATGGGCGGCTACTTTGACGTGGGTACGCTATACTTCGGCGCGGAGTACGAGATGAAGCACCTGCCCGTTCCCGCAAACCTGCAAGGCAATATCAGCTATCACTGGTTTCCCACCGGGCACATGGTGTATGTGCAGGAAGCGAGTGCGAAAGCACTGCACGACGCAACAGCCGCCTTTATCCGAGCCAACAGCACCGGCCAGTAAACGCGTAGCTCTTGAACCAGCCCGGCAACGCATTTATAGTAAACGTTGAGCCAAGGCTCAACCCGCGGATGCGGCAGGTTCTTTCAGATTCAGCCTCGGCCTGCAACAAAGCCGAGGCATCAAGCTTCCCCTTCCAGGGGAGTGTAACGCTCGTGAAGAGACAGACTTTCATTCACGTCTTCGGACGCGGGTTCGACTCCCGCCGGGTCCACCGGGGTGCTTCAGCCGGTATTTCAGGCTGATCGGGCTGCAAGCCCTCCGGTGGGCCCGTCACGGTTTCGACGGGGGCAGGGGATCGAGAGCTGACGAGCCGGGTGGTGTGGCCTCCGTGACCGGACACACAGACGACACATGCCAACAAGGGTGTTATCGCCAGCAAGTCGAATGTTGTGAGCTTCCCGACCAAGTCGGTGGCCCCAGCGTTTGCGCTTGCTGCCTAGTCTTCACCGACTAGACCAAGTCAGGGAGTACTTGGTTCCTCAACCTCCTCAACCCGGTGAAGCCGGGGTTTTCTTGCCGGGAAACAACCATTGCCGCCGATGGCCTATCCTTAGTGGAATGGACACGGAAACAGTACCTTGCCGGCTTTGCACTGAACTGAACCAGTTTCTCCACTCTGCGCAACAACCCGAATCCCCAGCCCTGCTGGTCGGCCTGAGTGAGGCAGGCCTCCGAAATCGCGCGCACCAACGGCAGGAACGCCTGCTCAAGGCCGAGAGCGACTTGCGAAAACATCAAAGATCCATCCATGGTGTTGCTGCGGACCCTGGCGTCGCCGCGGAGTTTACCCCGGACCGTGAACCGGCAGCCGAAACAGTATCTGCTGAGTAGCCGGAGGCCGTCCGGCAGCGCAGAAGGGAAGAGTAGGGCGATGCAGTGGAGGACGTATCTTAAGGTCCGCCGTCGTCCTCATCGCTGCCTTCCTCACTCTTTCGGGGCGG
>CAXTWU010000007.1:29799-31263 GCA_964248025.1 uncultured Acidobacteriaceae bacterium | reverse complement strand
AACAGGACCGCGTCATGGGGACCTTCAAAGCGCGACGTTTTGGTCGAAGCGGTCGCGACCGCCTCCCTGGCGAGCTTCTCGATGATCGGCCTTTCTCGCTGAGGCATTTCCTTACTAGGACCAGGCCCTTCATGGGTCGGAAAGGCATAGCCCGTAAGAACGCCGGACATCCCGGCGAAAAATCCTCCCTCGATGCCGGTCTCCTGCCGAAGTGCTCGCGCCGTGAGCGCGGACAGTGGGTCGCTACGCGGCGATGGTCGCGGTGGCGGCGGCGGTGGGCCATCCTGGTTCGTGGGGTCATGCGGCCTGGGAGGAGGAGGGCTCGGGGCCGGAGGGAGCTCGACGGACGAAAGGGAGGGCATGTTATCGGGTCGCTCGTCATAGTTCCGGGCGAGTCCCGATGCCACCGTGATGAGGTGGCGTTCCGCGGCGGAAAGAGTAGCCGTGTGACTGCTACGGAGAAAAGCGAAGAAGCTGAACGCCGCGCCTGCAAGAAACAGGAACGTGAGCACGGCCAGCAGCAAGATGCGCGAACGAAGGCTCTTCCAGAAACGCTTCGGCATGTGGAAGTCCTCCCTGCGGCTTCAGTGAATGCAACTCTGCTTCCATTATCGCTAGTCTGAAAGGCTCGCTTCCAAGAACTCGGGTGCCGCGGATGTGACTTCTCTGTCCGCTTTTCACGCACTCGGCTGCCCGCTTAGCGAGCAGTCTACGGGTGCGTTCTGACTGCATTTGATCGCAAACACCAGAAAATCGCGTCCTGCCAGTTTGGCCCCCTGATTGCCCTATACCGTATCGAGGTATGTCGCATGAACTCATCTTTGTTGCTGAAAACCTTCGCCATCGGCCTTCTCGGCAGTGCATCCGCGCTGGCGCAAGCTCCTCCTCCGAACGGACCGGCACCTTTCCCGGGCCCGGTGTCTGCCTCTCCTGGCATAGCCGTTCCTGTGCAGGCCGGCTCACTCATCACCCAGTCCTCTCGCATTCGTGCGTTTAACCCCGGATGGGATGGGCAGGTACGCAGCCTTTACCTTTCCAACGGAAACGTGGTTGACCTTTCGCCCGGCCTCGGCCGTCAGATCGGGACAGCCGTTCGCAAAGGGGAGCGGGTCCAGATTTCCGGTTTTCGCTCCACTGTGAACGGGCAAACCGTGATTGCCGCGAACACCTTAACCCTGCACGGCCTGACGTTTGCAGCGCAGCCCAGTACGGGTTCAGGCGCCGGACAGAACAGCTTCGCTCCGCCGCCCCCTCCCGGAGACCCGAATCCCGGAGCCGGAGGAAGAAGCCGCCGGGGTATGGCCAGGCTAGGACCGCAAGGTCGCCCTACCAACGGGCCAGGACCAAATGGACCACCACCCCCGCCAGGACCTCGACCGCCAGGCCCACAAAGAAATGTACCGGCTTCGCCAGCATCCCGGGACGGGAACGAACCCTCACCACCGGCAGCCCGCACTGATCCAA
>CAXTWU010000007.1:0-29699 GCA_964248025.1 uncultured Acidobacteriaceae bacterium | reverse complement strand
CCAGCATCCCGGGACGGGAACGAACCCTCACCACCGGCAGCCCGCACTGATCCAAGCGCGCCCGCCCGGCCCAACCTCCCGGTAGCTTCTCCCGCAGGCCAGTTACCTTCGCCGGGCGTAGAACCACCTCCGAACGGGCTCTCCTTCTAACCTGTACATCCAGGCGGGCGGTGAGACCACGCTGCTCGCGCTTAGCCATGTCTGCAAAAAAGAAGAGCGACATTTCCATCTCGCTGGTTCGACAGGAGACGACGGCATGAATCACTCTTCGCGACGCCAGTTCTTTCGCCCAACTCCACCTGACCCTGCGGGCATTCTGTCGTGGGTTCATATCGGCGATCTCCATATCAGATCTGCAGGGGAGCAAAACGACCTCGATCTGCAAGCCATCGTGGAGGAAATCAACGCCGTCTTCGCGGATTCCATCAGCTTTGTGTTTCTTCCCGGCGACAATGCCGACCATGGCGACGCGGAGGGTTACACCGTCGTTCGGCAGGCTCTTGATCGACTGCAGCCACCGTGGTGTGCCATCGTTGGCGATCATGACGTGGAACAAAGGAGCTTCGACAACTTCAAGGCCTTCATGGCGGAGCAAACGCATTATGCCTTCACGGTCGGCAGTGTGCGATTTTTGGCGCTCAACGCCTTTGACGTGCCCGAGCCGGCCTCGTTTGCCCTTTTCCCCGAGCAGCAGCGGTGGACTGAAGGCCAGCTACGGGCTGCCACCGACAAAGGAGAAGAAAAGGTTCTGCTCCTGCACTGTTATCCCAGCGACCTGAAGGAAGGCGCGGAGGAGCTGATCCGGCTGATCGCTGCCTATGGCGTGATGCTGGTCGATATGGGCCACACGCACTATAACGAGATCTCCCACAACGGAAAGACGATCTACACGGCAACTCGATCGACAGGCCAGATTGAAGAAGGGCCGGTCGGCTTTTCAGTAACGAATCTCGATGCGGGGGCGGTGAGCTGGCGCTTCGTTGAGCTCGGGCAGCTGCCCGCCGTTATCATCACGTACCCCGCAGACGAGCGCTTGATCGCGGATGACGCGGAGCCTGACGCTCCAGCTGCAACCAGTCTCCGCGTGCGAGCAAAGGTGTGGGCCGCGAGTGATCTGGTGGAGGTGAAGGCGAGCCTGGGAGAGGCGACGGCTTCCATGCGGCAGGTACCCGGAAGCAGAGTGTGGGAGGCGATGCTCCCCTGCGGCGACCTATCCTCCGGCTTGCACCCTTTGCGCGTGGTCGCTGTGAGTACTGGCGGGAAGGTGGGCAGTGACGAGGTACGTGCACTCATCGGATCGGTTCGGCCCCGGCGTCGGCGAGCGGAGCGCGATCAGGACAATGCTCTGGAGGCGTGGCCTGAACATGGCATGTTGGGAACCCAGCTCGGGCCCAATAAGAACGGAAGGAAGTGGTAGATGATCTCTCCCGCCCTGGCCCACATCCTGCTGCCAGTCATCGTCGCCGTCAGCATCTTGCTGATGCTGATTCGGCCCCGCAACATCGCCGAGGTCTACTGGATCGGCGGCGGTGCGCTGCTGCTTCTGCTGTTGCGCCTGGTCCCGCTCAAGCTCGCCGGCAAAGCGGTGGGCGAGGGCACGGATGTGTACCTGTTCCTGCTCGGGATGATGCTGCTGTCTGAGCTGGCGCGGGAACACGGCGTCTTTGACTGGGTGTCCTCCGCGGCGATCGCAGGCGCACACGGTTCCCCCACCCGGCTCTTTACTCTCGTGTACGGCATCGGCACGCTGGTCACGATCTTTATGTCGAACGACGCGACCGCTGTTGTGCTGACACCGGCGATCCTGGCTGCTGTGCGCAAGGCAAAGGTAGAGCCGCTGCCATATCTGTTCGCCTGCGCCCTGATCGCGAACGCCGCTTCGTTCGTCTTGCCGATCTCAAATCCCGCGAACCTTGTGGTGTTCCACGGCGGGGCCATGCCTCCCCTGGGGCGCTGGTTGATGGCGTTTGGTGTGCCTTCCGTCCTGTCCATTGCAGCGACGTATGCAGTCATGCGGCTCGTCTTCAGAAAGGGTTTGCAGGCTTGCATGGAGCAAAACGTGGAAGCGGAGCCGCTCAAAGCCGAAGGCAAATGGGTCCTGGCCGGTCTGGGGCTGATGGTAGCCGTCCTGCTCACGGCCTCCACCTTGAAGATGGACCTCGGTCTGCCGGCCTGTCTGGCGGCCCTTGCCGCCACCGCGGCGGTCTCGATCAGAACAGGAAGCGACCCACTCAAGCTCGCGAAAGAGCTCAGCTGGGCCACGCTCATCCTGGTCGCCGGTTTGTTCATCATGGTGGACGCGGTGGAGAGCATCGGTGCACTGCAGCTAACCCAAAGCTGGCTTGCATCCGCAGGAAAGCTCGGAGCTCCGGTCGCCGCCCTGATCGTGGGCTTCGCGGTTGCCGTCAGCAACAACCTGGTGAACAACCTGCCGCTCGGCCTGATCGCAGGTGGAACGCTTCAAACGGCGCACGTGCAAGGATTGCTGGCCCATGCGGTTCTGATCGGCGTGGATCTTGGACCCAACCTCTCGATCACCGGCTCCCTGGCCACCATTCTTTGGCTGCTTGCTTTGCGAAAAGAAGAGCTGGACGTGAGCTTCTGGAATTTTCTCAAGGTCGGTGCTGTAGCCATGCCTGTCGCTTTGCTGCTTTCCCTGGGCGGAACGATCCTGATGCAAATGCTTGTGAAAACCCCATAGGAGAACACCATGAAGGCTGCCTGGATTATTCCTTTCATCATCCTGGGAGGCGCCCTGCAGGCGTGCGGCGCCGCCATGAACGGGCAACTCTACAAATCGCTCTCGAACCCCTGGCTCGCTTCGGCCGTGTCGTTTGCGCTCATCACCTTTTTCTTCGCAGGCGCATTCCTGATCATGCCTCACCCTTTGCCCACGGCGGGGGCCCTCGCGTCCCTTCCATGGTGGGCCGTTATCGGGGGGCTGGCCGGGGCCGTTCAGGTGTACGCCGGTCTTACTCAAATCAACAAGGTAGGGGCTGGACCGTTCATGGGCTTCACCGTAACAGCGTCCCTGATCGCTTCTCTGGCCATTGATCACTTCGGATGGTTCCGCATGGATCACCATCCGTTCAATCTTTGGAGAGCGCTTGGGGCAGTTCTCCTGGTAGGTGGAGTCACGCTCATCGCCCGGTTCTGAGGACAGGTTCTGAGAACAACCTGCTGAATCCCAAGCTCGCTTCAGGACGGAGGTGGGCTCGTGGCCTGCTCCCGGACGACTGCGTCAAACGGTAAAAAGAGGCTGAAGACCGTTCCGGTTCGCCCCGTGGTCCTGGTGCGGATGCTTAAGCGGCCACGATGCCTTTCAATAATCTCCTTACTGATCCATAAACCCAGTCCGGTGCCCATGATGCCCTTCGTCGTAAAGAAAGGCTCAAACAGCGAGCCAAGGATGTGAGAAGGAATGCCGGAGCCGGTATCGGCAACCGTGATCTGCAGACCGCGCTCCGGGAAAGGCGACCAGCGAGTCGCGACGCGGCTCCGAAGAGAGAGGGTTCCTCCTCGCGAACTCATCGCGTCCAGGGCATTGCTGACCAAATTGCTGAGAACCTGGCGTATCTCTCCTTCAAAGCAAAGAACAGGTTCTTTGGCTCGCAGTCGTTGTTTGATCGCAACCCGCGAGTTCACGGTCCGGCCTTGGTAGATCGACAGAACGCTGTAGATGAGCTCTTGAGAGGTAACAGCATTTGGGCTGGTGGCTTGTTTGTGAAACCGCAAAGTTTCGGTCGTGATACCAGCGACTCTGCGTAACTCCCGTTCCGCCGTGTTTAGGTAGGCTCGTACTTCCTCGATGTCCTCACTGCCCTGAGCGAGATACAGAAGATTTGTCAGAGACTCCAACGGGTTATTGATCTCGTGTGCGATGGAACTGGCAAGCCGGCCAACCACGGCAAGCTTTTCACTTTCAACGAGCGCCTTTTCTGCCTTTTTTTGTTGCGTTATCTCGATGGAGGTTGCGGTAATCGCCTCAACGCGCCCCTCCGTACCGTGCACAGGGAAATAGCTTACGGTCCAGTAGCGACGATTGGACGGATCGGTGATGAGCGCGCCTTCAAGCGGGAAATCGATCACTGGCTCACCCAGGGTGACCCGCTCGAAAAGCTCCTGCAGGCCTTCGATGGGAGCTGTTTCCACGACTGACTTGCCGATCATCTGTTCCGGCAGAAGCCCAAAAAAAGCCGCCTGACGATCATTGAGCCTGAGATAGCGAAACTCTGGAATACTGATTAGCGCCAACCCAATCGGCGCGGTGCGATAGATGGTTTCGATCTCGGCGAATCGACGCTGAGCGTCCTCTTCGACATGCCGTCGCTCCGACATGTCTAAGGTGACACCGTCGAAGTGTACGGGGCTTCCATTCTGGTCGTAAGCGGTACGCCCGATGGCTCTGATCCACTTGATGCGCCCGTCCGGAGCTACGGTGCGATATTCCACTTCGTAGCGGGTTCTTGTGCGGATTGACTCCTCAATCGCGAAACGCGTTTTTTCGCGATCCTCCTTGTGAATGCGCTCATAAAAGAGCTCGATATCGACGTCAGCAGAGGGCGCCAACCAAAAATGCTGTTTTACGCGGTGGTCCCAATTCAATTTGTCAAACGGGAGATCGCAGAACCAGTAGCCGACCTCCGCGGCCTCGGTAGCAAAGCGAAATCGATCGCGCTGCTCACGTAGGAGATCCTCGACGCCTCTTGGTCCGGGGCCTTCAGCAAACATCTATGGTCCTTGCGGTCTCTTTTTTTATCTCCGCGTGTGACTGCGTCAACATAGGAGCAGTTTAACCGCTTCTCTCGGAGTTGATCACTTCCGGCGCAGCGTAAGCTGGCACGGCTTTTCTTGGAGATGAAGGCATGCTTGCGCCGGTGAGCTCTGGCGCGTGAGCACGCGCGATGAACGTGGGCGCAAACGGCTGCGTCGTGTGGCCCGCCTCTGCGAGGACCGCGGACGGCTCGTACGGAACTCCGTGTTCGAGTGCCTGGCGGACGCTGGGCGATGGGTGGCCTTGCGTGCCGCCCTACTCCGGCCTTTGTTGCGCAGCCCAGCACAAGCGACGAATGTTGGAGTCGCGCACAGTCGCTGGTTGCAGTTCTTGCAAGCTGTTCTCGCCCATCCTGAGTGCAACGCGGGCAATCCCCTCGCCTTCCATATCTAGACCTTGCGCCCTCACGACCGTGGAGCCTCGCTGCTCCGCGTTCTGTCCAACGAAGGTTTTAGCATGACGAATCTGCCCTCAAGATATGACGTGGTGATTGTCGGCGGTGGCTCTGCCGGCTGCATCCTGGCAAGCCGATTGAGCGAAAATCCGTCGCGAACCGTTCTTCTTCTCGAAGCAGGACACGGATACCCGCCCGGCGGCTTCCCCGATGACCTGACCGATGCGGCGACCATTGGTATCGAGCCGACCCACACCTGGGGCTACCAAAGCGTCCCGGGATCTACGGCCCACAGCATCGCCGCGTACGCCGGACGTGTGCTCGGCGGTGGATCCACGATCAATGGGGGAATCGCACGGCGGGCACGGCCGAGCGATTTCGCTTGTTGGCAGCGGGTGCACGGCCTGCCTGACTGGTCCTTCTCGAAGGCTCTGGAAACCTATAAAGCGATGGAAAATACCGCCGCAGGGGAGAGCCGCTGGCACGGCCGATCCGGACCCTGGCCCATTCATCAATCCACCATGGGTGAGCTTACCCCGGCAGTCCACGCGTTTGTCGAAGCCGCGGTCGCTGCCGGGTTTCCGCGCGTGGACGACTTCAACGGCGAACACCGGGGTGGGGTCGGGTCGGAGATGAAAAATGTGGTGGACGGCAAACGCGTCAACACCGCCATCATCTACCTGTCGGCAGCTGTGCGGGCGCGCTCAAACCTGTTTCTTCAGCCCGATACACAGGTGGACCGGATTGGCTTCGAGGGCAGGCGGGCAACCACGGTCCTTCTGGTTGGCGGCGAAGTCATCGATGCGGATGAGATTATCTTGTCTGCGGGTGTGTTTGGGAGCCCGGCTGTTCTTTTGCGTTCCGGGATAGGACCGGCGCGACACCTGCACCAACTCGGCATCGACCTTGTTGCCGATCTCCCCGTGGGAGATCGGCTCCAGGAGCAGCCCATGTATTCGTTGGGCTATCTCCTGAAGCCTTCCACTGGAGCCGTTCCGCATGGTGGTAGCGGGGTGCTTTGGATTCGGTCCTCCGAAGGGGCCGAAGATGAGCTTGATCTTCAACTCTCCGTTTCCGTTCAGCCGGACCTGGACGCACGGGGTGAAAGCGTCCGTGTGCTTCGCATCTGGGCGGCCCTTGTGCTGCCCCGATCCTTCGGCACCCTGCGCCTGAAGAGCCGCGATCCAAGGGTCACACCACGGATCGACTACAACTTCTTGTCTGACCCTTCCGACCGTCCCCGCCTTACCGAACTTGTGAAGTTGGCCCGAAGCCTTGCAAAAACGGAGCCACTGGCGAGTCTGATTGATCGCGAGATTTCGCCGGGACCGGGTGTAAAGACCGACGCTCAGCTCCAGGCGGCGCTCGGTGCCGGCCTGACGACGTACTATCACGCCACAGCGACGGCTCCCATGGGAGGCGAAACCGATCCCGCCGCAGTGGTGGACGAAGTGGGTCGAGTTCGCAAGATGGAAAATCTGCGGGTTGTAGATGCATCCATCCTTCCGCAAGCGATCTCAACCCCGAACAACCTCACCACCATGATGGTCGCTGAACGAATTGCCGCGACCTTTGCCTGAGCCTTGCACAATGCGTTGAGCACCATCTGCTTCCACACGAGCAGGGACGTCGTCAGCTCGCATGCGCTGTCACGATCCGTCGCCTGCGCCTAGAAAGGCATGCCATCTCATATCCCTCGTACAGGCGATTCAGCGTGAACAATCGCGTGCAACGATTCGAGCCACCTGCGACACGAATGGTGAAAAGCGACACCCATGCGAGGACAGATGCAGCGTCTGCGGATGCGTGATCTCAGCGTGAGGCATCGTTCTTCAACGCAACGTAGCTAAGCGCAAACCAAGCGCGAGCAGCCAAAGCCAGAGTGCGAAGCGCAGCGGCTGACGCGGGATAAAGCGCGCCGCCCAGGTACCGGCTGCCGCGCCCACCAGCCCGCCAAGCACAAGGTGCACGAGCAGAGCCGTCGTCAGCGCGCCGCTCAGCAGGTGCGCACTGCCGCCGACCAGGGACACCACGAAGCCAAACAAAATATCGGTACCCACTACCTGTGCCGGCGCGAGCGCCGTGAGCGAAAGCAGTGCCGCAGTGCCAAGCGCACCCGCGCCGGCCGAGGAAAAGCCGACCTCGGCACCTACTGGAAACATAAGCAAGGCCAGCCATCGCGTACGATCTTTGGAAGCCGGCTGCGACCTTTTCGCACGAAACAAAAAACCGATCTGGTAGAACGCCGTAAGAACCAGCACCGTTCCCAGCAAGGTATTGGTGACATGCCGGGATGCACTGCCGGCAAGCCGGATCAGGAGAAGCGATCCAAGGAGCACGCCTGGCAGGCCGCCCGCAAGCATGGAGCCAAGCACTCGCCAGTCTACCTGGCGCCGGAGCACCTGGGCAGGTACCAGCGCGAGCTTGACCGCAGCCGAAAATACCAGGCCGGTCGTCACGGCAGTGGTTGCAGGCACACCGAGAAACAGGATCAGCAACGGCGTCGTAATGGTGCCTGCTCCCACGCCGGTCAGCGCGATAAACACCGCGATCACAAAGCCGATCAGGTATTCCAAGCCGCTCTGCCCCTCGCTCCCGTGCCGCCTTGGCGTGGCCTGGATGTTCTTGCCGGCCCCGCGGCCTGAACGAGGCCGGTTCGATTGCGCCGGCAGGCGGGTGCACGCCTCCCAGCCGATGGAGGTGTAGCCCTGTTCATGGCACCGTCCGGGTTGGTCGCGTCGGCCAGCTCGCGCCGCAGCGGCTCCCATACGCGCGAGCGTGCAACAGCTCAAGCTTTGGGCGCAACACGACGCCGATGGAAGGGTTTTGAAGAAGGCTCAAGACTTGGTTTCCTCTGGCCAAAAAGCGGCGTTTGTGGTGAGCACACCCATGCTGTGCAGCAGCCGCAGCGATTCCTGCACAGCAGCCGCGATGTTTTCGGGTAGAGGTTGCGTTCGCGTCCGGGCACCTGCGCGGAGGGTCAGGCTGTGTTGCGCGACGCCCTCGCGGTGCGTAATGGCCAGCACGCCCAGGCGCTCGGCTGCTAACGATTCCCCGGCGTGCAGCCGCAGCACGGCCGCGCCCCGATCGAAAAGCGCCCGCTCCAATGCGTCGGCCAGGGCTTCGCTGCCGGTGGTTTCAAGCCGCGCGCCCCGATGCCTCCAACGCGCACTCCGCTCCGCAGGCGAAACTGGCCCCGCCTGCCCAGCGGAGTTCCCACCGATGACACAAACCATTCCAGCCGCCACGGTGCCGTTTGTGTCCGCGTCGATCAGGATAAAGCTGCCGGTGTGACGGTTCGCCCGGTACGTATCCAGGGCAAGCGGCAGCAACGTTTCGAGCTCGGCAAGGCCGATGCCGTTCAAGCCCAGCGTCGTTTTCACCTGCCCGTCCTCCTCGTCCTGCTCCTCGGCAAGCTCCATGCGCCCGCGTAGCGCACAAACATAGGCCTGCACCGTCCGACTGCCCTGCTTCAGCAGGTAGCGGCGCCCAAGCTCAAGCGGCGAAGCGCTCATCCACACAAGCGAAGCCGTGAAGTGGCTCGCAACCGCGGCAGGCTTAGCGGCAGCGACCAGGAGGTCACCCCGGCTGATGTCGATTTCATCCTCAAGCGTGAGGGTGACTGACAGCGGCGTCGCCGCGGAAGGGAGATCTCCGTCAAACGTAACGATGCGCGCAATGCGGCTGCGCCTGCCCGAGGGCAAAACCTGCACCTCCGCCCCGGGCCGGATGGTGCCGGCTGCAATCTGCCCGGCAAAGCCGCGAAACTCCGGGTAGGGGCGAGCCACACGCTGCACCCAAAAGCGGAAAGGCGCGGCCGCGTCGCCAAACGCCGAAGACGGCAGCGCTTCCAGATGCTCCAGCAGCGTCGGCCCTGTGTACCACGGCATTGCGCTGGAGCGGTGCACCACGTTGTCGCCGCCCAGGGCGCTGATAGGAACAAAGTGCAGCACTGATTGTGAGATTTCAGGGTGCATCCGGCCGAGCCGCGCAAGAAACTCTCCGAACTGCGTACGCACCTGTTCAAAGGCCCCATCGCTCCAGTCCACCAGGTCCATCTTGTTGACGGCCACGATCACCTGAGGAACACCGAGCAGGGCCGCGATGGCCGCGTGGCGGCGCGATTGCCTGAGCACGCCCTTGCGGGCATCGACCAGCACGATCGCCGCGTCGGCGGTGCTTGCGCCGGTGGCCATGTTGCGCGTGTACTGTTCGTGCCCCGGCGTGTCGGCGATGATGAACCGGCGCCGTGCTGTTGCGAAGTACCGGTACGCGACGTCGATCGTGATGCCTTGTTCGCGCTCGGCACGGAGACCGTCGGTCAGCAGCGCGAGGTCCAGCACACCGGGAGGGGTCGTACCCTTGCCTCGAATCGCGCGCACCTGGTCCTCGTACACGCTCTGCGTGTCATACAGGAGCCGCCCGATCAGGGTGCTCTTTCCATCGTCGACCGAGCCTGCCGTTGAGAATCGCAGCAGGTCCTTTGCACGCTCCCCAGCCAGGTAGCCTTCAACGTCGAAGACCGATGCGGTCCCTCCGTCGGCGACCGTCGTCAGAGCAGCCTGCCCGTCACTCATCTTAAAAGTAGCCCTCGCGCTTTTTCAGCTCCATGGAGCCTTCCTGGTCATGGTCGATGACGCGATTTGCTCGTTCGGAGGAGCGAAAACCGAGCAGCTCTTCGATGATCGCCGGGATGGTCTCGGCCTCCGAGCGGATCGCGCCGGTGCAGGGGGAGCAGCCGAGCGAGCGCAGGCGGCACTTGACCCGGTGTGGTTGCTCTCCGGGAAGCGCAACAAAGCCTTGCTCCACCGGCACCAGCGTGTCACCACGAACATACATCGGCCGCTCGCGTGCGAAGTAAAGATCCACAACCGGGATCCGTTCTTCGTGGATGTACTGCCACACGTCTATTTCGGTCCAGTTCGACAGCGGAAAAACGCGGATCGACTCGCCCGGATCGATGCGCGCATTGTAAAGATTCCACAGCTCAGGCCTCTGATTTCTCGGGTCCCACTGCCCGCCGCGATCGCGAAACGAGTAGATTCGCTCCTTGGCTCGCGACTTTTCTTCGTCCCTCCGCGCCCCGCCAAACGCCGCTGTAAAGCCGTAATGGGTCAGCCCATCGAGCAGCGCCTGCGTTTTCAGCAAGCTGCAGCAGCGTTTCGTGCCGAGCGAGATCGGGTTTGTGCCCGCCGCAAGAGCGCCCTCGTTGCGCCAAACCAGCAGTTCCACCCCGAGCGAGCGCGCCACGCTGTCACGATAGGCAAGCATCTCGCGGAACTTGTAGCCGGTGTCGATATGAAGCAGCGGAAACGGGATTGACCCTGGGTAGAACGCCTTTTGCGCCAGTCGCAGCATGACCGACGAGTCCTTCCCGATGGAATACAGCATCACCGGCTTTTCAAACTCGGCGGCCACTTCCCGCAGGATGTGGATGCTTTCGGCCTCAAGCAGTTGCAGGTGCGAGAACCGCGGCACATGTACTTCCGGCGCGCTCCCGGGCGGTGCAGACATGGGAAATCTCCTTTCCGGCACAGCACTGCTGTGAAGTTCAAAGGAAACTCTTGAAAGATGAGAGGAGGATGAAGCGACCCCAAATCGGAAAACCCAACCACCCCAGGAAGATTGCCGACGATTGATCCCCCGGTTGCAACGGCTCTGGAGCCATCCTCCGTCAACATACTCTCTCACCGATCCGCCCCGTTGGCAGGACGACTGGTCACAAAGCCCTGCCATCATGGCAAGCGGTCCTTCAGCCCACAGCTCGCACAGGCGTGCCGCGAACCGCACAGGCCCGGCGAGGGTTGCACGGGACGCAGCCCCGTATTGCTCCATAAGCAAGCGGCAAAGCCGTGTTCCATTGCTATCCTGATCACGTTATAGCCGGACCGACACCGGCAGAAGAGGAAACGGGCTCGATCCGTCAGGATAGGTTTGCTTGTACCTTCACCCGAACGATTTGTGGAGCATGCCAGTGACAAATACCGGAAGCTTTTCTGCAAGAGCACATTTTGTTCCGAGTTTAAAGATCTGTGATGGCCGGGTAACACGCTGACCGCGTGATTTCACGCTTTCATGCCCGTGGAACTTATGGCTTCGCTATCTTGACGGCAAGCCGGGCACACAGTCGACAGATACGAACCTTCCGCTAGGGGCCGAGCCGCCTGTAGCCGGAAGGACAGACTTACAGCAGTAAGCAGGACCACTCGAACCCAGGCCCGGTAAAGTTGTCATTTTTCGGAGGTTTGAACATGCTTCAGCAGTCTTCAGCGAATGACCACAATCCTTTTCGTCTCGATGTGCCTTTGCATACCCTGCTCACGCAGCAGCCGGGCCCCCCGCCGCGCTTCCAGCCCAAGGGCAAGCCTCAGCGCTTCCCTGAACCCAACTTTCCGCAGCGACCGGAACTTCTCGGGCCTATTGACTTTTCTGTTCCCTTCATCCCGCCCGAGAAGCGTCACTGGACCGCGTCGCAGATCTATCACAGCATGCAGGGCTGGCTGTTTCCCTACATCCGCTCACGCGTGACCTCGGGCGACTTCCATCCCCTCATCGCGTACCTGTTTACCGAGTTCAAGTGCAACCTGGACTGCCATTACTGCTGGGCCTTTGATAACAAGGTCAAAGGTATGACGGAAGACGTGGCCAAGCGTTCCATCGACTGGCTCCATGGGACCGGTTGCCGCGTGCTCGCCTTTATGGGCGGAGAGCCGCTGCTTCGCCCCGATCTTATCCACCGCGTCACCGACTACGCCGCGAAGAAGGGGTTTTGGATTTACCTGCCGACCAACGCGCGCCTGTTGCGCACAGACGTCATCGATAAACTCGCCGATGCAGGTATGTCGACCTTCAACATCGCCGTTGATTCGGTCGAGCTCAGGAAGTCGCTGCCCAAGGCGCTTGCTCCGATCCGCGAGCAGTTCAAATATCTGGTGCGCAAGCAGTACGACTACGGTTATTCGGTCTTCTTCAACATCAATATCTGCCGCAACAACCTCGCGGACGTCCGCGATTTGACCGAGATCGCTCGCGACCACGGCATCGCGACCGATTACCACATCAACGAATCGCCCTTGTTGGAGCAGGACGACCACTTCAAGCACAAGGATGAGAACGAGACCTACATCACGCGCGAGGACTGGCCGGCTGTCGAGGCCACCGTGCAGTGGCTCGCGGAAAAGCAGGACTCCGGCTACAAAATGGTCAACTCCAACGCGCGTTTGTGGCAGATGGTGGACTTCATGAAAGGCAACCACTTTCCCTGGAACTGCCGCGCCGGGCAGAACTCCATGATCATCCGGGTCGATGGTTCGCTGGCTCCGTGTTTTCCCATGTACACCGCCAACTACGACTGGGGCGTTGTGGGCGATCATAAGTTCGACACCAAGCAGCTCGATCACCAGAAAGAAAGCTGCCAAACGCAATGCTTTTCCACGCTGAACCACATTCTCGGCTGGTGCTACAACGACCAGCGTGTGATCAAGTACTTCTTTAAACAGCTTGCTCATGGCTTTCAAGGCGTCCAGGGTCAGATGGAATAGTCCCGGCGTACTGCGACCGGCAGCCCGGCTGCCCCGACCTACCAACTTAAAAGGAGAAGACCGATGCCAATGAGTGAGCAGCAACTCAGCCCCGCGCAGCAGGACTTGAACCAGGCTAAGTTCGACATGGAGATCCAGGCGATGGTGGACGCGGAACGGGCACGGCTCCGCTCCGAAGCAGGACTCCAGCGCGTACGGACTTTCAAAAAGCCGGTGGAACGCACCTTCACGGGGGAAGAGCGCGACACCGTCACCATTCTTTTTGGTGGCCTTACCTGGAAACACGAAGAGATGATCAAGGCCGTGTTTCGCGGTTCCGGCTATCGCTGCGAAAACATTCCCACACCTGACGTTTCCGACTTCCAGGCCGGCAAGGAATACGGCAACAACGGCCAGTGCAATCCGACCTACTTCACCGTGGGCAACCTTGTGCAGTACCTGCAAAAGCTTGAGCGCACCGGCCTGACCAAGCAGCAGATCATCGATAACTACGTCTTCTTTACGGCGGGCTCCTGTGGTCCCTGCCGCTTCGGCATGTATGAGGCAGAATACCGTTTTGCCCTGCAAAACTCCGGCTTTGACGGCTTCCGGGTGCTGCTTTTCCAGCAGACTGACGGCATTAAAGCCGCCAGCGGAGAGCCGGGCCTGAAGTTTTCTGTTGATTTCGGCATGGGAATGCTCAACGCCTTGAACCTTGGCGACGTGATCAATGACATGGTCTACCAGGTTCGGCCCTACGAGGTCCACAAAGGCGAGACGGACCGCGTAATTCAGGAATCCGTAACGCTGATGACCGACACGCTTCGCGAGCGCAAACGGTGGCATATCGACGACGCGGCGCCGGGCTGGATGAAACCGGCGCTGACCAAGCAGCCCAAGGTCTCGGGGATCCTGTGCACGCTGGGCAAGGTCGCGCACAACCTTTACGGCAAGGAGTATGTCGACGCCTTGCACACCTGCCGCGACGCCATCGGCAACATCGAGGTAGACCGCCTGCGGGTCAAACCCGTGATCAAGATTACCGGCGAGTTCTGGGCGCAGACCACCGAGGGCGACGGCAACTTCAACATGTTTGCTTTCCTTGAGCGGGAAGGCGCGCAGGTCGTCGTCGAGCCGATCGCCACCTGGATCGACTACATGATGTATGTCGCCAAGGAAGGCTCACGCGCTCGCTTTCATGCTGAAAAGACGCACAAGGATGTGAAGTGGTACCAGCTGAAGCAACGCGCCGCTAACGACTTTGGCCTTTTCAAGAAGACCGCCGGCCTCACCGTCGGCAGCAAGATGTGGACCTACTTCTACCACCGCACCATCAAGCACCTCGGCGGCCTTACCCATCACCTGATCCCGCAGCAGGAGCTCGCGGGTCTGGCGCATCCCTTCTACCATCAGCTGGCACGCGGGGGCGAGGGCCACATGGAAGTCGGCAAAAACATCTTCTACACGGTCAATCACCTGTGCCACATGGTGCTTGCTCTTAAGCCGTTCGGCTGCATGCCTTCCGCGCAGTCCGACGGGGTGCAATCCCGCGTAGTGAACGCCTTCAAGGACATGATCTTTCTCCCTATCGAGACCTCCGGGGAGGGAGAAGTCAACGCGCACAGCCGTGTGCAGATGTCGCTCGCCGAAGCCAAGGCGAAGGCCCGCGCCGAGTTCGAAGGGGTGTTGCAGCAGACCGGCCGCAGCCTGGACGAGTTGCGCCAGTACGTGGCGGAGAACCCCGAGCTGCGTAGCGCGATCTACCAGGTACCGCACCGTGCGGGCGTCGCCGGTACCGCGGCGCAGTTCGCTCTTCACCTTGACGACCGCATGCGCCGGGAAGAAAAAAGCTGGTTGCGCAAGCGCACCCCTGTCAGCAGCCCTGCCAGGGCGGCATAAAGCCGCTCGGCAGCTCTCGTCCTCCCTGCCCGCGGGGTCAAGCACTCGCACCCGTGGGCAGCGACAAAGCCAAAAGCAAGGACCCAACGGACAGGGGAACCAGTGATGACAAAGTTTCTTGTCGGACTCGATGTAGGCTCGACCACCGTGAAAGCCATTGTTGTGGATGCGGCTACGGACCGGACGCTCTGGCAGGACTACCAGCGCCACGAAACGCGTCAGCCGGAAAAGGTGCTGGAGTTCCTGGCCCGCATGCGCGAAGAGGTCGGCGTACAACCCGGCAACACTCGCATGTTCATCACCGGCTCCGGCGGCGGCACGTTGGCCGAGATGCTGGGCGCCAAGTTCGTGCAGGAAGTGCACGCAGTATCGCTGGCCGTTGAAAAGCTGCATCCCGAGGTCTACTCCGTTATCGAGCTCGGCGGACAGGATGCCAAGATCATCGTGTTCAAGGACGATGCGGAGACCGGTCGCAAGAAGAAAATTCCATCCATGAACGACAAGTGCGCCGGCGGCACAGGCGCGGTGATCGACAAGATCAATGCCAAGCTGAAGATCCCCGCCGAGGAACTCAGCAATCAGGCGTATCACGGGGTGAAGCTGCACAGGGTCGCCGGCAAATGCGGCGTCTTCGCCGAAACCGACATCAACGGCCTGCAAAAAACCGGCACCCCGCCGGACGAGTTGATGGCCTCGCTCTTTGAAGCGATCGTGCTGCAGAACCTGAGCGTCCTGACGCGCGGCCATACTTTGCGGCCCCACGTGCTGCTGCTGGGTGGTCCTAACGGCTTCATCCGCGGCATGAAAGAGGCCTGGCAGGCAAACATCCCGCGCATGTGGAAAGAGCGCAAGGTCGAGCTCCCCGAAGGCATGACCCCGGAGCAGCTCATCAAGGTGCCCGACAATGCGCAATACTTCGCCGCGCTCGGGGCGGTGGAGTTCGGCCTGGACGAGGAAGAAGAGATAGGCCAGTACACCGGCACCGAGAAGCTGGACTACTACATCCACTTCGGCCGCCAGGAAGAAAAAGCCGCCTCCGGGGCCAAGGGACTCGTCGCGGAACCGTCGGAGCTCGACCTCTTCAAGGAGAGCTATCGCAAGAAGCGCTTTATTCCTGCGCCCTTTGCGGAGGGAGCGGTCGTACGAGGCTTTGTCGGCGTGGACGGCGGCTCTACCTCCACCAAGGCCGTGCTGCTCGATGAGCAGGGAGAGATTCTGTGCAAGGCCTATCAGCTCTCCAACGGCAATCCCATCCAGGACACCATCGACATGTTCGCCAAGCTGCGCCAGCAGGTTGAAGGGCCCGGCGCCAGGCTGGAGATTCTTGGCGTGGGCACCACGGGTTACGCGAAGGACATCCTGCGAGACGTTCTAAACGCGGACGTGGCCCTGGTCGAGACCGTCGCCCATACGGAGTCCGCTCTCAAGTTCTATGACGACCCGCATGTGATCGTCGACGTGGGCGGTCAGGATATCAAGCTCATCGTCCTCAAGAACGGCCGCGTCAAGGACTTCAAGCTCAATACGCAGTGCTCTGCGGGCAACGGCTACTTCCTGCAGTCCACGGCGGAAGGTTTCGGCAAAAAGGTCGAAGAATATTCAGACCTCGCTTTTGCTGCCACATCCATGCCCGTCTTCGGCTACGGCTGCGCCGTCTTTATGCAGTCCGACATTGTCAACTTTCAGCGGCAAGGCTGGCGCGCCGAGGAGATCCTTGCCGGTCTGGCCGCGGTTCTCCCCAAGAACGTCTTTCTCTATGTCGCAAGCATCCCGAACCTCGCGGCCCTGGGCTCGCGCTTTGTGCTGCAAGGGGGCACGCAGAACAACCTTGCCGTCGTCAAAGCCGAGGTCGACTTCATCAAGCAAAGCTTTCGCAACGGCGACAAAGTACCCGAGATCATCGTGCATGAGCACTGCGGCGAGTCCGGGGCCATCGGCGCGGCCCAGGAGGCGCTGCGCCTGTGGGGCAACGGCAAAGCCACGACCTTTATTGGCCTCCAGGCTGTTGCTAACATCCGCTATCGCACCACGCGGAACGAAGAGACACGCTGCTACTTCTGCAAAAACAACTGCCTGCGCACCTTTATCGATGTTGACGTCAACGGCGAGTCGCTGACCGTGGAGCAGGCAGCTCACGCGGATGGAACCCACAAACATGTCGCCACCGTCGCCGATGCCCACCCACACGAGCACTCCCACGTTGAAGCTGCCCACACGGTAGCGAACGCGGCGCTGCCGAGTCTCCAAACGATCGAAGCGAATCTCGATAAGCATCAGCACGCCCACGGCAGCTCCTGCGGTACTGGCGACACGGGCGGGAGCTGCGGCACCACCTCCTCCTCTCCTCTCAAGGCCAAAACCGAGCCCCTGATCCAAATCACTGCAGCCGGTTCCGGCAAGGTGCTCGAACTGCCAAAGCCGGTCGAGTTCCAGTTGCGCAAGACCAAGGTCCCGCTCCTGCTCGGCGAGCAGAGGCTGATTATCGCCACGTGCGAAAAGGGCACCGTCGAAGACCTGGACGAGATGAAGGACATCAAGGCAGGCCTCGATGCGATCCGGGGCAAGAACCCCAACTATGTCGATGTAGCCGCGACCGAAGTCTTCCGCCATCGTAACGTCCGACTTGTCGCCGACCCTGAGCCAAGTTGCAAGGGTATGTTTACCCCCAAGGCAGTCAAGGAGCGCGCCGCACGGATGCAGGGACGCAAGAACTTCCGCATCGGCATGCCGCGGCTGCTCAACACCTACACCTATGCGCCGTTCTTCAACGCCTACTTTGCGTCTCTAGGCCTGCAGGCCGAGAACATCCTCTACTCCGACTACACCACGCCCGAGCTTTATCGCGCAGGTGCAAGCCGTGGCGCCATCGACCCTTGCTACCCGTCGAAGATCGGTATCGCTCACGTCTACAACCTGCTCGCGACCAAGCACACCAAGAAGCCGCTTCACGCCATCTTCTTCCCCATGTACGACATCCTGCATACGCCGTTGGTCAATCTCACCGGCTCCAACGCCTGCCCCACTGTGACCGCGACACCGAACGCCGTCAAGGCCGCCTTTACCAAGGAGAACGACGTCTTCGCTGAGCACGGCGTCACTTACCTGGATCCGATCCTGAACCTGCGCGATCCCCGCATCACGATGGAGCAGATGTTCCAGGCTTGGGCTCCGCTGCTCGGCCTTTCACGCGAGGAAAATGAACGCGCCATCGAGCAGGGCTTCGCCGCGCTCGATCGCTGCGAATCTGAAATCCGCACGCACGCGCGCCAAACACTCGACCAGATCGAACGCGAAGACCGCATCGGGATCGTGATGCTTGGCCGCGTCTACCACCACGACCCTGGGCTCAACCACGAGATCATGGAGGAGTTTCAGAAACTCGGCTACCCGATCTTTTCGCAAAGCACCTTGCCCATGGACGAGGACATGCTGGACCGCTTGTTCGGAGATGAAGTGCGCGCCGGAGTGATCAAGCACCCCCTCGATATCGCGGACGTTTGGAAGAACAACTACTCCACCAGTACCAACCACAAGGTGTGGGCAGCCAAGTTCACGGCGCGACACCCCAACCTTGTCGCGCTGGAAGTTTCAAGCTTCAAATGCGGCCACGATGCGCCCATCTATGGGGTGATAGAAAGCATTATCGAGAGTTCCGGCACCCCGTACTTCTCCTTCAAGGACCTGGATGAAAACAAGCCCTCCGGCTCGATCCGCATCCGCGTAGAAACGATCGACTACTTCCTCCGTCGTTACCGCGAGGACGTCGTGGCTCGCCGGAAAGCCACGGATCAGATCGAAGAACAACTGAAGGAATATGCGGAGCGGCTCGCATCTTCTTCTCATTCCCTCCAATTCTCCGCCTAGTTCCATGCTCGGGAGCCAGCATGTGGAAGTTGATGATCTTTGCAGTCCTTTGCGGTAGCGGTGCCGTTGCTTATGCTGGTCCGTCCGACAAGGAACAAAGCCCGGGAAACCTGTCCGCCACCGACGTAGTCCAGAAATTGGAGCAAAGAAACTCGGAACGGCTCGACCATGAACCCTCGATCGTGTGCGAACGTTTGTACACGCTCGACTACAAAGGATTCCCCGGCGCCAAGCATGCGGAAATGACGGTGCGGGCAACCACCACTCGAGGCGGCAAGACGTTTGTGATTCTCAATGAATCCGGTTCGGAAGCGCTTCGCAATCACGTTCTGCACAAGCTTCTCGAAGGCGAGCGAGAAGCGGCCAGTGCGGAGATGCAGGCCCAGACTCGTATCTCTGCGGAGAACTACCAGTTCCAGATGGAAGATGTTCAGGGTGCGCCTCAGCATCCCATCTACCTCTTTCAGGTCGTACCCCGGCACAAGAACAAATTCGCATGGCGCGGGCAGATATGGATCGACGGCATCGACTTTGCCGTCGTTCGCGCGCAGGGGACACCGGAAAAGATGCCTTCGTGGTGGACCACCTCCACTACTTATCTCTACACCAACCAAAAGCTTCAAGACCAATGGATTCCGGCAAAAAACTCTTCACTGACTCAGGTACGCCTGGGAGGACATGCAGACCTCGAGATCACTTACAACCACTGCCATGAAGAGGGGTCTGCAGGTGACCCACATGCGCCACCAACCTCAGAGTAGCGGTGCGTCCTGAGCAAACAGCTTCGGTAGAACGGGCTCCTACCCAGGTCGAAAAACAAGGGCCCGGGCATGAAGGAGGACCGGCTATCCATGCGCCTCAAACAAAACTTTCTTCTGTGGTTGCTTTGCTGCGGCACGCAATGTGTTCTGGGACAATCCATTTCGGCGCCTGTTCCCCAGCCCGGAATCGTAAGCGGACTTGTAACCGATGGGGACGGTGCCGTTATCCCCGGCGCGCTCATCAGCTCGGACACGGGGTCGGACTCGGCCCCTCGGACAACCACGGCCACAGCCGACGGCTCGTTCGTTCTCGAAAGCCTGCCCTCAGCCGTTCCCCTGCACCTTAAGGTCCGGGCCGAAGGCTTTGAGGCCTGGGTCTCCCCGGAGATCACCCTGCTGCCGGGGCAAAGGGAAGCGATGCCGCCTATTGTGCTTCGCATCGCGTCGGTCAGCACAAGTGTCACGGCCGTGTTTGCAGACCAACTCGCCATCAAGCAGGTCAAGATAGAAGAAACGCAGCGACTTTTCGGAGTTTTGCCGAACTTCTATGCGTTCTACGGCGGGACCTTTGTACCTCTGTCGCCCAAGTTGAAGTTTAAGCTGGCCGCTTTAACCGCCACCGATGCAGCCACCCTTGTGGTTTCAGTCGTGCTCGCCGGGATCAACCAGGCAGCCGACACGCCGGCCTACCAGGAGGGCCTTAAAGGATACGGGCAAAGATTCGGCGCCGTGTACGCCTTTAACTCCTCCCAGATATTCATCGGAGGCGCACTGCTCCCCGTGGTCTTTCGCCAGGACCCGCGATACTTCTACCAGGGCACCGGCACGACAACATCAAGAGCACTGCATGCAATCAGCGCCCCTTTCATCGCCAGGGGAGATAACAACCATCGCGAGTTCAATTTCTCCAGCATTGGTGGAGATATATCTGCAGCTTCGCTGGCCGATCTTTACCGTCCCGCTTCGAGCCAGGGAGGAACAAAATTCGTGAGCGATCTGTTGACACTGACGGGCGCCCACATGGTGCATGCCTTGGCCGAGGAGTTTCTCTTTAATCCTAAGAATCAGTAAGCGAAACAGGGAGTGAGAATCACACAGGCACGAAGCGTGGCGCATCTTCAACCCTTCCCGGACCCATCCCGGACCCATCCCGGGCAATAAAAGGCGTCAGTCACCAATACGCAAGCCGGCCGGGCAACCTACACCGGCAAAGCAGCTCCATCCGGCACGGCAGCCTTGAGCCAGGAAGGGTATCTGGGCAGCAGGAGACTGAAAACAGTCCCGGCCCGGCCCGGTTGCACGCTCGACCTCGCCAGCAGTCTTCCGTGGTGTTTCTCGATAATTCCATCCGCGATCCACAGTCCCAGGCCGGTGCCGTTGATGCCCTTGGTCGTGTAGAACGGCTCAAAGATATGACGCAGCGTTTCCGGAGGCATGCCGCAGCCCGTGTCGGCCACGGTGATCAGGATGGCCGGGGCCCCGCTGTCCGGCAGCCGGCGATCGCCGGTTCGCACCAGCATGCGGCCGCCGCTCCGCATGGCATCGATCGCATTGCTCACCAGGTTGTTCAGCACCTGCCGTATCTCGCCCTCGTAGCAGGTCAGCGTGCCCGTGGCCCGGTACCGCAGCTCCAACCCAATGTCCGAGTTGCGAAGCCGTCCGCCGTACAGGGCCAGGGTCGGCTCCAAGAGCTCCTGCGGCGTAATTGCGGTCGGGTTGGTGGATTGCCGGTGAAAGCGCAGGGTCTGGCTCACGATCTGCGATACACGCGACAGTTCATCGTCCACGGTCTCCAGGTACTTCTGCACCTCCCCGGGCGAGGTATCGTCCTGGCGCGCCAGGTACACCAGGTTGGTGATGCCTTCAAGCGGGTTGTTGATTTCGTGGGAGATGGACGCTGCCAGGCGGCCGACCGCGGCCAGCTTTTCGCTCTGCACCAGCGCGCCTTCAGCCTGCTTCTGGCTCGACAGGTCGGTCAGAAAAACCGCGATCTCGACGCCGCTTCTTCCACGCGTCTGCGAGGGCAGCAGCGTACTGCCCAGCACCAGCGGAATCCGGCGGCCATCCCGTGCGACATATTCTTTCTCGTATGGGGTCGCCGTACCCGTCGCGCTGAGCTGGCTGAGGGCTTTCCTGTCAGCCTCGGCATATTCGGGCGGCGTCAACTCATCCCAGCGAAGCAAGCCCCGCCCCACATCCTCTGCCGTGTACCCCAGTAGGTTCAGAATAAAAGGATTGGCATAGGAGATGCCACCTTCGGTGTCGCAGATGATGACGCCCACGCTTGCGTTTTCTATCAGCTTGCGGAAGCGCTCCTCGCTGCGGCGAAGCTCATCGTCGGTGCGCTTCTGCCGATCGACGTCGGCAATGGCCACCACACCGCCCGCCACCCCTCCCTGCTCATCCAGGATCGGCGCGGCCGACAGGCTGACCCATCCAAGCGAACCGTCGCCGCGCTGGTACAGGTACTCTTCCGAGTCCACGGCCTGCCCGCTCTTCATGGCCCTCGGCAGCGGGTACTCTGCCCCTTTCACCCGTCTGCCGTCCGCGTGGAAGGAGATCCACTGGCCATGCGCTTCCACATCCGGGGTGGGAAGAACCGGATGCCGCAGAATCCGTTCAATACTGCGATTGCCGCGAATGATCTTTCCGCTTGTTTCGGCCAGAAGCACACCCACCGGCAGGTGATCCAGCATCACCTGCAGGGTTTCGCGTTCATGTTTCAGCTCCAGCACGGCGCGGTCACGCTCCCCCAACGCATCGCGCACCTCGTACTGTCGCTGCCGGGCCCGGCACGCGGCACGCGCGCTGCTTACCAGCGTCGCCGTGCGAATCGGCCGCTCCAGCAGTACGGGCGAGCCCAGCGGCAGCCGTTCGTCGCCCAGGCGATGGCTCCCCCCGTTCTCCCGTCCGCTGCCTGTCAGGATCAGTAGCGGCAGGTCCGACCACGCAGGCTGCGACCCCAGCAGCCGTCCCAGTTGCCGCGTGGTCGCGTCGTCAAGTGCTTCTTCCGCAATCAAAAGCGGCCCAAGCGGATGCTCTTCCGAGGCGCCTTCCAGCAGCGACAGGTCCTCGCACACTTCAGCGCCCAGACCGTGCTGCCGCAAAACACCCGTGATCAGTTCCGCGTCGCGCCCCGTCGGCGCCACCACCCGCACCACCAGGCTCATTGTGTGAGCTCGCGCTGCATCGCCTTAGCTCACAGCCTCGACCAGGTTCGGCACCCCGGTCAACACACCACGGTAGGTCTTCAACGGCTCCCCTATCTCCAGCCCCCGGCCGCTCATGCGCAATTCGCGCAGGCTGCGCTCATGAAAGCCCAGCCGTTGTTTGATCACCGAAAGCACCTGCCGGATCTCCCCTTCCGCCTCGAAGTAGCGAAGCAGCACCACAGTGTCGGCCAGGTAACTCACATCGATCTCCGTCTGCATGCTACCCACAAGACCGTGCTGCGCATAGATGAGAAAAGTAATCACGCCTTTTTGGTTGAGAAAAGCAACCAGTTCATGGAGGTGAAGCGTCAGGTCGCGCTCGCCCGGCATCGACATCAGGTAGCCGTTCAGGCTGTCGATCACCACCACGCGCGCGTCCCGTTCTTCCACATCGCGCCGAATGCGGGCGATAAACTCGCCCGGGGAAAGCTCGGCAGGGTCGACCTGCGACATGGCCAGGCGGCCGTTCGCAACTTCCTCGCGCACACGCATGCCCAGGCCTTCCGCCCGGTCCTGTGCCGTGCGCAGCACTTCGTCAAACACATACATCACCGCATAGTCGCCGCGCCGGGCCGCCGTGTAGGCATACAGCATGGCAATGGTGGATTTACCGCTGCCTGAAGGACCTAGCAGCAGCGTCGACGATCCACGATGGATGCCGCCGCCGAACATGCCGTCGAGCACCGGCAGCCCGCTGCTGATGCGCTCGCCCTTGAAAACCTTCTCGTGCTCGCTCGCAATCAGGCGAGGAAAGATCACCAGCCCGCCCCGCTGGATCGTGTAATCGTGCAGCCCTTCGCGAAAGGCGCTGCCCCGCAGCTTGATGATCTCCACGTGCCGCCGGGTCACACCGTAGGACCGCTGGAGCTTTTCAAGCCGCAGCACCCCGTGCGCGATGCTTTGCAGCTGCATGTCGCTGCCCTCGGCGGTTCGATCGTCCAGCAGCATCACCGTCATCTCGCGCCCGGCGAAGAAGTGCTTGAGCGCCAGCAGCTGCCGCCGGTAACGCATGGTGTCCGCCGCCAGCAGCCGCAGCTCCGACAGGGAATCGATCACCACCCGGTCCGGCATTACCTCGTCGATCAGCCGCGTCAGCCGGTGAATGGTGTCCGCCAGCTCTACCTCACTGGGGTGAAAGACCGTGTATTGCTCTTCCGGGCTCAGGCTGGCTTCCGCTGGAATGAACTCGGCGATCGGGATCTCCTCGGTGTTCCACCCGTGCGAGCGCGCTGAGCCTTCCAGCTCACCCTTCGACTCAGACAAGGTGACGTAAAGGCCTTGCTCGCCGGCGCGCACTCCAACCATGATGAACTGCATGGCCAGGGTCGTTTTGCCGGTGCCGGGGTCGCCTTCCAGCAGGTACATCTGCCCGGCAGGCAGCCCGCCCGATAATATGTCGTTCAAGCCAGCCACTCCGGTATCGATTCGGTGCATCCCGTCTTCTACTTGCATGGCACCAGCATAGCGGGTCGGCGCTGTCGGGCACATGGAAAGTTGATGGCGCTCTTTCATGTCAAATTCCGGCCAGGTCGACTGCAGCACGGCTGGGCTGCTCCCTTTCTTCTGGCTCGCGAGCTCATGGGCACGGGATACACGGCATAATGCATCCATGTCCCTGTTCGCGCGCCTCCTGCTGCCGGCGTTTCTGGCCGCCTCCTCCGCCCTCGTCCCGGCACAGTCGTCTCGCTACGACGCAGTCGACCCAATGATCGGCACCGGGGCTGAAGGCCACACCTTTCCCGGGGCCGCGGTTCCATTCGGCATGGTGCAGCTAAGCCCCGACACGCAGATCCGCCCCTTCAACAAGAGCTACAAGTGGGCCGCCGGCTACCGCTATGAGGACTCAACCATCCTGGGCTTTTCCGCCACGCACTTTTCGGGCGCCGGCCACTCTGACCTCGGCGACTTTCTGCTGCAGCCCATCGCAGGCGACGTGCGCCTTGAACCGGGGTCAGTTTTTGGGCCGGCGCCGGGGTCGACTCCGGGTTCCGGTGCCAACTCGGGTTCGGCCGCGCCGGTAATCCCGGGCTACCGTTCGCGCTTTTCGCATACGACCGAAAGCGCCCATCCCGGCTACTACGCCGTCACGCTGGCCGACTACGGCGTCCGCGCCGAGCTAACCGCGACCCCCCGCGTCGGCGTCAGCCGCTTCTCCTTTCCGGCCGGCAAACCCGCGCACCTGCTGCTTGATCTCCGCTCCTCCATCTATAACTACCCCGGCAAAGTGCTGTGGTCGCGTGTGCGCCTGCGCGACGATGGAACAGTGACGGGCATGCGGGAAACTCGGGGCTGGGCGCCTGGCCGGCAGCTCTTTTTCGCCATGCGTTTTTCCGCGCCGCCCACCACGCACGCCTTGTATGACAAGGAGCCGGAGCCCGTCCCCTACAAGGGCTTCCACGGCCCCGGCACCACGCCTGAAAATACACAGAGCATCGAGGGCCGGGGCCTCGAGGCGGTGTTCTCCTTCGGCAACCTCCAGGCCCCGCTCACGGTAGCCATGGCGGTTTCGCCCACCGACGAAGCCCACGCCATCGCCAACCTCGACGCAGAACAGCCCCGGCTCGACTTCGACGGGACCCGCGCCAGGGCCCGCGCGGCCTGGGAAGGGGCGCTCGGCACGCTCGACCTCGAGGCCGACGCCGGCACCCGCACCAGCCTGTACACCGCGCTCTACCACTCGCTGCTCGCGCCCTCGCTGTCGATGGACGTGGACGGCAGCTACCGCGGACCCGACAACCAGGTGCACTCGGCCTCTGGATTCGACTTCGTTTCCAGCCTTTCACTGTGGGATACCTTTCGCGCCGAGCAGCCCCTGATGACCCTGCTGCAGCCCCCGGCGCGCACGGAAAGTCTCATGCGCTCCATGCTGGCTTCGCAAGCGGAAAGCCCGTTTGGCATCCTGCCCGTGTGGCAGTTCCAGGGAATCGAAACCTGGTGCATGATCGGCTACCACGCCGTGCCGGAGCTCGCCGATGCGGTGATGAAGGGCTACGGCGGCCCAGGTGGCGGCTTTGACGAAATTCGCGCGCTCGACGCCATGGTGGCAAGCGCCGACTACGCCCCCTACGGCCACCTCGGCGACTACATGCGCCTGGGTTACGTGCCGGTCGACGACGACGACGAGGCCGCTTCGAAGACGGTCGAGTACGCATTCGACGACTGGGCCATCGCCCAAACCGCGCACCGCCTTGGCCGCGAAGACATCGCCGCGCAGTTTGCGAAACGAGCCGGGAACTGGCGCAACGTGTGGAACCCGCGCGACGGTTTCATCGAGCCGAAGATGGTTGACGGCCGTTTTCGCGAGCCGTTCGATCCGGCCAAGGCCGGTGCGGGTTCAGGCTTCACCGAGGGCAACTCCTGGCAGTACTCCTGGTTTGTGCCGCAGGACGAAGCCGGGTTGATCCGCGAACTCGGCGGCGATGCAAAAGCCATTGCCAAGCTCGACCAGGTCTTCGACCAGACGGTCGATCCAAAACGCTACGCCGACGTCGAGGACATCGCCGGCATGATCGGCCAGTACATCCATGGCAACGAGCCGAGCCACCACATGGCCTACTTGTATGTCTATGCCGGGCAGCCGTGGCGCACCGAGGAGCGCCTGGCGCAGATCGTCCAATCGCAGTACCGCCCCGCGCCCGACGGGCTGGTCGGCAACGACGACCTGGGCCAGATGTCGGCGTGGCTCCTGTTCACCTCGCTCGGCTTTTACCCCGTCACGCCGGGCAGCAATCAGTACGTGCTGGGGCGGCCGTTTGTCGGCGCGGCCACGCTGCACCTGCCGAACGGCAAAGAGCTTCGCATCGTCGCCGAGCACGGGTCCGCCGCCAACCGCTACGTCGGGGCGGTCCTGCTCGACGGCAGGCGGCTCGACCGCAGTTACGTCACGCAGGATGAGCTGCTGCGCGGCGGTGAGCTGCGTTTCCGCATGCAGCCGGCCCCGAACCGCAACCGCGGCACGGCTGTCGCCGGCAGGCCCTACTCGCTGTCGGTTAACGGGCTCCTGCCCTGACCGGCGACCGTGTAGAAGCCGAAGGCTGGCTCGAGTGCAAGGTGCTGTGAACCAGGCCTCATGCCGGCTCGAGTGAGCGGCAGGACCAAGATCCCTCCATCGCGAACAAGGAGACTTCCCCTTATGAAGCAAGCTCCGACGCAAACTCAGCAGTCGATCCAACAGCAAACTCCCCCATCCCGCAACAGCCCGCGACAGGTCCTGTTCGCCAGCCTGATCGGCACCGGCATCGAGTTCTTCGACTTCTACATCTATGCCACCGCTGCGGTGCTGGTCTTCCCGCGCCTCTTCTTTCCGGCCTCCGACCCGGCCTCCTCCACGCTCGCTTCGTTCGCTACCTTTGGCATTGCTTTTCTCGCGAGACCCATCGGCTCCGCGCTGTTTGGTCACTTCGGCGACCGCATCGGCCGCAAGCGGACCCTTGTGCTCGCGCTGCTCACCATGGGTTTGTCGACCGTTCTGATCGGCGTGCTGCCGACCTATCGCACCCTCGGCATTGCCGCACCGGTGCTGCTTGCGCTGTGCCGCTTCGGGCAGGGGCTCGGCCTGGGCGGCGAGTGGGGCGGCGCCGTGCTGCTCGCGATCGAAAACGCGCCGCCGGGCAAACGCGCCTGGTACGGCATGTTTCCCCAGCTCGGCGCGCCGCTGGGCTTTCTGCTTTCCGGCGGCTCGTTTCTGCTCTTGTCGCACCTGCTCACCGACCGGCAGTTTTTCGCATTCGGCTGGCGTTTGCCGTTTTTGGCCAGTGCGGCGCTGGTGCTGGTGGGCCTTTATGTCCGGCTCACCATCACGGAAACCCCTGTGTTTCAGGCCGCGCTCACGCGGGGCGAGCCTGTGCGGTTTCCCATGCTGGTCGTGCTGCGCCGTCACACCCGCGCCCTAGTCGCGGGCGTCCTGGTGAGTCTCGCACCCTTTGTTCTCGTTTATCTGATGATGGTTTTCACCCTGTCCTGGGGCACGGGCGCGCTTGGTTACAACCGCAGCCAGTTCCTTCTGATCCAGCTGGGCAGCATCTTTTTTTTCGCCGCGGCAATCCCCGTTTCAGCCTTGCTGGCCGAGCAGGGACGACGACGCGTCATGCTCGCCGTCAGCGCCGCCCTTGCCGTCTTCGGTTTCTTTCTCCCTCCCTTGTTTGTGGCCGGTACAGGCGGCGTGGTCGCGATGATGGCCCTCGGCTTCACGCTGATGGGCCTTATCTACGGCCCGCTCGGAACCGTGCTGTCCGAGCTCTTCCCTACCCCCGTGCGCTACACCGGCAGCTCGCTGGCCTTCAGCCTGGCCGGCATCCTGGGTGCCTCCATGGCCCCCTACATTGCCACGTGGCTCGCCAAGACCCATGGCCTGCCATATGTCGGTTATTACCTGTCGGCATCCGCGGTTCTTACCGTGCTCGGCCTCCTTTCCATTCGCGAAACAGCCACTAGCAACCTTTAACCATCTCCGCAGTCCCGCCGATGACACCCCGCCACATCCGGCAGGCTAATCTGTTCGCATGTCGCCCCTCCTTCCGCTCGCTACGCTTGCCCGCCGCCTCCATGACGCTGACCTCGTCATCCTCGACGCCACGCTCGCGCCTCCGACGCTCGCCCGGCCCGGCGACACGCCGCCCATCCATCCCCGCGAACGCTACCTTGCCAGGCACCTGCCCGGCGCGGTCTTCTTTGACATCGATGCACTGTCCGACCACACGAGCGGCCTGCCCCATACACTGCCCTGCACCCCGCATGCTGTGGCCCAGTTCGGCCGTGCCATGTCGGCGCTGGGCGTCGGCAATAACATGGAGATCGTCGTCTACGAGCAGGCTGGTGTCTTTTCCGCCCCACGTGCCCGGTGGATGCTTCAAACCCTCGGCGCACAACAGGTTTCCGTGCTCGACGGCGACCTCGCAGCCTGGATCGCCGCCGGCCTCCCCATCGAAGCCGGCCCGGTGCAGCGGACGCCGGCCACCTTTCACGCCCGGCTGCATCGCGAAGCCCTCCAAAGCTATGCCGAGATCAAAGGGATGATTGCCGGTCGAGAACAAAACGGCATGCAGCTCCTCGACGCCCGATCCGCGGGCCGCTTCCACGGTACGGCGCCGGAACCCAGGCCAGGGCTCCCTTCCGGCCACATGCCCGGCGCGGTCAGCCTGCCCTTCACCGATCTTCTAGCCGAGGGCCGCCTGCGCGAACCCGACAACCTGCGGCAGCTGTTCGGGGAGAAACAAATCGACCTCCAGCAGCCCGTCACCACCACCTGCGGCTCCGGCGTTACCGCGGCCGTGGTAGCGCTTGCTCTCGAGCTTGCCGGGGCTGAACACATCAGCCTGTACGACGGCTCCTGGGCCGAGTACGCATCGCAACCCGATGCTGCCATTGAAGGCAAGTAGAGACAGCCAGGCTGCCGAGCGAGAGCCATCCTTGCCGAGTAAAAACAGACCCGTCGTTACGTTCGTGCCCTTCGTAGCCGCCTGGTGACCGCGCGAATCATTCGAGATCATTAGGATGGAATCATCATCCACTGCCTGCCCATGCTGCTCGCCCCTTCACTGTTCGTGCTCCGCCGGCCCGCGACACTGCCATGCCCGCAAACGGCGGGGCCGCGCGCGTGAGCCTTGCAGCCCAAGACGCGATCCTGGTCACAGGGGGCGCCGGCTTTATCGGGTCCAACTTCGTGCTCGGTTGGGTCCGGGAGACCGGCACCCCCGTCATCAACCTCGACCTGCTGACATACGCGGGCAATCCGCAAAACCTGCGCGCACTCGACGGCGACCCTCGCCACCGGCTGGTCGCCGGTGACATCGGCGACCGGGCCCTCGTCACCCGTTTGCTGGACCAAAACAGGCCGCGCGCGGTCATCCATTTCGCGGCGGAAAGCCACGTGGATCGCTCTATCCTGGACCCCGGCGCGTTTGTCCGCACCAACGTCGAAGGTACGCAACAGCTGCTTGAGGCTTCGCGCCTTTACTGGCAAAGCCTGGCCGGAGAGACCCGCGACCGCTTTCGCTTTCTCCATGTCTCGACCGACGAGGTTTACGGGTCCCTCGGACCCGTTGACCCGGCCTTTACCGAGCAGACGCCGTATGCGCCCAACAGCCCCTATGCCGCGTCCAAGGCTGCCTCAGACCACATGGTGCGCGCCTACGGCCACACCTACGGCCTGCCCGTGCTGACCACTCACTGTTCCAACAACTACGGGCCCTTTCAATTCCCTGAGAAGCTAATTCCGCTCACCATCCTCCACGCGCTCGCGGGCAAGCCGCTGCCTGTGTATGGCGACGGCGGCAA
>CAXTWU010000006.1:0-33663 GCA_964248025.1 uncultured Acidobacteriaceae bacterium | reverse complement strand
TGTCGCAGATTTTGCAGCACAAGGGCGTGCAGCACGTGGTGCTGAACGCGAAGTATCACGAGCGCGAGGCGGAGATCGTGGCCCAGGCCGGGCGGCTCGGCATGGTGACGATCGCGACCAACATGGCCGGTCGCGGCACGGATATTCTGCTGGGCGGCAATGCGGAGTTCATCGCCAAGCAGGAGCTGGCGCGCAGCAAGAAAGCGCGGCCGGTAGCGGTCGCGGAAGGTGAGATCCAGGCGATCGCCGAGCCCGGCATGGAGCGTTTCTATTATCAGGGGCAGGAGTACCAGTGCACCGAGGCAGAGTGGCAGCGCGCGATGGAGCGCCACGCGGATGAGGTGAAGCGGGAGCATGCCGCAGTGATCGAGGCCGGCGGCCTGTGCATCCTGGGTACGGAGCGGCACGAGTCGCGGCGCATCGACAACCAACTGCGGGGCCGCGCGGGACGCCAGGGCGACCCCGGCGCCTCGCGCTTTTACCTGTCGCTCGAAGACGACCTGATGCGGATCTTCGCGCGGGAGTGGGTATCAACGCTGCTGCAGCGCATGGGCATGGAAGAAGGGGTGCCGATCGAGAGCGGAATGATCTCGCGGCGGATCGAGGCCGCGCAAAAGGCGGTGGAGGCGCAGAACTTCGAGTCGCGCAAGCACCTGCTGGAGTATGACGATGTGATGAACAAGCAGCGCGAGGCGGTCTACGGGCTGCGCCACGGCCTGCTGGAGGGTGCCGATCAACTCGACCAGCGCGAGCTTGTGACCGAAGATTATGTTCCCAATCTGCTGAGCACGATCCTGGACGAGACCGCGCCTGAAAAGGTGCACCCCGACCAGTGGGACACGGCGACACTGCGGCAGAAAATGAAAGACCAGTTCGGGCTTGACCTGGACGGGGAGAGGATCAACCCGGACGAGCTCAGCCGCTCGCAGCTGGGCGACGGGATTTTTGAAAACCTGAAGGATCGCTACGCGGCCAAGGAAGAGATCATCGGCGCGGCGGGCATGCGCTATCACGAGCGCGTGATCATGCTCAGTGTGCTGGACGGGTTGTGGAAGGACCACCTGCTCAACATGGATCACTTGAAGGAGGGCATTGGGCTGCGCGGCTATGGGCAGCAGGACCCGCTGGTCGCGTACAAGCGCGAGTCCTTCGACATGTTCGAGCAGATGATGCTGCGCTTCCAGGAAGACACGGTGCGCTACCTGTACTTGATGCAGATTATCGGGCCGGACGGGCAGCCCTTGCAGATGCCGACGAAGCCGCGCGGGCAGGCACCGACGTTGATGGAAGCGCTGGAAGCGGCCCCCTTAGGGCCAGGGCCCGGCGTACCGGAGCCGGAGCCGGCCCAGCCGGCTCCGCAGCAGGGAGGCCGTCGCTACGGGATCGCCGGCGGGGCGGCCTCTCGGCCGACGTCTTTTATTCCGGCGCGAAGCACCCCTTCGAGCTGGACCCGAAACGGCAGCCATGGCGGTTCGGCCGCGCCTGGGCCGAAAACAACTCTGAACAAGGTGGAGCAACAGTTTCTAAAGGAAAAGCGGCAGGATCTGGGGCAGGCGCGCGAAACCAGCGGAGCGGACGACAGTGCCGGCCTCGGCAAGTAGCCTTACGAGAGCCCGGGACCCGTGTTTCCGGCATTCAAAAGGGCAGCCCGAAGGGCTGCCCTTTTTTGAAAGCGGGTTGAACTAGACGGCCTGGACGTTCTCGGCCTGGAAGCCCTTGGGACCACGCACGACGTTGAACTGAACGCGCTGGCCTTCCTGCAACGAGCGGAAGCCGTTTGCGCTGATTGCTGTGAAGTGCACGAAAACATCTTCGTTGTTGCTTTCGCGCGTGATGAAGCCAAAACCCTTTGCGTCGTTAAACCACTTGACTGTGCCTTGTTCCATGTGACTGGTATTCCTTAAAGAATCGAATTTCGCTGATATCGGAGCAAGGCGCAACGCATGGCAACTTCATAGAACCGTGCAGAACGAACCCACTCAGTAACGAGCTTGCCTTAATCTACCTCGAAAATTTCAAAAACACAACCGAATTCTTGTTACAAATACACTCCGCTTTCGTCCAACACCCTTGCGAGCCTGACGGCAGGACCGAACTGGGGCCGAACTGGACCCGAAAGAAGAACGCCCGCATCTACAATCGCATGGCCGATCAACTATTTCTGAGCCTTTGGTACCCGAACTTCCGCATGGCCGCGCTCGGTCCCGCGGTACTCGGCGTCCTGCGCCAGTTTGCCGTGACCGGTGCGGTTCCGGGCGAGTCGGCCACGATTCATGCGGCTTCGGCCTACCCCATCTCCTGGTCTGAAACGCCGGTCTACAACCGGGTCTACGAGGAGGATGAGGGGGAGGCCGCCATGCCGGCGCTGGCGGTGCCCGAGGCCATGGAGCAGCTGCACGAGGATTTCGCCTACGAATTTGAGGTGGAGTGGGAGCTGTGGCAGCCGGAAATGGCCGGCGGTTTGGACCCGGTATGGCGCAAGGAGCCCAGCCGGGTGCAGGTGGTTGCATTCGGGCCCGAGTTCGATGATGAGGCTTACCAGACCAACGGCCAGGTGCGCGTCGGCTTCGGACTGGACACTCCATTTCTTCAGGAAGAGGTCGAGCTGGACCGGCAAGCCAGCGCAAACGTGCGGGAAAACGTGGCCCAGCTGGTCGCCCTGGTCCGCGCCATCGAGAAAAACTGCGGGATCTCGACCCGCCTGCTCTGGTCCGACTCCGGGGAAAGCCTGGCCGAAAAGCTGATTGCGCGCCTGCAGCAGGTCCACTAGCCGCATGGCGAGGATTACCATCGATGGCACTCGCGCCCAAACGATCCGTACCGTGCTGCTGGCTGTTTTTGCAGCCGTTGTGGTAGTGCTGCTTGGGGCAGCAGGACTCCACAAATGGAGACATCTCGGGTTGCACCTGGATCTGCCGGGGCAGCTTGGCGCGGATATCTCGCAGACCGCCAATGGGTTCACCTACTCCCAGTCGCAGCGGGGTCACACCATCTTCACCATCCACGCTTCCAAGATCGTCCAGTTCAAAGGCGATGAGGCCGAGCTGCATGACGTAGCCATCACCTTGTACGGCCCCGAAGGATCGCATCGCGAGGATAAGATCGCGGGCAACGACTTCTCGTATAACAAGAAGACCGGGGTGGTTGTGGCCAACGGAGCCGTTTCGATCGACATGGCGTCACCCACGGCCCGGTCCACAGGAGCCAATTCCGCCGCAAACTCCAGTCCGGACCGCATCCACGTCGATACGGTTGGCCTGCGCTTTGACCAGGCCAGCGGCGAGGCGCAAACCGACGGTCCGCTCGCGTTTACACTGCCGCGGGCCAGCGGCCGCGCCATCGGAGGCGATTACAACTCCAAAACTGGAGTGTTGGTGCTGCAGAAAGCCGTCGAACTCCACGTGGTGACCGATGCCGCGGCTCCCGGCGCAAATGGCCCGACCGGCTTGACCAACTCCGCAGCGCCTGCCGATTCCACTGTGCTGGCGGAGCATGCGCAACTGTTGCGCGACTCTCACGTGGCGTTTCTGCTGAAAGCGCGCGCCGACTACGACGGCGGCCGTGGGTCCGCCGACCAGGTGATTGTGCATTTCCGGCCGGATGGCTCCATCGGGCACATCGACGCGGAGGACCACGTTCGGATGACGACTGTCGACGGCGCGCAGCTTTCCGCGACCAATGCGGCGGCTGACTTTGACGGGAAAAGTCAGCCACTGAACGCACGGGCCGGCGGCGGGGTGAACTTCCTGTCGAGCACGCCTTTGTCCAACATGCACGGCAACGCGGTGGAAGGCACCATGTTGTTTGCCACTGGCGCGGACGGCAGGGCATCGCTGCGGCATGCGGATTTTCGCAACGCCGTGAGCTTTGTGCTGGAGCAGAAGTCGTTTGCCGGCGACGTGCGCGGGTCGGCCTCGCGGGAGATGACGGCAACAAAGCTGGACGTGGACTTCGCCCCGGATGCCGCGGGTAGGAGCCTCGCGCGAAGGGCCGTGGCCGAGGGCGGTGCCATGGTGAATCTCCATGACCTGCCGTATGGGGCGCCGCAGCGGCATACCGCGATCTACGGCCAGCAGCTGGTGGCCAGCCTCCAAAACGGGCATGAACTGCAAGAGCTGGACGGCTCCGGCGGAACAAAAGTGGTGGATTATGCGCCGGATGGGGCGACCGATACCAGCTCGGGCGATCAGTTGTTGGTGACCTTTCTGCCAGTGACGCGCACGGCGGTTGCCCACCCGTCGGACCGGGCCACGGCCGGCGTTCCGATCCAAAGCGCGGTCATCGACACAGCAGTGCAGACGGGCCGGGTAGCGATGGTGGCGCAGCCCGCGCACGACGCGAAGACCTCGGACGGCTCGCCGCAACAGCCGCTTTACGCGGATGCAGCCAAGGGCACCTACCATGCGGCCGACGGGACCCTGCGCCTATGGGGTGACGCCCAGCATCCGCCGCGGGTGCACAACGACACGCTGGCGCTGACGGCGACGGAGGTGGACTACCGGCCGGACTCGGGCGATGCGACGGCACAAGGGGATGTGCGGTCGATATCTGTACGCCAGCCGGGTGCAAAGGCCGGACCTGTGGGGCTGGGCGGCAGCGGCCCGGTGCACGTGGTGGCGGCGGTGGCGCGGATGAATCGCGACTCCAATGTGACGGTCTTTGACGGCGACGCGGGGAGGCCCGCGCGGATGTGGCAGGGACCCGACTCGCTGACGGCGCCTGTGCTTGAGCTGGCGAAGGGGGGCGGCTCGCTCAAGGCTCACGGGGCGGATGGAGCGCACGCGGCGGTGCACGCCGTGTTGGCAGACCAGGTGGGGGGTGGCGGCCGGGCGAGCGGCGGGGAGACGCGGGTCAGCTCCGATACATTTTTCTATTCGGACCGGACCCATACCGGCGATTTTCGCGGCGGCGTTGTGGCCGAGCAGCCGAATGGGGTGGTACATGCCGACGGCGCGCAGGTGTTTCTAAGCGCTGCGGGGCCGGACGGCAGCTCCAGGCTGGACCGCGTGGTCGCGACCGGGCGCGTGGTGCTGTTGCAGCCGGGCCGTCGCGGCACCGGGCAGAAGCTGGTGTACACGGCAGGGGACGGCAACTACCTGCTGACGGGAACCCCCGGGGAGCCGCCGCGTGCAAGCGATACGGCAAGGGGGACGATCACGGGCGCTGCGCTGCTGTTTCGCTCCGGCGATAATGAAGTGGAAGTGCTGAACAGCGATGCGGAAGGAAACAACCGTCGCACGGTGACGGACACACGGTCCCCCAGGTAGATGCAGACTCTTTCAACCGATGAGATCGGCAAAACCTACAAGGGCCGGCAGGTGGTACGCGGGGTTTCCGTCACCGTGAGCCAGGGTGAGGTGGTGGGCCTGCTGGGGCCGAATGGTGCCGGCAAGACTACGAGCTTTTACATGATGGTGGGCCTGGTTGCGCCGGACCGGGGACGCATCCTGGCCGACGGAGACGAGATCACGCGGGTGCCGATGTACCTGCGCGCGCGCCAATATGGCATCTCGTACCTGCCGCAGGAGCCATCGGTCTTTCGCAAGCTGTCGGTGGAGGATAACATCCTGGCCGTGCTGGAAGCGCAACCGGTGACGGCGGCGGAACGGCGCTCACGGACCGAAGGGCTGATCGAGCAGCTGAACCTGGGGCACATCCGCAAGACGCGCGGGTTTGCGCTGTCGGGCGGGGAGCGGCGGCGGGTGGAGATCGCGCGCTGCCTGTGCATTCGCCCGTCGTTTATTTTGCTGGACGAGCCGTTTTCCGGCATCGACCCGCTGGCAGTGAACGATCTCCAGGAGATTATCTTCGGGCTGAAGCGGAGCGGGATCGGAGTGCTGATCACCGACCACAAGGTACACGAAACGCTTTCGGTGACGGACCGGGCCTACATCATCAACGAGGGCCGCATTTTTCGGGCTGGGACGCCGCGGGCGCTGAGAAACGACCCGGAGGTCCGCCGCGTGTACCTGGGGGAAAACTTCCTGCTGGATTAAGGCCGGGTGATGGAAAGGAGGCTCCATCCGATCCATTCCAGCCGGCGTTCCCTCCCAGGGAAAGCGGGTGCAAGTTACGGAAGGTTGGCGCAAAGCTGGTTGGAGACCTCCGGATTTGGGTAGACTGCAGCCACTGACCCTCCGTACCGCCGCACTGTTGCGGCTGTGCCGCACGCATCGCACGAGGTTATCGCAGAGCCATGGTTTCACTCCAGCCCAAACTGAACCTTCGCGTGTCGCAACGGCAGATCCTGACGCCGGGGTTGATGCAGATGGTCAGCGTGCTGGCGCTGAACAAGATCGAGCTGAAGGACATGATCCAGGCCGAGATCACGGAGAACCCCGTGCTCGAAGAGCTGGAAGACGCAGTGCCGATGCTGGACCACGTGGCCAGCCGCGACGCGGAGCGCGAACAGCCGGTAGCGGCGGCCGAAGAACGCGAGCGTGCCGATCCGTTCGAGGAGATCGACTTCGGATCGTACTTTCAGGATTACCTGGACCCCGGCTTCCGGTCCCCGCAGAGTTTTGAGCTGACGGACAAGCCCTCGATCGAAAACTTCCTGACCGCGCCGGGCTCGCTGATCGATCACCTGCAGTGGCAGGTGGGGGCGCTTTCGCTGTCGCCGTCCCTGCGGTGCGGGGTGGACTACATCCTGGGCAACCTGGATGAGGACGGCTACTGCGCGGCCAGTGAAGGGGAGTTGTACGCCGGCTGGCTGCGGGAGCTGGCGGCGATGCCGGGAGGGAGCGAGCCGCTGGACGCGGAAGCCCTGCTGGCCGAGGCGCTCAAAACCGTTCAGTCGCTGGACCCGGTGGGTGTGGGCGCGGTGGATCTCAGGGAGTGCCTGCTGCTGCAGCTGTCGGCCGCCCGCAGGGCCTGCGCCGACCCGCAGGGCAGGGAGGCGGCGCTGCTCCAAGTGGCGCACCGGATCGTGGATTGCTGCCTGCCCCTGCTGCATAAGCGCGACCCGCGCGAGCTGAGCCGGGCGGCGCAGGCGACGCCGGAGCAGGTGGCCGAAGCGCTGGAATGGATCCGGAGGCTGGACCCGCGGCCGGGGCAGCGTTTTCAGCAAAGCGACGCGCGGCTGATTGAGCCGGACGTGCAGATTGTGAAACGCGACGACGTGTGGGTCGCGGTGATGGACGACGAAAGCCTGCCGACGCTGCGGCTAAACCGCGAATACCGCAAGCTGTTGGGCAAGGGAGAGGCCGGCAAAGATGTAAAGGATTACGTCAAGGAGCGGTACCGCTCCGCCCTGCAGCTGATGCGCAATATCGAGCAGCGCAAAAACACGATCCTGCGGACCTGCGACGCGATTGTGCGGCGCCAGGGGGAGTTTCTGGAGCATGGGGTAGAGCGGCTGAAACCCATGATGATCAAGGACGTGGCGGAGGAGATCGGCGTCCATCCATCCACCGTGAGCCGGGCCGTATCGAACAAGTACGCGCACACTCCGCAGGGTGTATTTGAGCTGCGGTTCTTCTTCTCGGAAGGGGTGAATGGCCCCGAAGGCTCGGGAACGCCACTGATGCTGCTGAAACGCAGGGTAAAAAGGCTGATTGAAGAGGAAGACGCGCGCAAACCGCTGACTGACGAGCAGATCACCCAGATGCTGCAAAAGGACGGAATCGACGTGACCCGGCGCACGGTGGCAAAGTATCGCGAGGATATGCGCATCCCAAGTACGCATCAGCGGCGTGTGCGCGGCTAGCGCGTTCGGCACCCGTCGCCTGGGAAGGAGCAGTGATGGATATTGAGTACACGGGACGGCACGAGACCGTTGTGACGGAGCAGTTGCGCGCGCTGGCCCAGCCTTTTCTGGACCGGGTGGAGAAGATGGTGGGTCGCGGTGCCAGCGCCCACGTGGTGCTCGACTCCGAAAAAAGCCGGCAGATCGCCGAAGTGACGGTGAAGACCAAGGCACACGACCTGGTAGGGCTTTCGGAGTCGACGGTCAGCCTGGAAACCGCGCTCAAGCAGGCGCTCGACAAGGCCGAAGCGCAGGCAATTCGCTTCAAGGAAAAACGAACCACGCAGACGCGCCTGCCCAAGGATGAAAAGGCTGTCGTAGAAACGGCCCTGGAGCGGGGCGGCAAGAGCAAGCGCACGGCGCTGCTGCCGGTTGCGGAGTCCCCGCTGGACGCGGTGCTCGGCTTGCAGCCGGATGTTGCGGCGCCCAAGGGGAACAACGGTGCCGACCATGCCACGGAGTCGCATGTGACGCGCGCGATCGATGCGATCGCGCTGCGTCCGATGAGCCTGGAGGAAGCAGTCAAGGAGCTGGAAACGCGCCATCGCGACCTGTTTGTGTTTCGAGACCGCGCGGGACTGCTGAGGATCCTGCACTGTAAGCGCGACGGCGTCCTGGAGCTGATCGAGCTGCCGTAGTGGCGGCTCCCTGTTGATCAAGAAAGGACCCCATCGCCGACCCGGCTCCAATTCGCGAACTGGTCGTGCTCACCGGGCTGTCAGGCTCGGGTAAGGGCTCGGCCTTGAAAGCGTTTGAGGACCTGGGCTACTACGCCGTCGATAACCTGCCCATCGAGTTGCTGCTGCCATTTGCCCAGCTGATCTCGAGCTCGGCCACCCAGCGAAGGGCCGCGATCGTGGTCGATGTCAGGGAGGGTGAGGCGCTGGAAAGGCTGCCCTCAACCCTGCTGAGCATGCGGGAAACGCTGCCGGTGACCGTGATTTTCATGGAAGCGGCCCGGCCGGCGCTGCTGCGGCGCTACTCGGAAACCCGGCGGCCGCACCCGCTTGGAGCTGACAGCAGTGTTGAAGCGTCGCTTGATGCGGAGCGCGCGCTGCTTGAGCCAGTCCGCAATGTCGCCGACGTGGTGCTTGATACGAGCAACTTCAACGTCCATGAGCTGCGGGCTTATCTCCATACACGCTTCGGCGCGGAAGCAGGCAAGAGCCTGCTGATCTCGGTGACAAGCTTCGGTTATAAGAACGGCGTACCGCTGGGCGCGGACCTGGTGCTGGATGTGCGATTTCTGCCCAATCCGCATTTTGTCCCCGAGTTCCGCCCGATGACCGGTCAGGATCGCCCGGTGATTGAGTACGTGGGCAGCTTTCCGCAGACGGGCGAGTTCCTGGGCAAAACGTTGGACATGCTGCAGTTCCTCCTGCCGCACTACATTCACGAGGGTAAAAGCTATCTCACGGTCTCGTTCGGCTGTACCGGCGGCCAGCACCGCTCCGTCATGGTGGCCGAAGAAGTGGGGCGTCGGCTGGCGGCGGAAGGGTACCGGGTCAAGATCACGCATCGCGACATGCCACGCTGAGCGACGGCCCGCTACACTGGAGGTGGGAGCCGCATGAGAGTGGGTTGGACAGGACGCCTAGCGATGGGTTGGCGGTGGGCGGCGTTGCTATTGGTACCGGCATGCACCCTCTGTTGCGTGGGGCAATGGCTGCCGCAGAGACCGGCGCGATACTCCGGACACAGCGGGGTACAGGTACCGGCACGCAGTTCGACCCCAACTCCAAATCTAGCCCTCGTCGTCACCCCGGGCAAGCCGTCCCATGGACTTCCATTCACATTCACCCTGTCCTTGCGCAATCTCACGACCCACATCATCCGCTTGCCGCAGCCTGAGATAAACTGCAGCGCGATTCCGAACGGCACGCTGTACTTCTATTTCGACTACACGCCGTCGCCGCCTTCATCGGCGCCCGGCAAGGGCATCTCGTGCACGGAGGATTTCGTTCACTCCCGCGACTCGATCCTTCAGCAGATCGCCTCCTGGTATGTTCTGACACCGGGGCAGTCGCTTTCCTTCCCCACGACGCTGCGCACGGTGGTCGCGTCGCCGCCCAGGCCCGGCACTTACACCATCTCAGCCCGTTACGTGCCGCCTTTTGTTCTTCCCGATGAGCAGGTGGCGCTGACTCTGCGTGGTATCGACATCCCCAATGCGGAGCTTCACACCGGGGCCCTGGTGTACCGGATCGACCCTCCGCGGTTGCGTCGATGAAACGCATCCTGCGGCTGCTGGGCTACCTGCGACGCTACTGGCCCCAGGCGATCGCGGCGGTGCTGCTCATGGCAGCGGTCGGGCTGCTGGAAGCCTTTCGCGTCCTGCTGATCCAGCCTATCTTCGATAATGTGCTGCACCCCGGCGCGGCGGTCACGCATTCCGTGCCGCTGCTCGGCAATATCAACGCCCGTTTCGGCACGCACTTCCACTTTGAGCTGCACACGCTGGTGCCGCAATTCTTTCACAACGAATGGAACGTGGTGGGCTTCGCGCTGGTCGCGTCCACCCTGCTCAAGAGTGTGTGCGATTTTTCAGGCACGTACCTGGTCAACTACGCCGGGTTCGGCATGATCACGGACCTGCGCGATGACCTGTACGAGACGATGCTGCGGCGCTCGGTCTCGTTTTTCCAGCGGCACGCGACCGGTACGCTGCTGTCCACGCTGATTAACGATATCGAGCGGGTGCAGTATGCGATGTCGTCGGTCCTGTCGGACTTTCTTCAACAGTTTTTTACGCTTGCTTTCACGCTGGTACTGGTGGTCGCGCTCGGCGGCAAGCTGGCATGGCTGCTGCTCCTGTTTATTCCGATCGTCGCGCTTTCGGTGCGGCGTATCGGGCGCAGGGTGCGGACGACCACGCGAGGCGGCCAGGACAAGCTCGCCGAAATCCAGAACATCCTGCACGAAACCATCACCGGCAACCGCATCGTAAAGGCGTTCAACATGGAGCGCTGGGAGCTGGGCCGCTTTCGCGACGCGGCCCGAAGGCTGTTCCGCGCCAACCTGCGGTCGGTGCGCGCGCAGGCGCTTTCGTCGCCCCTGATGGACGCGATCGGTGCCATCGCGATTGCCCTCCTGTTGCTGGTCGGGCGCAGGCAGATCCAGAGCCACTCCATGACCGAGGGGCAGTTTTTCACGTTTCTGGTGGCACTGTTCAAGCTGTACGACCCGGTGCGCAAGTTCGCGTTGTACTACAACAATTTCCAGCAGGCGCTGGGGGCGTCGAGCGAAATCTTTCGATTTATCGACGATCACGACGATCTCCTTGAAAAGCCCCGCGCTTTCCACCTGAAAGGCTTTCACGACGCGATCCGGCTGGAAAACGTGGGGTTCGCCTACACGTCCGAAGGGGAACCGACGCCGGTTTTATCGGGTGTGAACCTGACGGTGCACGCGGGCGAGGTGGTGGCGCTGGTCGGGCCGAGTGGGGCGGGCAAATCGACGCTTGCAAACCTCATTCCGCGATTCTTTGACGTCACGGCAGGGCGCATCCTGATCGACGGCACGGACCTGCGCGATGTGTCGATCCGCTCCTTGCGCGAGCAGATCGGCAAGGTGACGCAGGAGACGATCCTGTTTAACGATACGATCCGCAACAATATCGCCTATGGACGGCCCGATGTGCCGCTCTCAAGGGTGCAGGCGGCGGCGCGGGCGGCCCTGGCGCATGACTTTATCACGCGCCTGCCCGACGGGTACGATACCCCGATCGGCGAGAAAGGTTTCCGGCTCTCCGGCGGTGAGCGGCAAAGGATCGCGATCGCGCGCGCGCTGCTGAAAAACGCGCCGATCCTGATCCTGGACGAGGCGACCTCGTCGCTGGACGCGGAAAGCGAGTCGCTGGTGCAGCCCGCGCTGGGCAACCTGATGGCAGGGCGCACCGTGATCGTGATCGCACACCGGCTATCGACGGTGCGGCGCGCGACCCGGATCGGGGTGATGGAAGGCGGCGAGCTGACGGCGATTGGGACCCATGACGAACTGGTCGCGGGCTCCCCGACGTACCGCAGGCTTTATGAGCTGCAGTTCGCCGGCATGGCGGAACAGGAGGCGACCGCGTGAGTGTTTCGGAGGAGGCGCAGCTTGACGGGAGGAAGAAGCCGGAGCAGTCCGCACGGCAGCCGGTGTACTCCATGACCGGCTATGCAAGAGTTTCCGTGCGTCCGGAGAACGCGCCCGCCTTGTTGTTGACCTTGAAAAGCATCAACCACCGCTTTCTGGACCTGCAGCTGCGTTTGCCGGCCGGGGCTGAACCGATGGAGGCGACGGTGCGCGCGGCGCTCAAGGCATCGCTGGGTCGCGGGCACATTGAGTGCACGGTCACGGTGGACCGGCCCGCCCGGCGCGACATGCCGGAGCGTCGCCCGGTCGCGACCGAGATCGATTTGCGCGCTCTGGGCGAGTATGTCCAAAACTTTCGCTCGGCGGCGACCGCGCTGGGGTGCCCCGGGCAGGACCCGGACCTGAATCTAGCGATGCGCCTGCCAGGCATGCTGATGGGCGCTCCTGATGGGCGCGAAGAGCCGAGCGGGGAAGAGCAGCTGCTGGCCGAAGCAGCCCTGCTGCGCGAGATGCCACCGCTGCTGGAGCGTGCCTTGCTGGCGCTGAAAACCATGCGGGCCGGCGAGGGCGCCGCGCTGGCGGTGCTGCTGCACAGCGGGCTTGACCGGCTGGCCGGGCAAGTGGACGAGGTCGGCGCACTGCGGGCCGGGGTGCAGGATGCGCACTATGCGCGTATCGCCGAGCGGCTGCAAACACTGGTGGGGCGCAGCTTCGACCGCGATCGCGTGCTGACGGAAGCGGCTTTGCTGGCGGAGCGCGGCGACGTGGAAGAAGAGGTAGCGCGCATGCACACCCATATCGCTCACTTCAGGGCGCTGCTGGACGGCGGCGGGGAAGTGGGCAAGAAGCTGGATTTCCTGTTGCAGGAGATGAACCGCGAAGCCAACACGCTGTTGTCAAAAACGGCCGGGACGACGGGCGGCAGCGCGCGGATTACCGAGTGCGGGCTGGCGATGAAGGCGGAGATTGAGAAATTGCGCGAGCAGGTCCAGAACCTAGAGTGAAATTTGCCGATAAGGGTGTCAGGGCAACAGAGGGGAAGCAAGTGGCAGGCATTCTGTTTATCATTTCGGCACCGTCGGGGTCGGGCAAATCGACGCTGGTCGCGCAGATTCGCTCGCTGGTCGCGGACCTCGAGTTTTCGGTTTCGTACACCACCCGGCCGCCAAGGGGATCGGAGGAGAGTGGGCGCGAGTACCATTTCATTTCGGTCGCCGCGTTTGAAGGGATGATTGCGCGGGGCGAGTTCCTGGAGTATGCCGATGTCTTCGGCAACTACTACGGCACGGCTCGAAAGTCCCTGACGGACGCGACAGCGCGGGGCAAGGACTTGCTGCTCGACATCGATGTGCAGGGGGCGGAACAGGTACGCGAAAGCATGGAGGAAGCGGTGAGCGTGTTTGTGCTGCCGCCGACGCCCGAAGTGCTGGAAGCGCGGCTGAAAAACCGGAGCCGGGCAGAAGGCAGCCTGGATGCGGAGGTGATCGCACGGCGGCTGCGCAAGGCGCGCAGCGAGATCGGCAATTACCCGCGCTACCGGTATGTTTTGATCAACGACGTTTTAGATATCGCGGTGGACGAACTTTCAGCTATTGTGGCGACAGAACGGCGGGTGCGCGCCGGTGGCGGCGGTACCACGCCGGAGATGGAGCGCATGGAAGCACTGGCCGACGGTTGCCGGCAGCCCGGTATCCAGGGCCGGCTCGCGCCGGTGCTGGGGGCCTTCGGCATCCATGCGGCGAGTGGAAAAGCAGGCAGCCAAGGTACTAGGGAGGAATTCGGCCGATGAAGCTTGAGCAGGAGTTCGATAGCAATTTCCGGTATGTCATCGTGGCAGCGCGGCGGGCGCGGCAGCTGCAAAGCGGGTCCAGTCCACTGGTCCCGAGCCCGTCTTCCAAGGCTTCCAAGATCGCGCAGCACGAGATCATGGCTGGCCTGGTGCAGCATGTGCGGCATGAAACACCTGTGATCAAGCCCGGCTTCGACGCCCCGGAGATCGCGCGCTTCGCCCAGTAAGCGACCGGTTTTTGCAGAGGCTGCCGGCAGGTTCGCGGGTTCACCGTCCCGTTACAATGGGCCCATGAGGATCACGCTGGGGGTCACAGGCGGCATCGCTGCCTACAAGGCGGTTGAGTTGCTGCGGGCTTTGCAGGGCAAGGCGCTGGACGTGCAGGTGGTGATGACGGAAGGTGCGCAGCGGTTTGTGCAGCCGCTCACATTTGCCGCCTTGTCGGGTCATCGCGTGATTACCGGGCTTTGGAGCGACCAGGCGGCCGGCGAGGCGGCGGGTGAAGTGCCGCCGATGGAGCATATTGAATTGGCCCGGGCGATCGACGCGCTGGTCATTGCCCCGGCGTCCGCCGATACGCTGGCCCGGCTGGCCGGGGGGCGCGCCGGTGACTTTCTTTCGACCCTGTACCTGGCCACGCCGGCCCCCGTGGTGCTGGCGCCGGCAATGAACGTGCGGATGTGGGAACACCCTGCCACGCGGGCAAACGTGGCCCTGCTGCGCGAGCGCGGCGCGACCATTGTGCCGCCTGAAGCGGGCGAGCTGGCCTGCGGCATGCAGGGAGCGGGCCGTCTGGCAGCGGTGCCGGCGATTGCCGAAGCCGTGCTGGGGGTGCTGCACCGCAGCCGTGACCTGCTGGGCGAGACCGTTTTGGTAACAGCGGGCGGTACGCGCGAGGCGATCGACCCGGTGCGATACCTGGGCAACCGGTCGAGCGGCAAGATGGGCTATGCGCTGGCCGAGGCCGCGGCGAGTCGCGGCGCGCGCGTGATTCTGATCTCCGCGCCCACAGCGCTCCCATCTCCGGCGGGCTGCGAAGTGGTGCAGGTGCAGACGGCTGAGCAGATGCGCACAGCCATTTTCGCGCGGCTGGGCGAGGCGTCGATGGTGGTGATGGCCGCGGCGGTGGCCGACTGGACGCCGGTCGCGGTGGCCGGGCAAAAGCTTCGGCGTACGGGCACACTCACGCTCCAACTGCAGCCGACCGCGGACATCCTGAGCGAGATTGTGCTCCGTCGGGCGTCGGGCACGCACCCGGGCATGCTGGTGATCGGATTTGCCGCGGAGACCGAGGACGCGCTGGCCAGTGGACGCGCCAAGCTGATGCGCAAGGGTGCCGACGCCATCGTGATCAACGATGTGTCGCGCGAAGGGCTCGGCTTCGACGCGGACAACAATGCGGCTACCTTTCTGACGCCGGGCACCGCGATCGACCTGCCGGAGATGTCGAAACGCGCCCTGGCCGACCGCATTCTCGAGGAAGCGTTACTTTTGCGCCGTCCGCAAACGCTGCTCTCGGAAACCGGCACAGGTGTGGCCCACCTGCGGCTGTAGCGTGACAAGGGTGTTGACACAGGAAGCAGTGGCCGCTTTGCGCGCCGAGATCGGCTTTTTGCGCGATCTCGGCATCCATGATTTTTATTGGCGGAGCGCGGCCAGCCCTCCCTTGCCGGCGAGTTCCACCCACCCTGTACTCGCCGTACCCGCTTCCCCAGATACTTCCCCGGAGGCCCCTCCGGAACCGCTCCGAGCCCTCTTCTCCGGAGAAGAGGCGTCCCTTGTTGCCCTGCCAACGGACTCCACAACCTTGGAGGATGCACCCATCGCCCCTCGCAAAACAGCCTTTCCTCCGTCGGCTCTGCCCATCCTGTCGGTTGTCGCGCTCGAGCCGGCCGGCCGCGGTGTCGCGCTCGAGGCGCTGCGGGCTGAGATCGGCGACTGCACCCGCTGCCCGCTGGGGTTTGCGGGCCGGCATACCGTGGTTTTCGGTGACGGCGACCCCAACGCCCGGCTGCTTTTCGTGGGGGAAGGCCCGGGGGCGGACGAAGATGCGCAGGGCGTGCCGTTTATCGGCAAGGCCGGGCAGCTGCTCAACAACATGATCACGGCCATGGGCCTCCGGCGCGAGGAGGTGTATATCGCCAACATCGTGAAATGCCGGCCGCCGGCCAACCGAGTGCCGGAGCCCGTCGAAGCCAACACATGCGTCCGCTTTTTGTTTGAGCAGATCGGCATTGTGCGGCCGGAGATCGTTGTGGCGCTCGGCTCAACCGCCGCGACGTATCTGCTGGGCGGCAAAAGCCCTTTGAACGCGCTGCGAGGGCGCGTGCATGACGCGAATGGGACCAAGCTGGTGGTGACGTATCACCCGGCCTTTTTGCTGCGCGACCCGCGACAGAAGAAAGAAGCCTGGGCCGACCTCCAGATCGTCATGCGCGAGCTCGCCGCCCCAGTCTCCTAGCTTTTGGGAACTGCCTCCAACTTCAGCCGTTTGAGGGCAGGCAAGAAAATTGCTTGGGCGAGCGCGGGGCAGTGTGCTATACCTCAGGCCACCCAAGACAGAGTGTCAAACCTGCCCGGTCCGCCGTCATTCATTTTGCCGTGTGTGAAGTTTCTGCCCTTTTGCCTGACCTGTACTGCCCAACCCGTAACGGACGTCCGTTGTTGCATCCTCGAATCAAATCTCAGGAGAAGTGCCGCATGCCGATTCGCTCGACTCTTTCCAAGGCAGCTATCCGTCGCACCGCTTCAGCCGCCCTGGCCACTTCCTCGCTGCTTGCCTCAACTGCTTTGGCGCAGGTTGCGCCCGCCCTCCAACACTCCGCCATCAACCTGGGCCGCCAGCAGCCCTCCACCCCTCTTTCGGGTACCGTTTGGCTCCAGCTGCACAACAAGGCTGCGCTTGACGCCGCGGTTGAGGCAATGTACAAGCCGGGCTCACCGACCTTTCAGAAGTTTGCCGGGCCGGACGCGCTGAAGCAGTTCGCGCCCACGGCAGACGAGCTGGCCGCGGTCAAAAAAGAGCTGCTCGCGAATAATCTGCGCGTGGTGAGCACGGATGCCAACAACCTGTCGCTGAAGGTAGCAGGGCAGACCTCGGACTTCGAGGCTGCGTTCCACACCACGGTCAGCCAGTACCGCACCCGTGCCGGCGTCACCGTGAGCGCCCTGGCTAGCGCGCCCTCGCTCGGCAACGCGGCGGCCGGCCTTGTCAAGGCCGTCACCGGGGTTTCAACCGCCATGAGGCCCTACAGCATCCGTCCAGTGGACCCGGACACGGGCAAGCCGCTCGGGATGAAACCGGTCGTGGCCGGGCAAAGCCCTGACGGTGCCTTGTACTCGTCGCAGTGCTTTTACCCGCCGGAAACCTTGATCCTGAACAATCCGACCGTGGCGGCGGGGTACCGCGGGCTGGGCTATGGCGCCGCAATCACCAACACCACGCCCGGCACGCTGCCGCCCTGCGGCTACTCGCCGCAGGATGTGCACCGGCTTTACGGCCTGGACACCGTGTACGGCAAGGGTTACACGGGCAAGGGTCAGACAGTGGCCATTGTGGATGCCTACGGTTCGCCGACCATTACGGCCGACCTGACGACGTTTAGCCAGATCTACCGCTTGCCCGCCCCGACAGCGACCAGCTTCCAAGTGCTGGAGCCGCAGCCGGTGACGAAAACCGATGCCGGCTGGGCCGGGGAAACCACCCTCGACGTGGAGTGGACGCACGCAATCGCGCCGGATGCCAAGATCCTGCTGGTGGCCGCGCCTTCCAACAACAACGACGACCTGCAGGCAGCGGTCCTGTACGTGGTTGAAAACCACCTGGCGAACATCATCTCCAACAGCTATGGCCTGGGCGAGCTGGAGTCCGACGCGCAAGGCGTGACCTCGTGGGATGAGGTTTGCGAGCTGGCTGCGCTGGAAGGCATCTCAGTCAACTTCTCCAGCGGCGACAGCGGTGACGATGCCGCCGCGGAGCAGGGACCGGTGGACGTGAGCTCGCCCGCGGACTCGCCGTATGCGACGGCTATTGGCGGGACCAGCAACGCGTTCTCGCCGATCGACGGAAGCCCGGTACAGATTGGCTGGGGGACCAATATCACCCGTCTGACCAACAAGGGGATCATCTCGGACCCGCCGGTGGTGGAAGGCTTCCTGTTTGGAGCCGGCGGCGGTACCAGCCAGTACTTCAAGCTGCCGAACTACCAGGCATCCCTGGGCGGTACGGGGCGGCAGCTGCCGGATGTTTCGGCGCTGGCGGACCCCTACACTGGTGCCGAGATCATCATCACGGTGGGTAACGCGCAGTACTTCGAGGTGTACGGCGGCACCAGCCTGGCTGCGCCGATCTTTTCGGCGGAGTGGGCGCTGACGCAGCAGATCGCCGGCTTTGCCCTTGGCCAGGCTGCTCCGTACATCGCGCGGTATGCCGATACCCCGGCCATTACCGACGTGGTGCCGCCGCCGACCCAGTTCAACGTGTACGGGGCGATCTTTGAAAATGCCCAGTACAAGAGCTTCAGCGCCGACGACCTGATCGCTCCCGAAAACAGCTCGCCGTATCTGAGTGCCATCTACCATGGCCTCAGCACCAGCTATTACGACCTGAGCTTTGGGTCGGACAGCTCGCTACCGGTGACGACGGGCTGGGACCCGGTGACCGGCTGGGGCACCCTGAACCTGCAGGGAGTGCTGACGCTGATGGGCAAGTAAACGCGTTGCTGCAACGGCAAAGGCAGGCCCCCGGGCCTGCCTTTGTTTTGCACCCGACCTGATACCCTCGGCCAAGTGGCCTCCTTTTGCGATGTGGCGCTGCCGGTGCCGATCGACCGCGTGTGGACCTACCGCTGTGCTGAGCCGGAGCCCGTGGTGGGCGCGCGGGTGCTGGTTCCCTTTCGCAATGAAAAGATGTCCGGGATTGTGACCCGCGTGCACGACGAGCCGCCGCCGGTCGAGGCCAGGCCGCTGCTGGCCGTCATGGACAGGGAACCGGTGGTTTCCGCCGACGGCATGGCGCTGGCCGGCTGGATCGCCGGCTACTACCAGTGCCCGCTGGGCGAGGTGCTGCGGTCGATGACCCCGCTGGGAGCCGAGGTGCGCAAGCGGGTGCTGCTGCGCATCGCGGAAGCCGGTCGGGCCGCGTTGTACGCGGGCGCCGAGCAGGGATCGTCCCGTCGATCGAGAAAAACACCGGCCGAGCAGGACGCGGAGTACAGCGTGCTGAACTACCTTGAAAATGGCGAGCCCGCACGGGTTGGCAGCCTGCGGACCGCAACCGGTGCGACGCGCGAGTTGCTGGACGGCATGGTGCGCAAAAAGTGGCTGATGCGTGAAACGGAAGCCGGGTCACGCGACGCGGCGCGCACGGTGCGCTGGGCCGTGTTGGAAACCGGCACGCGGCTGCCCAGGCTGAACGCGAACCAGCAACGTCTGCTGGGGGAGTTGGCCGGCGCTGACGGCGCGCTGCCTGTGGCGGAGCTGCGGCAGCTGGTGGGGGGCGACAGGGCCGTGCCGGCGAGCACGCTGGGCACGCTGGTGCGGCGCGGGCTGGTCGCTATCGAGGAGCGTCCGGTTGCGTTTCACGTTTCAGGGCTGCGTGCAGCTGGAGCCCATGAGCACTCGTTAAACGGGTCGCAGACCGAAGCGCTGTCGGCGATGGTTGCGGCCATGGGCGGTGGGGCGTTCGCGCCGATGCTGCTCCACGGCATAACGGGCTCAGGCAAGACCGCGGTGTACCTGCGGGCAATGCAGGCCGCGCTCGCCTGCGGGCGGGGCAGCCTGCTGCTGGTGCCGGAGATCGGCCTGACCCCGGCGATGGCCGGGCAGATGCATGCGGCTTTCGGTGCGGAGATGGCCCTGCTGCACTCGGCGTTGACACCCGAAGAGCGCGCGGAGCAATGGCACCGGATCCGCCGGGGCGAGGCGCGAGTGGTGGTGGGTACGCGCTCGGCCGTGTTTGCTCCGATTCACGGGCTGGGGCTGCTGATCGTGGATGAGGAGCACGACGGCAGCTACAAGCAGGAGGAGATGCCGCGTTACCACGCGCGCGACGTGGCGGTGATGCGTGCCAAGCTGCTCCGCTGCACTGTTGTGCTGGGCTCGGCCACGCCCTCGCTTGAAAGCTGGCACAATGCCGGGCGCGGGCGTTACCGGCTGCTGCGGATGAGCGAACGCGTGAATGGGCGTCCGCTGCCGGAGGTTGAGCTGGTCGACATGCGGCAGGAGTTTCGGGAAACCGGCCGGGAGCAGATTTTCGCGCGGCGGATGCTCGAGGAAACTGCGGCGACGCTGGACCGGGGCGAGCAGGCGATCATTCTGCTGAACCGGCGCGGCTACTCACACGTGGCGCTGTGCCGGGCTTGCGGCGAAAAGCTGCAATGCGAAAACTGCGCCATCGCGCTGACCCTGCATAAAAGCGTGCTGGGTGGCGAGCAGGCGCGGGCGGGCGACCGCATGGAGTGCCACTATTGCGGCTTTAAAACTCAGGTGCCGTCCCGCTGCCCGCATTGCGGGTCGGAGCATGTGTACTATCTGGGCGCCGGCTCGCAACAGGGGGAGGAGCGGCTGGCGGAGTTGTTTCCCGGCGCACGGATCGGGCGCATGGACCGCGACACGGTGCGCGGGCGCTTTGACATGGAGCGTCTGCTGGGGCGGCTCCATTCGGGCGAGATCAACCTGCTGGTCGGCACCCAGATGATCGCCAAGGGGCACGATATCCACGGGGTAACCATGGTGGGGGTGGTGGGGTGCGACCATGCGCTGGGGCTGCCGGATTTCCGCGCGTCCGAACGTGTTTTTCAGCTGCTGACTCAGGTTTCAGGCCGTGCGGGCCGTGGCGACAAGCCGGGCCGGGTGCTGGTGCAGACCTACCACGCCGAGCACCCGGCCATTGCGTGCGCGGCGCACCACGACTACCTCCAGTTCGCCGGTCGCGAGATGAAGCTGCGCCGCTACATGCACTACCCGCCGTTTGCCGTGCTGGCCAACCTCATTGTTCATAGCTACAAGCTGGAGGAGGCGGCGGACTGGGCCGCAAAGCTGGGCAGCTGCTTTCGGGCGACGCCTTTGCCCGGGGTACGGGTGATCGGGCCTGCTTCTGCCCCGCTCTCGAAGATCAAGCGGATCTACCGCTTTCACCTCGTGGTGCGAGCGGATTCGCGAAGTGCCCTGCGGGCGGCCCTCCGCGGGGCTGCGGCCTACGCAGGGCAGGCTGCGATCCCCGCACGCAACCTGATCATCGACGTGGACCCGGTGAGCCTGATGTAGCGCAACAGGCGTTAGTCGATGAGGTGCAACTCCTTGCCGGGTTTGAAGCGGACGGCGCGGCCCGGGCTGATGGTCACCTCGGTTCCGGTGCGGGGGTTCCGGCCGATGCCGGTCTTGCGCGGCCGGACGTTGAACACCCCGAAGCCGCGCAGTTCAATGCGTTCGCCCTCGGCCATGGCCCGCTTGAGCCGTTCCACGATCGCATCGACCGCGGCTTCGGCCTTGTTCCGGGGGAGGCCGGTTCTTTCGATTACCTGCTGGATGATGTCCTGCTTGATCATGAGTTCGCCTGTCTCGCCCCACGGGTTGGTTCCCGTTTTGCGGAGCGGGTCTGCCTCCCGTAAGATGCAGATTCGAGACGATCTCATCCCCCAACGAAAGACACAAGGCGCCGACCTGGCTCGGGCAAGCGCTTGTGCGCGGAGCCTCATGTCCATCAAGAGCGATCGCTGGATTCGGTCGCAAGCCAAGGAACGCGGCATGATCGTGCCGTTCAGCGAAAAACAGGTCAAGGAGGGCGTAATCTCGTACGGGCTGTCGTCGTACGGCTACGACCTCCGAGTCGCCGACGAGTTCAAGATCTTTACCAACGTGAACAGCGCGGTCATCGACCCCAAGAACTTCGACGAGCGCTCCTTTGTCACAGTCCACGCGGACTCGGTCATTATCCCGCCGAACTCCTTTGCCCTGGCTCGGTCTGTCGAATACTTCCGGATTCCGCGGGATGTGTTGACGATCTGCGTGGGGAAGTCGACCTATGCGCGCTGCGGCATCATCGTCAACGTGACGCCGTTTGAGCCGGAGTGGGAGGGCTTTGTGACTCTGGAGATCTCAAACACCACACCGCTGCCGGCCAAGGTCTATGCAAACGAGGGCCTGTGCCAAATTCTCTTTTTTCAGTCGGACGAGCACTGCGAAGTCTCCTATGCGGACCGGCGAGGCAAATACCAGGGGCAGCAGGGCATCGTGCTGCCAAAACTATAGGCCCTAGAGTTTTCCACAGGTCTACCACGTTAGTAACATTGCAAAGTCACTCCAAAGGCTATACAAAGTAATCAGTAACAACGCAGATCTGGGGAACGGGGTTGGGGAGCGGGTCACACCGCAAGCCAACCCCTCTTTTTTGCCCCAGTTACGGCGTTTTCACGGCGTGGAGGGGAGCCGCCGCTCGCAAGTGGACTGCCTTCAGTCACGTTCCTGCATCTCACTGCCTCGAAAGCATTTGGGCCGATCGGCAGCAGGGAGATCGGGCCCTGGGGGACACACATGACGGGACTGAAAAAGATGTTTGCGGTCGTTTCGATGGCAGCAATGACGCTGCCGGCTTTGGCCGCCAAGGATGACCAGGCTACCCTGGACAAGCGCCTTAACAGTGCGACTGCCACGCTTAACGAGATTATGGCGACGCCGGATCGCTCGATCCCCAATTCCATCCTGCAGCAGGCGACCTGCGTAGGCGTGGTGCCCGGGCTGATCAAGGGTGCGTTTATCTTTGGGGCCGAGTATGGGCAGGGCGTAGTGACGTGCCGCACGGGCCATGGCTGGAGCGCCCCGGCATTTATCAAGATGGAGGGCGGTTCGTTCGGCTTCCAGATCGGTGGCCAGGGAACGGACCTAGTGCTGGTCGCTGTGAACCAGAAGGGCTTCCAGGACCTGCTGAAGAGCAAGTTCAAGATCGGTGGCGACGCATCGGCGGCGGCCGGACCTGTGGGCCGCGACACGCAGGCAGCTACCAACTGGAAGCTTCAGTCGGAGTTGCTGACCTGGTCGCGCGCGAAGGGCCTGTTCGCCGGCATTGACCTGGACGGCGTGGCTGTGACCGAGAACACGGACGATACCACGAAGTTCTACGGGCAGCCCCACTCGTTTGAGCAGATCCTGAAGGGCGATGTGCTGCCGCCCCCGGCCGCGAAGCCATTTGTTTCCACCGTGGCCAAGTACTTCCGTGCATCGCAAACCAGCTAGATCCTGTTTATCTGGCAATGAAGAGCCGGCCTGCGTGAGGCCGGCTCTTCGTTGCCGCTGAAGCGCTACACTGAACGGCAGCATGGCGGATCGATCGGCGAGTTGGCGGCAAAGGCTTCGGCACTCGCTGGAGTACTGGTGCCTGCGCGTAGTGATGGCGGGGCTGGGTGCATTGCCACGGCCCCTGGCTCGCCGGGTCGGCGCCTGTGCCGGGTGGGCGGCTTACCGGCTGCTGCAGAGCCTGCGCGTGACGGGTCAGCGCAATCTCCTGATCGCCTTTCCGGAGAAGAACAGCCGTTGGCGCGAGAAGACCTTGCGCGTGGCCTACCTGAACCTCGGGTACCAGCTGGCCGAGTTTTGCCGGATGCCGCATTACACGCCGGAAAATACCCGGACATTCTTGCGCTACCAGGGCCTGGAGCATCTGGAGGACGCCGAGGCGAAAGGCCGGGGCGTGCTGATCGTCACCGGGCATCTCGGCGCCTGGGAGCTTTCCAGCTACTATCTTTCTCTGATGGGGCACCCGATAAGCATGGTGATCCGGCGGTTGGACAACCCGCGGGTGGATGCCCTGGTCAATGGCGTGCGCTGCCGGCTCGGCAACCGTGTCCTTCACAAGGATGACTTTGCACGCGGGCTGCTGGGGGCGGTTCGCGAAGGTGGTTCGGTCGGCATCCTGATGGACACCAACATGACGCCACCGCAGGGCGTCTTTGTGCCTTTTTTCGGGGTGCCGGCATATACGGGGTCGGGGCTGGCGCGGATTGCCGTCAAGACAGGCGCGGCGGTGGTGCCAGGTTGTATGCTGTGGCACGAAGAGGAACAAGGCTACGTATTGCACTTCTACCCGGAGCTTGCGATGCAGACAAGTGGAGACAACGAGGCGGATGCGGTTGAAAACACCCGCCGGTGTACAGCGGCGATTGAGCGGGTGATCCGGGCGTATCCTGAGCAGTGGCTGTGGGTGCACCGCCGCTGGAAAACGCGGCCGCCGGGCGAGCCTTTGCTGTACTGAGCAGGGGGCATGCCGATGAAACTTGGAGAACTGGCGCTGGCACTTGGAGCACGGCTTGACCCTGTCGAGGCTGGCGAAATCTCTATCTCCTCGGTCGGGAACGCGCGCAGGGCTGGCGCCGGCCGCCTTCTGTTCGCGGAAGGGGAACGAAGCCTGTCGGAGGCCCATGCAAGCGCCGCGGCCGCGGTTCTGACCACCTCCGCACTGCACGCTTTGCTGCCGGGACGACGGCCCGTGGTGCTGGTCCCACATCCTCGATGGGCCTTTGCAAAGGCCGCAAAGCTGCTGCGGCCGCCCGAGCCGTTTGCGGGCGTCGACCCGCTTGCTTCGGTCCATCCTTCGGTCGCGATGCCCCCGGAGATCGAAATCGGCCCATTTGCAGTGGTGGCCGCAGGTGTTCAACTCGGTGCCGGAGTGAGGGTAGGCGCGGGCGCGGTGATCGGCGCGGGCTGCGTGCTGGGGCAGGGCTGCCGGGTGTACCCGCGCGCGGTGTTGTATCCAGGCGTCGTGCTCGGAGCGCGCGTCGTGGTGCATGCGGGGGCGGTGCTGGGCTCGGACGGCTTCGGCTACGCAAAAAATCCGGGTACGGGCGAGTACCTGCAGTTTCCCCAGCAGGGCGGGTTGGTGATCGAGGACGAGGTCGAAATCGGTGCAAACACCACGATCGACCGGGGTGCGCTGGATGAAACGCGGGTGGGCCGCGGCACCAAGCTCGACAGCCTGGTGCACCTGGGACACAACGTGGAGGTGGGAGCCGATGTTGTGATCGCCGCACAGACCGGGGTTTCAGGGTCGAGCCGCATCGGCGCGGGCGCGGTGGTCGCCGGGCAGGTCGGCATCGCCGACCACGTCACCATCGGAACGGGTGCGATTCTTGGCGCGCAGTGTGGGGTGCCTTCGCACAAGCAGATCCAGGGCCCTGGAGTGCTGTTCTGGGGTACGCCGGCGAGGCCGATCGCGCAGTACCTGAGGGAGCTGGCGACACTGGCACGGCTGTCCAGAAGAGGGCGAAAGGGGTAAGTATGGCGGTGATCGTTGTGGGCGGGCACTCCCGCAACATCGGCAAAACCTCTGTGGTCGCGGGCTTGATCGCGGCCATGCCGGAACTGGGCTGGACCGCGATGAAGATTACCCAGTACGGACATGGCTTTTGCACGGCGGACGGCTCGCCCTGCGACTGCGAAACCGACGACCATACGATGGCCATAAGCGCGGAGCGCCCGCGGGCCTATGACCCGGGCGAAAAGCTGACCGACACGGCGCGCTTTCTGCAGGCAGGCGCCGAGCGCTCGGTCTGGGTGCGGACGCGCGTCGGCATGCTGGCCGACGCGATGGGGCGGGTACGGAGGGAGTTGGCCGCGGGCGGCCCCTGCATCGTCGAGTCGAACTCGATCATGGGCTTTCTGCGGCCCGACCTGTACCTGCCGGTGCTGGATGCCGGAACGGCGGACTTCAAGGATTCGGCGCGGCTGTTTCTGAACCGGGCTGATGCGGTCATCGCGGTGGAGCGCCCGCTTGCGCCGCAGTGGAAGGGCGTGGCAAGCCGGCTGCATGCGGGCAAGCGGCGGTTTGCCGTGCAGCCTCCCGGGTATCTGACGCCGGAGCTGGTGGAATATGTGCGGCTGAGCGTGGCCATCGCACCCTCAGGGTGCTGTTTTTAGCGTTTGGCCGCACCGGGCTGGGTGCTCGCGATGCCGTAAAGGGTACGGACCGAAAGACGCCGAGCCACAAACGACGCGATCGTGGTGCAGGCGAGCAGGACGGGAAACAGCGGCCAGGCACCCGTCAACTCCACTGCCATGCAGGCAGCCATGATCGGCGCGTGGGTAGCGGCCGCGAGCAGCGATGCCAACCCCACCAGAACAAAAGCGAGGGGCGCAGGGACCTGCACCAAGTGCGCCGCCAACAGTCCCAGCGATGCCCCGGTGAAGAGGGTGGGTGTGAGTACGCCGCCGACCGTGCCCACGCCCACGCAAACAGCGGTTGCCATGGTGCGAAGCAGCAGAATCACAAGTGCGGGCTGGAGGGCGGGCGTGGCTGAACTCGTGAGAACAAGCAGCGCCGCATCGCCGTTGCCCCAGACTTTTGGGTCGGCAAGCGACAGCAGTCCCGCCGCCAAGCCGCCCCACAGAAGCGGAAGCGGAAGACGGCGCAGAGCCCCGCCCCCGCCGTGGATGATGGCCTGGTATGCCGGCCCGAACAGCCCCAGCAGCACTGCCAGAAGCGGAAGAAGCAGCCAACGCCACGCTGGGTGGGGCAACGCGGCGACCCCTGGCAGAATACGGTTGGCCCCTAGGATAGAACGCCCGACAAACCAGCCGCTGAAACCGGCCAGCAGCAGCGTCGGGTATTGGGCGGGTGCGTCGGCGCCAAGCGCGATCTCGGACGCGAAAAACACACCTGTCAACGGGCCCTTGTAGGCCACCGCCACCGCGCCTGCAACGCCGCAGGCGACCTGCCGGTTGAGCGGGAAGGCAGCGAACGGCCTGAACCGGCCAAGGGTGGCGGCCATGGAAGTGCCGAACTGGATCATCGCGCCTTCACGCCCAATGGAAGCGCCGGTGCCGATGGAACAGGTGGCTGCGGCCAACCGCCACAGGTTTGGAAGCAGCGGAATCAGCCCGCCCTTCCGTTGCACGGCTTCCACGTAGCCGACGTATGGCTCCGGCTTTTCCTTTCGGCGCTCGTTGACTCGCCGTTGGAGGCGGAGCACAACGGTACCGAGCAGGGCTCCAATCACCGGTACCAGGGCCCGCCACCATGGGGGCAGCGCGGCTGCTGCGGTGGGCAGAAGCGCGCGGCTATGGGTAAAACACCACTGCAGTTGCATAAAGCCGAGCCGCGCCAGCACACAAAAGAACCCGCTGCAGGCACCGAGAACAATGGCCCAGCCGGCCTGCCGCCCACGTAGCAGGAGTGCGGCAGCGAGCGGATGCGGAGCGCGTTGGGGAGAGGTGCCGGTCAGGACTGACTCCGCTGGGAAATAAATGGGCGCGCATGCGCATGTGGGGGCGCGCTTGATGCGGAAGCCTCACCTAGACAGTATCCCAGTTTCGCAAGCGCCGACGACCACGGAACATCAGCCCGCCGCTTGTGGCTTCAGGCCGCAGCGGAACAGCACTCTCCCTGGTGCCAAGGCGGGTTTCTGCCAGTCAGTGCCTTCGCGGGTACAGAGAAGCGGTCGTGGAGGCGGTCGAGACCATCGAGCCCAGAGCTCGGAGCGGGTGGGACTGGGGCTGTTGAACGCCGGTGTATGACGTGGTGCACGGCACGGCGATCCCAGGAAGGGCTGAAAGCCCGCTGTCATTCGAAGAATGCGGTGGTGCCGGGATCGCGCGCGATTGCGAAGGGGAAAGCGGAGGAGTGGGGGCTGAGTGTGTATACGCCGGTGATTGTGAATAGCGGGACGGGAAGACGGATCTGAGTACGGCGCCGGAGGACCTCTTACACTGATTTTGCTTTTCGACAAAACTTTCCACAGCTTTCGTGGAGTATTGTAATGGTAGATGAGGTGACGTGATGAGCATTTATTCTTCTGCGGCTCTCTACTTAGTTCTTGTCGTTGCTCCTTTTCCTACATTGGCGCAGCGTGCTCCCGCTCAGACTCATAACGGGATAACTCTATTGGCAACTCCAGTGAATCAGATCGATCCAGTGAAGGACACCAGTCCGCCGGAGGAACGCGCGGCGCGAAGCTCCTCATACAACAGCCCCGTCGCATTTCAAAACCAGCTTAGGGATTTAGATGTTGCTCCTGAAAGTTCTAATCAGGAGCACTTTCATGTGTTTATAGATCGTCGGCCGGTTCCTCGCATTCCGTCTGCTTTGAGTGACATGATTGCTGTTGGTACTGTCGATTCATTTCAGCCATATCTTTCTCAAGATCACACGAGCATATACTCAGAGCTTAAATTTCAACCCGAGAAAATTATCAAGGATGAAAATAGCCTTAAACAAAAGGCTATAACGATTCTTCAGGGTGGCGGCACGCTTAGGCTTGCCAACGGTAGAGTAGAATCCGTCGGTCCCGCAATGGGATCGAGTCCAATTGATATAGGAAAACGCTATCTACTATTTCTGAAATTCTCCTCGTTAAATCGTGCCTACACAGTTGTGAAAGCCTGGGATCTTTCAAACTCCGTACCAGTCGAATTATCTGCAAATGGGAAGCCTATGGAACGAAGAAGCGTTAATGATCCCTATGATGTGTCTTCGCAGGAAAGTCTACTCGCCGCTGTAAGCGAAGACATCTCCAAATAACCGCAAGCGAGTCACAGGTGAAGGAGTTATTATGCGTAGGCTTCTCTTTCTTTTTGCTGTTAACGTATCGCTTGCGACCTGCTACTCACAACAACCTCCATCGAATGCTGACCCAAATGATCCCAAGGGTCACAATCAACCATATTCCTGGGCTCCCAATTCGAACGTAACAGTTTACATCGACAGTTTCAGCTTTCCGCCTGGAAGCGACTCAGCCCAAAAGGTCATGACAGCATTCGCACTGGACGCAATGGCGTACAACACTCAAAACGTAAGCTATAACTTCGTTCAAACACAAAGTTCGGTTAATCTAAACGGGACTACAAATCAAGTGTATGTCACCTCAGTTCCGCAGAGCGTCATGGATGCAGGTGGCGGTGGATATGCAGGGAACGCAAGTCAATCTCATTACGATTCCAGCCTTGGCTACAATATAATAGACAACTCCGAAGAATTTTTGTCTGGTGACGTGATAAACGACCCTGCGCAAGTTGGCCACTTCGTTGCTCATGAAGAATCACATAATAATTTTCTTGGCGATTGCTATGACTGCTCGGACGGCGACTCGCTTATGGATGAAAATGCAAATATAGATGATCCGGGTCTTACACAAGGTCCTACTGACAACGACACAGATGCATTTAGCGATTACAGCGGCGGTTCTTCGCAGGGCGGTTCAGGGCCATGTAGAGGCCACGCCTGTCCTGTCCAGGACGATTTGACTGCCGAACGCAGTAAATCCAGTCCAATGTTATAGCTGCATTGTGTCTCAAGGCCACAAGCGCTGCTTCGCCCAGCCGCTCCTCTCGCGGGTAAAGACAAATCGGTCGTGGAGACGGTCGGGGCCGTCGAGCCAGAGCTCAAAGCGGGTGGGTTGCACCGAGTAGCCGCGCCAGTACGCGGGGCGCGGCACCTCGCCGGACTCGGGCGGGTGCTCGGCGGCGAAGCGGTCCACGGCCTCGGCCAATTGCTCGCGGCTGCCAAGCGGGCGGCTTTGCTGCGAGACAGCGGCACCGACCTGGCTGCGGCGGCCTCGAGTGTGGAAGTAGCGGTCAACCTCTTCGTCGGGCAGCGGCGAGACCACCCCGGCGACCCGAGCCTGGCGGCGCAGCGTCTTCCAGTGAAAGCACAGGGCGGCGCGGGGGTTGAGTTCGAGCTCGGTTCCCTTCTGGCTTTCGGCGTTGGTGAAAAACCAGAAGCCGCGCGCGTCGGAGCGCTTGACCAGGACCATTCGAATGGAAGGGACACCGTCGGGGGTGGCGGTCGCGAGCGCGGCGGCGTTGGGGTCGTTGGGCTCGCTCGCTTCGGCGTCACCGAGCCAGGCGGTGAACAACGCGAACGGGTCGGCGGATTGCTCCAGCAGGGTCAGGGCTTCGGTGCTGTCCATAGGGCGATCGTACCGCGACCGGGGGCCCGCTACTGGGGGCCGGAGGACAAAACGAGCTTGCCCGCGCCAACATTGATCTCGACTGTGCCTTTGCCTTTGCCCTGCATGCTTTTGCTGGACACCCCATACGCGTGGGCCCCGCCGGGCCGGTCGTCCTGCATGGAGCCCATGCCGACGTTGCACTCAAGCGCGGCGTAGTCGCGATCGCCGTCCAGCAGGACGCGCGCGGTGCCGGCGCCGACGTTGGCCTCACGGTCTCCCGCGATGTTGTCCGCATGGAACACGAGTGTGCCGGCACCCAGGTTGACTTCGCTGTGCAGGCGGGAGGAGCTGGGCAGAGCGATAGTGACGACCGGGTGGTACTTGCCGGGCACACGTATGGTGACAACCGCACTTGTGTCGGAAATTTTCAGATCCTGGAGATACCGGGCGAGGTCGGCATCGGCACCGGGAGAAGCGATCGTGACCCGCAGCTGATCAGGGTTGCGCGAGGGTTCGACCCGCAGCTCGCCATTGCACACGTTGATTTCGACCGTGCCGGTGCCGCTGAAGCGGCGCACCAGGTCAAGCCGCGTCGAGTCCGAAGTGTCGCCAGGCTCTCGCCGGTAGGTGGATGGATGATCCGGCTTGCCGCAGTTGTCGTCGGCATAGGCTACGCTCACCGCGAGGGGCAGGGTGGCGACGCAGCCGAGAAGGAAAACGCGTCCGTACTGTTGCATGCTTGCTCCGTATTGACGACCCGGTTCGCGGTCGCCCTAGCCTGCGGTACGCGCGAAAAGCCTCCACGGTTCCGTAGCTCGCTTCCGGTAGACTCACCTGTGATGCCGACCGAACAGAACGATAGACAGGAAGCCGATTCGCCCGCCCCGGAGCTGTCGGGTGCGCAGCCGGCGCTGGCCGACACGCTGGACCGTTCACCGGCGGCCGCGGGGTTGCCCCGAATTGCGTCTCAGAGCGGCCCTCGGCGCAATGCTGCGCTGTTTATCTTTTTCACGGTAGCGCTCGACATGCTGGCGTTGGGCATGATCGCGCCGGTGCTGCCGCGGCTGGTGGAAGGGCTGATGCACGGGACACCGTCCGAAGCGTCGCGGCTGCTGGGCATCTTCGGGACGGTCTTCGCAGGAATGCAGTTTGTGTTTTCGCCGGTGGTCGGCTCACTGTCCGACCGTTGGGGGCGCCGGCCGATCGTGCTGCTGTCGAACTTCGGGCTGGGATTTGATTACCTGCTGATGGCCTGGGCCCCGACGGTGGGCTGGCTGCTGCTGGGGCGCATCGTGTCGGGGCTGACGACCTCGAGTGTGCCGACGGCGCAGGCGTATATCGCGGACGTGACGCCGCCCGAAAAGCGGGCGGCCTCGTTTGGGCTGCTGGCGGCGGCGTTTGCGATGGGGTTTGTGCTGGGCCCGGCGATCGGCGGCCTGCTGGGTGGCATCAGCCCCCGCGCGCCGTTCTGGGCCTCGGCCGGGCTGAGCCTGCTCAACGGCCTGTATGGGCTGTTTGTGCTGCCGGAAAGCCTAAAGCGTGAGAACCGGAGCCCGTTTTCGTGGCGGCGGGCGAACCCGGTCGGCTCGCTCAGGATGCTGTCCCGCTCGCGGCTCATGATGGGCCTGTCGGCGGTGCTGCTGCTGGCGTATGTAGCGCAGCAGTCGCTGATGAACGTGTATGTGCTATACGGCGATTACCGGTATCACTGGACGGACCGGACGGTGGGCTTGTCGCTCGGCACAGTCGGGCTTTTTTCAGGTTTGTACGGCGGGGTGCTGGTGAAGCGGGTGGTCAAGGCAGTCGGCGAGCGTGGTTCGATGGTGCTGGGGCTGCTGCTGGGCACGATCGGTTTCGCCATGTTTGGACTGTCAAAAACAGGCGTACTGCTGTGGCTGGGGATACCGGTGATGAACGGCATGAGTTTTGTATGGCCGGCGGCCCAGTCGCTCATGAGCTCGAGCGCGGAAGCAAATGAACAGGGGCAGTTGCAGGGGGCGATCCATTCGCTGCGCGGGATCTCCGGGCTGATCGGGCCGGGCTTGTTTACCTATGTGTTCTCAAAGTCTATTGGGGCGGAAGCCGTGGTGCACCTGCCCGGCTCGCCATTCTTTTTAGCGGCCGCCTTGCTGGCGTTGGCGGCGATTGGAATGACCGTTCTTTCAAGGCGTATGCCGACGCGGGTGGCGGCGGCCCACTAGCCTTGCGGCCCGCGCGCACGCCGGCGGGCGTCGGAAAGCTCCATCAGGGCCTTGCGCTCCGGGGTGCCGCGCTTGGGCAGATCCGGGCCGGTTGGGCGATAGATGCGTGTTTCATACTGGGGACCGCCGGGCAGGCGCTCGGGCATGGGCCGGCCTCCCAGAGTGGCCCAGAGACGCGCTTTGAACAAGGCCCAGCTGCTGGGGCGGTGGAGACCAAACCAGAGCACAAGAAGGAGCAGAAATACAACGTGTGAGGCTGCGATCAGCAGCCCGGCTACCTCCAGCATGCGATCGGCAGACTTTGGCCAGGTATCCACGGGTACTTGCATACCCTTCATTAAATACGAAGAAGCCGGCCATAGATCGCGATGCTGCGGAATCACATTTACCCCGAAAAAACCGTGTGCCGGCGCGACGGCGTGTCCCATGCCGCCGCTGCCCCCGGAGCCACCTGATAACATGGGAATTTAAAGATGGCTGAAGAAAACGTAAAACTCATTCCCCTGGGGGGCCTCGGCGAGTTCGGCATGAACTGCATGGCCGTCCGCTACGGAGACGACATTCTGGTGATCGACGCGGGGCTGATGTTCCCGGAGTCAGAACTGCTGGGCGTCGACATTGTGGTCCCCGATATCACTTACCTGGTGGAGAACCGTGCGCTGGTGCGCGGGATTCTGCTGACGCACGGTCATGAAGACCATATTGGCGGTCTGCCGTGGATCCTCTCCGAGATTAACGTGCCGGTCTACGGCACCGAGTTCACCCTGGCCTATGTCGAGGGCAAACTCGAAGAGCATAAAATGCTTGATCAAACGGAGCTGGTCGAGATCGCGCCCAATGCGAAGTTCACCATCGGCCCGTTCACGATTGAGCCCATTCGCGTCACTCACTCGCTGGTGGATTGCATCGCGCTGGCAATTGAAACGCCGGTGGGTGTCATCATCCACACGGGCGACTTCAAGATCGACCTGTCGCCGCCGGACGGCAAGGCATTCGACCTCCACAAGTTTGCGGAATATGGGCAGAAGGGCGTGTTGGCGCTGCTGCAGGACTCAACCAACGTGGACCGCCCTGGGTACACGCCGAGCGAGTGGGCGGTCAAGCCGCGGCTCGACGAGGTGTTTCAGCGGACCAAGAAGAAGTTGTTCTTCTCGTGCTTTTCAAGCTCGATCTACCGAATCCAGATCGCGCTGGACCTGGCGCAGAAGCATGGACGCAAGGTCGCGGTGGTCGGGCGTTCGATGATGGAGTCGAGCGAGATCGCGCAGGACCTGGGCTACCTGAATCTGCCGCCGGGCTTGATGATCCATCCGGGCCAGATCGGCGACCACTCGCCGGAAAACGTGATGGTTCTGATCTCAGGCACGCAAGGTGAGCCGATGAGCGCGCTGTCGCGCGCGGCGGTCGACAACCACAAGCACGCGCGGATCTCGCCGGGCGATACGGTTCTGCTGAGCTCGCGTGTGATCCCCGGCAATGAAAAGTCGATCTATCGCGTGATCGATCACCTGTACCGGCGCGAGGCCGAGATCCTCTACGACGACGGCACCATGGGGCTGATCCATGTCTCTGGGCATGCTTCGCAGGAGGAGCAGCGGCTGATGATCAACCTGCTGCGTCCGAAGTTCTTTATCCCGGTCCACGGCGACTTTCGCCACCTGAAAAAGCATGCGGAGCTGGCCAAGGCGACAGGCGTGATCGGCGAAGCGGTGCTGATTGAGGATGGCGACATTCTTGAAATCACGCGGACACGGGCGCGCAAGTCGGGCAAGGTCACGGCCGGGCGCGTGTGCATCGATTCCGGTTCGACCTCTGACGTAGTCGGGGACGTGGTGATTCGCGACCGCCGCAACCTGTCGGAAGACGGCATCGTGCTGCCGATTTTGACGATCAACAAGCTGACGGGCAAGGTGGAACGGGCGCCGGAGGTAGTGACGCGCGGCTTTATCGGCGCGGACGCGGCCATTCTGAAGG
>CAXTWU010000005.1:0-36324 GCA_964248025.1 uncultured Acidobacteriaceae bacterium | reverse complement strand
TTCAGCAGCCGCGCTTCGATGTCGTTGATTCCATAACGCTGCCCGATCCGCGCCGGGTCGTAGTCGTAGTCGTGGATGCCGATGATGTCGGTGGCGACACTTTCCCAGCCATCGTTGCCGATCACCGGGCGGCTCGGGTCGAGCGCCTTGGTCAGGTGGTACAGCGACTGCACGTAGTGGCGCTGTGCGGGGCTTTCCGGCAGGTCGGGCACACCCCAGCTTTCATTAAACGGCACCCAGGCCACGATGCATGGATGGCTGCGGTCGCGCTCCATCACCTCCAGCCACTCGCGCGTGAGCCGCTGGATGCTCTTGGTGGTGTAGCGATAAGCGCTTGGCATCTCTTCCCACACCAGCAGTCCCAAGCGGTCGGCCCAGTACAGATAGCGCGCGCTCTCGATCTTCTGGTGCTTGCGAACCCCATTGAAGCCGAGCTGCTTGGTGAGCTCGATGTCGCGCACCAGCGCCGCATCGTCCGGCGCCGTGATGCCCGATTCGAGCCAGTAGCCCTGGTCAAGCACCAGCCGCAGGTTGAGCGGCCGCCCATTGAGCAGGAAGCGGTCGCCCTGGGTCGCGACCGAGCGCAGCGCCGTGTAACTTTCCACATGGTCGAGCTGCTGCCCGGTGCTGTCGAGCAGCTCCACCTGCGCCTCGATCAGCGTGGGCGATTGCGGTGACCACAGCAGTTCGTTGCGGTAGTCGTCGATGCCGGGGTCCGACAGCGCGATGCGCCGGTGCACCTCGCCGGCGATCACGGCATAGCGGTCCTGCGCGATCAGTTGTTCGCCGACCGACAGGCGGATCGACAATTCAAGCGGGCCGGCCTTGGCCTGGGGCTCGCGCTCATCCACCACCAGGACTTCCAGGCCGATCTCCCAACGGTCCAGGCTGCTGGTCCAGTGGAGCGATTGCAGGCGCGTTTGAGGCACCACTTCCAGCCACACCGTCTGCCAGATACCGGTCGTGCGTGGATACCAGATGGAATGCGGCTCGAGTTTCCAGTCCTGCTTGCCGCGGGGCTTGGCCAGGTCGGCGGGGTCATCCTCGGCGCGAACCACCACCTCCTGAACAAGCCCACCCGCGAGCACGTCGGTGATGTCGGCCCCAAAAGGAGCATAGCCGCCCTCGTGGGTGCACACCTTGTGGCCGTTGACCCAAACGGTCGCGCGCCAGTCCACAGCCTCGAAATGCAGCCAAAGCCGCTCCGTCGCGCGCAAAGGGGCCTGCTGCCAGGTACGGCGGTACCACACGGCCGAGTAAAAGCCCGGGTCGTGCACCCCGCTGGCCTCGGTTTCCGGGCTAAAGGGCACCAGAATGTGCGCGTCCCAGTCCACCTGTTCCGGCAGGGCATACCCGGCCTGGCGGCCCTTGGAGAACTCCCAATCGCCGTTGAGCGAGGACCACTGCCGTCGCTGGCGCTGCGGGCGCGGGTGCGGGATGGTCTGTGAGGTCGTCTGCGTGGAGGTTTGCGGGTCAGTACCGGTCAAGATGGGAGAGCTCCTTGAAACCACTTTTCAGGGCGGTTGTTCGTCCATCATAGGGCCATTCCCGCGTGGGGAATGGGTACTGAGGTCATCGGTTTGCCGGCCCATTTCCCGGGCCCACTTCGCGGGGAAAGGGCTCAGGTTCAAGCGAGCCGTCGCGCTGCCGGGTCAAGATGCGCACCTTGCCTTCGGCGGTCTCCAGCTGCTCCTTGCAGGCCGAGGACAGGCGCATGCCGTCCTCGAACAGCTTGATGGAGTCTTCAAGCGGCAGGTCGCCGCGCTCGAGCTGGGCGACGATGGTTTCAAGCTGTTTTACGTTTTCCTCGAAAGTAGACATGCTTCATCCAGCCTAACGCGCGCAACCCGTTTGCCGGGCCGAAACGGCTAGGGCGCCATCGAAGGGACCGCCGTCCGCCGCGAAGCACGGCTCCCAGCGTCTCGACTGCCGTGCTGTACCGCCCGAAGGGGGCGCTGGCGGCGACGCCCTGCACCATGGGCTGTGCCTCGGCCAGCATCTCCTGCGCGATTCGCACGCCCTCGGCCCGGGACGCGTCCGCCCCCGTAACCCCGGCCATGCGCGTCATGATCTCGTCCGGCACCGCCACACGGAGGTCGTTGCGCATGAACTCCGCATTGCGAAGGCTGGTGAGCGGCCAGATACCCGCGATCACGGGAATCCGAAACTGCTCGACGCGGCGCAGGAAACCCTCAAGCAAGCGCAGGTCAAACACCGGCTGGGTGATCGCGTACTCGGCGCCGGCCTCCACCTTGTAGGCAAAGCGGCGGATCTCATTCTCGATATCCGGCACGCCGGGGTTGGCCGCCACTGCCACGGTGAAACCGGTGGACGCGCCCATGGCATTGCCTCCGATATCGAGCCCGTGGTTGAGCTTGCGCACCACATTCACCAGCCCGATCGCATCTACGTCGAACACGGCGGTCGCGTCCGGGTAGTTGCCCAGCTTGGGCGGGTCGCCCGTCAGGCACAGGATATTCTTGAGCCCGATAGACGAGGCCCCCAGCAGGTCGCTCTGGATCGACAGGAGATTGCGATCGCGGCAGGTGTAGTGCAGCACCGTCTCAATACCGGCGCGTTGCTGGATCTGGATGCACAGGCTTTGCGCGCTCATGCGGGCCGAGGCACGCGGCGAGTCGGGCACGTTGATGGCATCGACCCCGTGTTCGGCCAGCAGGCAGGCCCCGGCCAGCTCGCGCGTGGTGTCGATGCCGCGCGGCGGCACGATCTCGACCAGCGTGATGAAGCCTCGCTCTTCGAGAAGCCGGCCGATCGCCGAGCGGGAACGGAGCGGCGGTGGCGGGGTCGCGTCGTCGGGCATCACCTGCACACGCGGACCGCTTTCGCCGGCTGCCTTTTGCGCGACGCGCTGGGCGGCCTGGGCTCGCAGTTGCGCACGCGCGGCCCGGGTGTGCGCGGGCGTGGTGCCGCAGCAGCCGCCCAGGAACTGCACGCCGGCCTTGAGAAACTTGCGCGCGAAACCGGCCATGTACTCGGGGGAGCACAGGTACATATTGCGGCCGTCGACCGCGCGCGGCACCCCGGCGTTGGGCATGGCAAACAGCGGCAGGTCCGTGGCGGCGGCCATGCATTCAATCGCGCTTAAAACAGCGGCCGGCCCTGTGCTGCAGTTGACGCCGACTCCGTCGGCACCCCAGCTTGCCAGCCGCGCCGCCGCGAGCTCCGGGCCGGTGCCGTCGAGGCACAGCGATTCCTCATCCACCGTGACCATGGCAACGACCGGCAGCCCCGGCGCGGCTTCCCGTGCGGCGGCCAGGGCCTGCTCGGCCTCCCGCAGCGACATAATGGTTTCGATCACAAGCAGGTCGACGCCGACGCCTGGGCCGCCGGCGGCAAGCGCGTGGATCTGCTCGCGGTAGGCGGCGCGGGCGTCTTCGCGCGCGAGCCGGCCGAGCGGTTCCATCTGCACGCCGAGCGGCCCGACCGAACCGGCGACCCAGGCGTCGGCGGCCTGCTTGCTTTTAAGCTGCGCGACGGCTTCTCGCGCCAGCCGCACCCCGGCCCGGTTCATTGCGTCCACTTTCTCGCTCAGCCCAAAGCGTTGCAGCCGAAAGCGGTTCGCGCCAAAGGTGTTGGTCTCGATCAGCTCCGCGCCGGCCTGCAGGTACTCCTCGTGCACACCGCGCACCAGGTCCGGCTCCGACAGGTTCAGCTCGTCGTAGCAGCGGTTGATAAAGATGCCGCGCTCATACAAGGTGGTGCCCATGGCGCCGTCGCAAAGCACGGGGCGCTCCCCGAAGATGTGCTGGAGCCGGCTACGGCCGGAATTCGATTCGGATGCTGTTTCGGAGTCTGTCATCGAGTAGGTCTCATGCTATGCCAGCGGCCCGACCGCTGCCAGCTGCCGGGGGCGCTTTGTTATACTCAGCCTTGCTCCCGAGGCGTTTCTTTGCGTCCCGAACGAGTCCGGGGTTTCCATTTGCCATTGTGCCGTTTGTTGTTTCAGCTGGTTTGCCGGGCCCTTGCCGGTCGCGGGCGTCGTTCGTTGCGCGCGGGTTCGGCTGTAGCCGCCCTTCTGCTCGTTTCCGTGGTGCTTTCAGCCTGCGGCAAGAATTTCTACTATGCAGGCCGCAACCTGCCGCCCAGCGGCATTCTGAATCGCGTTCTGATCGCCGTGCAGAACCCCGGGCGCGGGCAGTTGTTCCTGGTGGATGGGCTGTACGATGTGCGGCACAACTACAACAACACCATTGCTTCGTTTCCCATCTCAGGCTACACAGCGACTTCGCTGCCGCTTACGATTCAGAACTTGCCCGCGGAGCAGGTCGGGCTGGTGTTTTCAGGCTCGGACGGCACCCTGGCCGCGGTGAATTACGCGTCTGAAACCGCCGCCAACGCCGGTTTCGCCCCCCCGGCCAACGGGGCTGTGGCTTCTTCCATCTTTGCTTCCGCTACCCGGCAGTTCATTGTGGCCGCGCAGGAGCAGAACCACGTCTTGGAGATGTTTGACGCGTCCACCGCGCCCAGCACATTTCTGCTCAACCTGCCCGGGGTGTACCGGGTCGCGATCAACCCGTCCGGAACCATTGCGCTTGCGTTTGTTCGCAACCAGAACCTGGTGTACAGCGTCGTGCACCTGAACGCGACGCAGCAGGGGGAGGCCGTAAACCAGCCTCACTTTGCGATCAACGGCCGGGCCGCAGAAGACTGCGAGCCGCAAAACCTGCCGCAGTACTGCGTGTACCCGGTGGACACAAGCGCGGCGCGGGTGGACCAGCCGATCCGTACCGTGTTTTCGCCGGATGGCTCCTCGGTGTACGTCATCGACTGTGGCCCGGAGTGCGGCGGCACCACCGCCGGCGTGACCGAGATCCCGCTGCCCGCATCCGCTCTGAACACGGGCACACAAGGGCCGGCTGGCGCCACGCTGGCGACCTCGCGCTTTATCCCCGTACCAGCCGGCGCGACCGACGCCTTGTTTGCCGGCAGCAGCCTGTATATCGCGGGGCAGCGGCAGTTGCCGGACGGCCTGTTTACGGGCGAGCTGTCCGTGCTGAATCCCGCGACCGGAGCGGTGGGCGCACCGATTCCGATCTCGGACGGCACCCACATGCGCATGATTGCGGCCGACGACAACACGCTGTGGATCGGGTCGTCCAACTGCCAGGGCGGCGAGCGATACCGCCAGGCGCAGTCCGGCTTGCCCACTCCATACGGCTGCATGACGATGTTCAACACGGCTACGAACACCGTCACAGCGATCGAGTCCTACAAGGGCGACGGCACCGGCATCGCGGCGATTACAGGGCTCCACAAGGTGTACACAGCCGAGGGAGGGCAGGTGTACATCTACGGCACCGAAGCGGGAAAGACGCTGGACAATGCCAATGTGACCATCCAGGGAACGGTGGTGGACGTGGCCTACATGGACGCGCCCACCGATTCGGATAACACCTGGTACTAGACCGTACCGGCCGGAAAAGGCGCGCGGTGCCGCCGCGCGCCTTTTCTTTTGAAGGAGATGGAGATGACGTCCTGCGACATCCTGGCCATTGCCGCGCACCGCGACGACGTGGAACAAACTTGCGGCGGCACCCTGCTGCGGGCGCGCGCGCAGGGGCAGTCCACGGCGATTCTGGATCTGACGGCCGGCGAAGCGGGCACCCGGGGCACGGCGGTGGAACGAGCAGCCGAAGCAGCCGAAGCGGGGCGGTTGCTCGGCGTGGGGCATCGCCAGGCGCTCGCGCTGCCGGACGGCAATGTTGAAAACACCTACGAAAACCGGCTGGAGATCGTGCGCGTTCTGCGCGCGCTGGCGCCACGGGTCGTGATCCTGCCTTACTGGCAGGCACGTCACCCCGACCACAGCACCTGCTCCACTCTGGGCTACGAAGCCTGCTTCCTATCCGGCCTGCACAAAGTTGCCACCACTGGGAAGGACGGGCGCGAACAGGCACCGCATCGCCCGTTCAAGATCGTGTATGCGAGCCTGTACGCCGATGTGCGCCCCAGTTTTGTGGTCGACATCACCCCGTATATTGAGCAGCGCCACCGGGCCTTGATGGCCTACGGCTCGCAGTACGGCGACCAGCCCGCCGGTGCCGGGCTGTTTGTGCCGGAAGGGGAGATCCGCGAGCGGACCTTTGCCGAGGCGCGCCACTACGGCCTGCTCGGCGGGGTGCGTTATGGCGAGCCGTTTGTCCAGAAAGAGGTCGGTCTCGTGTCCGATCTGCTGCAGTTGCCGGTTCAATCCATTTGATGGTTCGCCGCCGGGCGGAGCCCATGCTAGTCTGACCCCGCGACCGGCGATCGCGACGATGCGCATGCCCAATACCATTCAGAGTTTTCTCGATCTTCCGCGTACACTGGGCCGGCCCCGCGGCCGCGCGCCCTATATTCCGCAGGTGGACGGGCTGCGCTTCCTGGCAATCCTGGTCGTGTTTATCTGGCACTCGTCGCTGCGCGCCGATCGCTATGTCGAACGGCTGAGCGCACACGGCGTGCATACGGCAAGCCTGAACCCGTACATGCTGCACGGCGAGGTGGGCGTCGACCTGTTCTTCTTCATCAGCGGGCTCGTGATCGCGCAGGCCTTTCTGCTGAGCACCCGCGCTTGGACCTTTCGCGATTTCTATGCCAAGCGCTTTATCCGCATTTACCCGCCGTACCTCATCGCGTTGCTGGGCTGCTACCTGATCCTCGCGGTCAGCGGGCACAAGCCCGAAGGGGCGAGCTCGTTCAGCCAGTCCAGCCTTTCGCTCTCGGCCAGTTTCGCGGCCAGCGCCTTGTACCTCCACGGGCTGGTTTACAACGTTGCCTCCCGGCTCAATCCGCCCATGTGGTCGCTTGAGATCGAAATCCAGTTTTACCTGCTGGTTCCCTTTTTTATGCTGGGCTACCTGCGGGTGCGCAGCCAACGGGCGCGCATGCTTTTGCTTGGGGGCCTGGGCGCGGCCTTGATCGCCGGCATGGCGTGGCTGCATGGCGTGTATCCGTTCGATAACCGTTACCGCCTGGGCCTCCCGGTTTACGCGCCGTACTTCCTGGCCGGCATCGCAACCGCCGATCTTTCCACGCCGGGCAGCGTACTGGCCCGCATCAAGCCGGGGCGGCTCTACGATGCCGCCTTGCTGGCGGGGCTGCTGTTGCTGGGCGGCATCGGGCTCTGGTTCAACCGCATCGACGCGCACCCGCAGGGCTTCGCGGCCAACGTGCTTGCGCCTTTGCTGGGACTGCCGGCAGCGTTTCTGATCTATCATGGGGCGCTGCACGGAGCTGTCGGGCGCAGGGTCTTCGGTCTGCCCTGGTTCGCGCTGATCGGCACCATGTGCTACTCCATCTACCTGACACACATTGTTGTCGTTCAGGCGGTGGCCGAAGAGCTGCTGGGCCGCGTGCCGCTGCACAACCCATGGCTGATCTGGGGCGTATGGATGCCCGTGCTGGCGGCGGCCGTGTTTTTGCTGGCGCTTGTTTTTTACGCGCTGGTGGAGCGGCCGTTGATGGGCGGCGGCCCGTGGTTCCGCAAGCGCCCCAAGGCCGTTCCCGCTCCACTGGCATCCCCTATCGCGTCCGGGGCCGAGCAGGGCTGATCCGGCCTTTCCCGGGCGCGATCAGGATGGACGTCGCAGGCCCGCCGGCACACACTCGGGCCGCCCACGCAGAATTCATGCGGTGTTTGCACGAGCGCGACCGGGCGGGAGTACGCTAGAGCGAGCCGCACGGCGCGGAGAAAGGCACAACTGATTGAGCACGTCCGTTTTTGTCCTGGAAGATGACACCGATATTGCACGGCTGGTCGATCACCACCTGCAGGCGGCCGGTTACACACCCCGGATTTTTCCTATGCCCGTCCATCTGCTGGTCGAAGCCGAACGGGCTGCGCCCGCACTGTTTCTGCTCGACATCATGGTGCCCGGCGGGGACGGCCTGGATGTGTGCCGCAAGCTGCGAGCCAACGCCCAGCTGTCGACCATTCCCATCATCTTCATGACAGCCAAGGCATCGGAGAACGACCGGGTGCTGGGACTGGAGCTCGGGGCCGACGATTACATCACCAAGCCGTTTGCGCCGCGCGAGCTGGTGGCGCGTGTCAAGGCGGTCCTGCGCCGGTTTGAGCGTCCAGCAGGCCCGCTCACCATCCAGTTCGAAAACGTTGTCATTGACGCCGGAGCCATGCAGCTCAAGGTCCGCGGCGAGCTGACAACAACAACGGCGACCGAGTTCCGGCTGCTCGACTACCTGGCGCGGCACCCGGGGCGGGTGTTTTCGCGCGACCACCTGCTGGACGCGGTTTGGGGCGATGCCCGGTTCGTCACGCCGCGTTCGGTGGACGTGTATGTGCGGCGCATCCGGGAAAAGATCGAGGTCGACCCTGAAAACCCGCGCTATCTCAAGACCGTTCGCGGGGCCGGCTACCGGTTCGAAATCCCCAAGGTTGCCCAGAGCTGAGCGGACCCGGCAGGGATGCGGTGTCCAAGCGGACCGGTGAATTTTCGCCACAGGCTGCCAAGCCGAGGCGGCTCACAGCTGTAGACGGGATGCGATGCGATGACAGGCCGCGTTTTCACCAAACTGCTGTTTTCGTTTCTGCTTCTGCTGTCGCTTGGTACGGCCATCCTGGACTTCTCGGTGCGTCGCATCGTTCAGCACTCGCTGGGGGCCCAGGCCGGCGCTTACTTCAACCGGCAGGCCCGCGGCATGGCAGCGCAGCTGGCTCAAACCCCACGGGATGCGCTGCCGGCGGTGGTGGAGGCCCAGGCGCTCGCGGCTCGCGCGCAGGTCACGGTGCTTGGGCCACGTGGGCAGCTGCTGGCGCAGGCGCACGGGGCAGGCGGGGGGCAGACCCTGGTCGTGACGATGCCTGCCGGCGTCAACACGGCCCGCTTCGCTTTTTCACTCGATGCAGTGCAATCCACCCTGGCTTTGCTGCGGCACGATCTGCTGCTGGCATCGCTGCTGTCCCTGGGGCTTGCGACTGCCATCGCGGTCTTGATGGCAGACCGGGTGGCGCGCCGGCTTCGCCGCATCGTTCGCTTTGCCAACAGCGTGGCAGCGGGTGAGCTGTCGGCCCGCGTCGAAGAAGGCCGCCTCGACGAAATTTCCGAGGTCGCCCACGCCCTGGATGCCACGGCGGTGCAGCTGGAGCGAAGCTTTCGCGCGCTGGAAGGCTCGCGCCGCGAGCTGGCCGTGCTGCTCGACAGCATGCAGGAGGCCGTGGTCGGCATCTCGCCGCAGTCGCAGATCACCTGGTTCAACTCCAAGATGAGGACCATGGCCCCATCGGCCGTGCGCGAAGGGCGGCCCCTGGTTGAGTGCATTCGCGACCCGGATGTGCTGCGCGCCGTCGAGGTGGCGATGAAAGAAGGTTTGTTGGGCCGCTGCCGCGCCACCGGTTTTGTGCCCGGGCGGGTGTTTGCCGTCAGTGCCGCGCCGATGCCGGGCGGCGGCGCGGTCGCCGTGCTGCATGATGTCACAGAGATCGAGCGGGCCGAGCTGATGCGCCGGGACTTTGTGGCCAATGTTTCGCACGAGCTGCGCACCCCGCTGACCTCCATCATCGGCTATGTGGAAACGGTGAGCGATGCCGAGCCCCAGCTTTCGGATCAGGGGCGGGAGTTTTTGAGCATCGTGCTGCGCAACGCAACCCGGATGAACCGGCTCACCGTGGACCTGTTGGCGCTTGCCAGTGTCGAGGCCGGAGATTACCGCATCCATCCGCGGCCGGTGCCGGCCGATATGCTGATTGAGGACGCGATGGAGTCGCTGGCCGGTATGGCTTTTCCCTCCGGGATGGAGCTGGAACAGGTGCCGGCCCCGTCGACCCCGGTGCTGGCCGACCTTGATGCACTGAACCAGGTCTTCGGCAACCTGGTAGAAAATGCCATGAAGTACGCGCCGGCGGGCGGGCGGGTGCGCGTGGGTGCGTGGGACCGGGGCGAGTCGGTCGAGTTTTTCGTCCAGGATTTCGGTCCCGGCATTGCGTCCGAGCACCTTCGGCGCATCTTTGAACGGTTCTACCGGGTGGATAAGGCGCGGTCGCGCGACTCGGGCGGTACCGGGCTGGGCCTTGCGATCGCGAAGCACATTGTGCTGGCCCACGGGGGCGCCATTCGGGCGGAAAGCGTGCTGGGCGCGGGCGCCACCTTTATCTTCAGCCTGCCACTGGCCCCCCGTCCGGAGGCGCGAAACAAAACAGACGACGACGTTCCGGAAAGGGGGTGTAAAGCTCCTGTAACAGGCAATGTGCACAATAGAACGGAAAACAAACGGAGGCAACGTGAAGAACACAACCATCCTGATGGCGGCCGCCCTGGTGCTTTCGACCGCAACATCAGCCCTCGCGCAGAAGCTCAACGGAGCAGGTGCGACCTTTCCGGATCCGATCTATTCCAAGTGGTTTTCCGAGTACAGCGCACAGCATCCCGGGGTCGAGATCAACTACCAGCCGATCGGTTCGGGCGGCGGCATCCGGCAGGTCACTGCAGGCACGGTCGACTTCGGCGCGACCGACGGCCCGATGAGCAACGAGCAGATTGCCGCCGCCAAGGTCAAGGTGCAGGAGATCCCCACCGTGCTGGGTGCGGTGGTACCCATCTATAACCTGCCCGGCGTGAACCAGGAGCTGCGGTTTTCACCGGACGTGTTGGCCGATATCTACCTCGGCAAGATTGCGAACTGGAGCGACGCGCGCATCGCCAAGGACAACCCCGGGGTGAAGCTGCCAAATACCGACATCATCATTGTGCATCGCTCGGACGGCTCGGGGACCAGCTTTATCTTCACCGACTACCTTTCCAAGGTGAGCACGGAGTGGAAAAACAGCGTGGGCGCGGGAACCGCCGTGTCGTGGCCCAAGGGACTGGGCGGCAAGGGCAATGAGGCCATCGCGGGCCTGGTGCGCCAGATGCCGGGGTCGATCGGCTACGTAGAACTGATTTATGCCTTGCAGAACAAAATTGCCTTTGGGCTGGTCCGCAATGCGTCGGGCCAGTATGTCAAGGCCAGCATCGAGGGCGTGGCCGCTGCGGCCGCGGCGGTCAAAGTGATGCCGGCGGACTATCGCATCTCCATCACCAACGAGATGGGGCCGACGGTCTACCCGATCTCGAGCTTCACCTGGCTGCTGATCCCGACGCAGGGGCAGGATCCCGCCAAGGCAAGGGTGCTGAAGGACTTCCTGGTCTGGATGCTGGACCATGGAGAAAGCGAAGCCGCATCGCTCTTCTACGCGCCGCTGCCGGCAACAGTTGCCACCAAGGTGCGTGCGACGGTCGCCCAAATGAAGTAGCTCCAGCAAGGGGGAAGGCAGCCCCGGCGCCTCCCCCGCTGCTCGGTTGCCGAGCCCGCGTGGCTCGACGGCATCTGCGCTGCCCGAGCTGTTAACCTCTTGTTCAACGAAGTTAGATAGAGTGCACGCTGGTGGACAGTCAATCACAGCAGATTCCGATGCCCAGACTTTCGGAGCCTGCCATCCGTACCCCGAGCAGCGGTCCAGGGCCAGCCCGGTCTGGCCCGTCGCCGGTGCGTCAGTTCCTCGCCGGGCGCGGCAGCTCCAACGGGAGCGACCGGGTGTTTCGCGGGCTGATGGTTCTTTGCGCGGTGTCCATCTTCGGCATCGTGGCCCTGATCGTGAGCGAATTGGTGTTGCGCTCGCGCCTTAGCCTTGCAAAATTCGGCTTCGGTTTTTTCGTTCATTCCGCGTGGGACCCGGTTTCAGGCGACTACGGCGCGTTTCCATTTATCTACGGCACACTGGTCTCCTCCGCGGTCGCGCTGGTGATCGCGATTCCGCTGGCCGTGGGCCTGGCGGTATTTCTTACGGAGATGTCCCCGCGCTGGCTCCGTGCGCCGCTCGCTTTTTTAACAGAGTTGCTGGCCGCGATTCCAAGCGTGGTGTACGGCCTGTGGGCGGTGTTTGTGCTGGTGCCGCTTCTGCGTGAGCATGTCAACCCCGTGCTGGGCAAGCTGCTCGGCTGGACCACCTTGTTTACCGGTCCCAACTACGGCATCGGCATGCTGGCCGCCGGGGTGATCCTGGCTATTATGATCCTGCCCATCATCTCCTCGCTTACGCGCGAGGTGATGTTGGCCGTGCCGTATTCGCAGCGGGAAGCCGTGCTGGCGCTCGGGGCGACCCGTTGGGAGATGATCCGCATGGGTGTGCTCCGCAACGCGCGTATCGGCATCGTCGGCGCAGTGATCCTTGGCCTGGGCCGCGCGCTTGGCGAAACCATGGCGGTCACCATGGTGATTGGAAACCGGCCCGAGATTGCGAAGTCGCTGTTTGCGCCCGGCTATTCCATGGCCTCGGTGATCGCGAACGAGTTCTCCGAGGCCTCCGATGACCTTTATCTCAGCGCGCTGATTGAGATCGGCCTGGCGCTGTTCGTGGTCACGATCGTCGTGAATGCCCTGGCGCGGCTGCTGGTGTGGGCTGTTACACGCGGCGCGCCCGCGCGGGCCGTGTAGGGGGCGCGCGATGGACGACCGTGTCGCCATTCGGAAGGGCAATCGTGCTGCCCGCAACGTTGCCAATCATTTGGCAACCGCCCTGGCCGTGCTCAGTACGATCGTGGTCGTAGCACCGTTGGTCGCGATCTTTGTGTACTTGATCTACAAGGGTGCCAGCTCGCTCAACCTGGCGTTTTTCACACAAATTCCCAAGCCGGTCGGCGAGGCCGGCGGCGGCATGGCCAACGCCATTCTCGGCTCGGCCGTGATCCTGGGGCTGTCGAGCCTGATGGGCATCCCGGTCGGCATTGCCGCCGGCATCTTTCTGGCGGAGTTCGGCCGCGGCTCGCGTTTCGCCAACGTCGTGCGCTTCACGGCGGACGTGCTCAACGGCGTGCCGTCGATCGTCATGGGCATCGCGGTCTACTCGCTGATTGTGCTGCCGCAAAAACACTTTTCGGCTTTTTCGGGCGGCGTCGCGCTCGGCATCATGATGATTCCGACGGTCACCCGCACCACGGAAGAGATGCTGCTGATGGTACCCAACTCGGTGCGGGAAGCAGCGTTGGGCCTCGGTGTGCCGAACTGGCGCTCGGTCTTGTCGATCACGCTGAAGACCGCATCGCCGGGCATCATTACCGGTTGCATGCTGGCGTTTGCACGGGTCGCCGGGGAAACCGCGCCGCTCCTGTTTACCGCCTTCGGCAACAACTTTTGGAGCAGCAACCTGAACCAGCCCATTGCCGCTTTGCCGCTGCAAATCTACATCTACGCCATTTCGCCCTACGACGATTGGCACCGTCTAGCCTGGGCCGGCTCGCTGGTGCTGATCCTGCTGATCGTTGTGTCTGTCGCGCTGGTGCGCTACGTCGCGGGACGCGGTATTTTGAAAGGAACAAGCTAAGTGGGCGTTGCTATCGAGGTGGGCGAGCTGGATGCGTGGTACGGCACACACCAGACGCTTTTCAAGATCAATCTGAATATTCCGGCCAACCAGGCGACCGCGCTGATTGGGCCTTCGGGCTGCGGCAAGTCGACCTTTGTGCGCTGCCTGAACCGCATGCACGAGACCAATGCCGGTGGGCGAGTGGCCGGAACCGTCCGCATCGGCGATGTTGACATCTATAAGGCTGCCGCGCCGGTCGAGATTCGCCGTCGCGTCGGCATGGTATTTCAGCGCCCCAATCCCTTTCCTACGATGTCGATCTACGACAACGTGGCGTCCGGGCTCAAGCTGAACGGCTTCCGGAACCGGCGCGTTCTGGACGAGATCGTGGAGCGATCGCTCCAGCATTCCGCCTTGTGGGACGAGGTGAAAGACGACCTCCGAAAGAAGTCCGGCGCGAGTCTGTCGGGCGGGCAGCAGCAGCGGTTGTGCATCGCGCGCGCACTCGCGGTCGACCCGGAAGTGCTCCTGATGGACGAGCCTGCTTCGGCGCTCGACCCGGTTTCCACGGCAAAGATCGAGGACCTGATCTTTGAGCTGAAAAGCCAGTACACCATTGTGATCGTGACGCATAACATGCAGCAGGCGGCCCGTGTGGCTGAACGTACCGGCTTTTTTCTTTCGGGCAAGCTGGTGGAGTTCGCGGCCACGCACAAAATCTTCACCAACCCCGGTGACAAGCGCACCGAGGACTACATCACCGGCAGGTTTGGCTGATATGCGTGTGCGATTTCACCAGAGTCTCGGCGACCTGAAGGAGAAGATCCTGGTCATGGCCGGCATGGCCGAGCAATCGATTGAGCGGGCCGTCGAGGCTTATCGAACCCGCGATCTCGCGTTGATCAAGCAGGTCGAAGAGTCCGAGCAGCAGATCAATCGCCAGGAGCGGGAGATCGACCAGATGGCGCTTGACCTCCTTGCGATGGAGCAGCCCATGGCGATCGACCTGCGCTTTATCCTGGCTGTGATTAAAATTAACGCCGACGTGGAACGGGTGGGCGACTCGGCTGTCAACATTGTTGAGCGCGTGCGGGAGATGCACACCCTGCATGCGGCAGACCTGCCCGTCGATATTCCGCGCATGGCAGGTCTTGCGACCGACATGGTGCGGCGTGCCCTGCACTCGTTTGTGGAGGGAGATGCCGACGCGGCGCAGGAGGTGCTGGCCATGGATGATGCGGTAGATCACCTGAATAGTAGCGCCTACCATGCCCTGCTGAACGTGATGCGAGAGCAGCCGCATCTGACGCCACAAGCGCTGAATGCCCTGGTGATCTCGCGCTCGCTGGAGCGCGTGGCGGATCACGCGACCAATATTGCAGAAGACGTGATCTTCTGGATTCGCGGCGCCGATGTTCGGCACTATATGCCGCCCTTGCCGGTCGACGGGGCCGCGAGCGGGGTCGAGTCGCAGCCAGGGGACGCGCAGCCGGTTCGCTGAATCCTGGGCTTTTATCCTGGGCTCTCATCCTGGGAACCGACTTTGTAGTTGGCGGCCCGGCCACCGTTCCGTTCCTGCTGCCCTTCGCGGCGAGTGCCGCGCTTCAGCCGGGTTCGCTCTCGTTCCAGCTCAGAAACTCCAGCAGTTCCGGAAAAAACAGTCCGTACCGCAGGGGCCTTGCGTTGCCGAAAGCGGTCCCGTAGGCCTCCAGCTGCGCTCGCCATTTTTCCTGCTGCCCGGCAAGCCACGCCGCCCGGTCTCCGGGATCGGTGAGTTGCCCGGCCGGTGCGCCAGTCTTGTAATCCACGATCCACTGGCAACTCTCTCCGTCCTGCCCTGCCTGCTCCCCGGCAATGAAGCTGCGGTCGACGCGAAGGGTACGCAGCGCCTCATCGCGATCCCAAACCTGCCAGGTGCTTTCGGCCAGCGCGCCCGGGTGCGGCTTCAGCAGCCACCAGCCCATGTCGCTCGTGGCCGCTGCCAGCGCCTGGCCGGCCAGCTCGCGCGCGGTCGCGGACATGCCGGCGGGTGACACTGCGTGTTCTCGCAGGATGCGCACGGCTAGATTCTCAAGTGTACTGCGCGAAGCGTGGAGCGCACCGGCCCTCGAGTTGCCGGCAGCCAGCAGGGTCAGCCGTTCCAGCAGGGCATGCATCGCCGTGCCGCGTGCACGCGCGGCCAGCGAGCCTTCTGTTCGCGTAAACAGGGCCTTGCGGCCGCCGCTTGGGTTGGCCCAGGCCACATCGGCAGGTCCGGGCTGCGGGGTCCAGTCCGAGGGCAGGCGCACGATGGTTGCCTGCTTCGCCGTTGCCGGCGCTGCCTCTGCTGCATACCCGGAGGCCGCCAGCTGCAACCCCGCCGCCGGCAATCGCGCGGCGAGCTCCTCTTCCAGCGCGGGCCACGCCGCCTGCAGCAGGGAGCACTCGTCCGGCCTCCGCAGCTGACCATCCTTTACTTCGGCGGTCGCGAAGAGGTGTAGACGCACCCGGGCCCGGGTGCAGGCGACGTAGAAAAGCCGCTTGCGTTCATCGGCGTCGCGCTTTCGGCGCTCCGCCATCACCCACCGGTAGGTGCGGTCCTGCTCCGGGTCTTCGCGGCTGCCGATGGGCGCAAGCAGCAGCTCCATTCCGACCTCCGCGCTGTTTCGAGCGTCAGTTTCATCTTCGGCGCGGTTGCGCTGCAGCATGGCAACCAGCTCCGTGCCGTCGGCGCGTGGCTTGCGATGCAGACCTGGCAGCAGCACGACCTCGAAGCCCAGGCCCTTGCTCTTGTGGATCGTCATAACCTGGACGCCGAAGCGCTCGCTCACCGACGGATCGGGCGCGGCGCACAGCTTCGCGAGCCGCGCGGCAAAGTCGCCTCGCAACACCTCCACCCCGCTCGGCTGCAGGTCGTCAAGCAACTGCAAGAACGCTTCCGCGTTTTCGCGGGCATCCGGGCCAAGGCAGGCCGGGCCGTCCAGCGCCATCCATGCTCGCTCCACCCAGGCGGCCAGTGACAGGTGATTGCCCTCGCTGTAGCGGGTTTGCAGGGCCGCCTGCAGCACCTTCCATGTGCGACCGAGCCGAGCCTGCCCATCCGGCGAAAGTAGCCCCGCCCGCGCCTCGATCAGCTCCGGTACAGCCCTGCGCTGCACTGCCGGGTCATCCTCGCCAGAGAGCCTGTGCAGGTCGGCCAGCAACAGCCCGCACCACGGTGCACGCAGCACGGTGAGCCATGCGACGCGGTCGGCCGGATGCAACAGTGCCCGCAGCAGCATCAGCAGGTCGTGCACTTCAGGCCGGTCGGCTAGTGGTTCCAGCTCGACCGCGCGGTAGGCGAGACCGGCCGCACGCAGGGCCGGCAGGATCGTGGCCAGGTGCGTGCGCGAGCGCACCAGTACGGCGACCCTGTACTCCTTGTCCCCGCGCGCTTGTGCTGCAGCCACCTGCGGCAGCTCTGCCTGCAGCACCTGCACTACCTGAGCGGCTTCTTCGCGCGCGGGTTCCCCCTGCTCCTCGCAGTCTACAAAACATGGATGCAGTTGAAAGCTCGGCTGCGTTTGCGGCTGCCAGAACGCATTCGCCGGAACAAATGTGTCCATGCCTGAGCTCGCGAAGACCCTGTGAAAGCGATCGTTCATCTGCCCGACCAGCTCGGCGTGCGAGCGGAAATTGTGAGTCAACTGCAAGGTATGGCACGGGTGCCGGCGGTCTTCGCCGCAGGGCAGCCCTTGCGTGCGCGCCTCGTGAAAAAGTGCGACCTCGGCCTGGCGGAAGCTGTAGATCGACTGCAGGGGGTCGCCCACGACAAAAACGGAACGGCCATCGCCGGGCTGCCACTCGCGCAGCAGCTCAGCCACCAGGCGATACTGCGAACGCGAAGTGTCCTGGAACTCGTCGATCAATAGATGCTGCTTGCGCTCGCTCTCCAGCAGCCCGCGCATGCTCGCTTCATCCTCCAGGACCGCTTGCGCGGATTGTGCAATCTCGACAAAATCGACTGCGTTGTTTTCGGCAAACAACAGCCGTAGCTCTGCGGCCGCCCGTCGCAGCACACGCAGCACGGCCATCAACGTCTGCCACTGGTCGTCAGAATAACGGGGGGCGGGCAGGGAGCGCACGCGGCACAACAGGGCCTGCAGCTGGGCGCCCAGCGCATGCGCCTGCAACTGTTCACTGCAACGACCCATCCGGTCTTTCCAGTCCCTGCGCTCCTCCCTGCCCGGTCCGTTGCCCGGCGCAGGGAACCCGTTCGTGACGGTCCAGCTTTTGCGCCATTCGTCCTTGCCGGTCAGCAAAAGGTCTGCCAGGGCCAGCCAGTGACCGCGCTGATCGGGCCCAGGCAGCCGAGAGAGCTGCGCCAGCAGTCTCGGGTCCGGCTTGCCTTCAGTGCACGGCTCGACCTCGCGATCCGCGTGGCTGCCCGCATAGCGGCCCAGCGCCGAAAGCTCCGTCGCGATCTCGGGCCAACGCCCGGCTGTTTCGCACAGCTGTGTCAGCACCGTGCGGTTTTCGCGGGCAAACGGTTCTTCAAGCGACTGGCGGACCGCGTCCCAGTCCACATCCGCGTCAAACCGCAGCGGCAGCGCCGACAGCCATGCATCGCGTCGCGCCAACATGCGGGCCAGCAGCCGCTCAACTTCCAGCAGGTCGTTGTCGCGGCGCAGCAGCAGCGTCGCCAGCGCATCTTCCAGGGCGGAGTCGCGACCCCGGCCCAATTGTGCCACGGTGCGTCGCGCGGCCGTCGCATACAGCGCGTCCGCGTCCTCGAGCGGCGCGAGCGCCCCGCCAAGCCGCGCCAGCAGGGGCTGCCCATGCGCCAGGCGCAGGCACAGCGAGTCGATCGTCTGCACGTCAAGCCGGTGCGGCTGCTCCAGCAGGCGCCAGCCTAGGCGCTCCGAGTGGGCCAGGGCGCGACGGGCCAGCGGCAGGGCCTCATCCTCTCCGGGCTGCGCGTCCGGTTGCCCTTGCGCCCGTTCCAGAGCTCCCAGGATGCGGCCGCGCATCTCCGCCGTGGCCGCGCGCGTGAAGGTGATCGCAAGGATTTGCTCCGGTTCTTCCACCTCCGACAGAAGCGCAAGAAACCGCTGAGTAAGCAGCCCGGTTTTGCCCGCGCCCGCCGGGGCCTGCACCAGGATGGAGCGGCTGGTATCGATCGCGGCTGCCCGGACTGCGGCGTCCTCCGGCAGCAACTCCGGAGCTGGCGCCACCTGTTCGACCGCCCCGTCTGCCACGTCGGCGACGGCAAACAGGTGCCCTTGTAAATCACTCATCTTCACCGCCCTCCAGCCGTGCCGACGCGTCGTGCTGGGAGCGCACCCGGCACAGCCCGAACAGGCCGCACAGCCTGCAGGTTTGCGCCCCATCGCGCGGATTTACCGGCGCTTCGCCTCGTGCGAACTGCCCCGCCAGCATGCGCAGGGACGCGTCCCACGCTTCCCACTGCTCGCCGGTCAATGGTTTCGCTTTCGCGCCTTTGCTGCCCACCTGTGCCTCCGGCTCCTCCGCAAGGGCATGCAGCCCGGTTTTGCCTTTGCCCGCGCGTATCTGCGCGAAAGCCACGCCGGCCAGCTCCGCGATGCCCCCGAATACGGCGTAGATGGGCAGCTGAGGCTCTTCCAGGCGCTCCCCGCTCCACAGCGCAAGACCCACGCGATCGGCGGTCTTATAGTCCAACAGCAGCCTGCGGTCGCCGTCCACCGTGTCCACGCGGTCCACGCGCAGGTTCAGCCGAAGCGGGCCCACGGGCACCGCGTCGATCTTCTGCTCCAGCGCGCTTACCTTGAACTCCGATCGACCGGCCTCCTCCGCAAGCCACGTGCGCAAACGCGTAGCGAGCCGCCGCTGCTCCAGCTCGAGATAGCGCGCGCGCCACCGGTCGCCGCCCGCCTCGCGCACCGCGCCCGCGAAACTGCCGGCGATCGCCGCCCGCAGCACCCCGTCGAGGCTTCCGTCGCCGATGGCACGGCGAAGATCGTCGCGGGTGTGCAGCCGGCCGGGCGCGGGCTCAGTCGACCAGAGGCGCTCCAGCGCCCGGTGCAGCAAGGTCGCGCGCTGGCCCGCGTCCAGGCCCCAGCTTTCCTCGTCCAACGGCTCGGCGTAGAGCCGCCGCGCCGCGAAACTCTGGAAGCCGCAGGCAGATTGCCGCTTGAGTACCTCGCTGCCGCCGGCGATCTGCTCGACCGGCCAGGGAAGGGGACCGCCCGATTCAGGCTCTCGCACGACCGCACAAGCCGTGATCACGGGCGAAGCGGAAGCCTTCTCGGGTGCAAAGCCGCGCAGCAGCGGGGAAGGGCGTGCTTCCGCTCCGCTGATCGAGCCCGCATAGCTGGCCACAATCACCGGGGCACTTGCGAGCACGCGGTGCAGTTGCCGCTCTGCCAGCGCAAGGTCGGCCTCCGCGCTGCTGTGGGGCATGCCCGCGCTGCCCTGGAGCGCGGGGGCGAGCAGGGGGTGCAGCGACCCGCCGCGTGGCCAGCGGCCCTCATTCGCGCCCTGGAGCCACACGGCGTCAAACGGAAGTCCGGCTGCTTCATCCAGGCCCAGGATCTGCACGGGAGCGTGGCGCGACTCGGGCGAGAACAGGACGTTGCGGGCCTCTTCACGAAGTATCCCGATGAACCCGTCCCACGGCCGGCTTTCGCCCACCGCGTCCAGCTTCGCCACGTCCGTGAGCAGGCTGTTCCAGCGCTCGCGTGCCTGGAATGCAACCGAATCCAGCTCGCGAAAGCCGGGCCAGCCCAGGGTTTGCAGCAGCGCCGGAACATCATCGGCCCACTCGGAGTAGCCGCGTCTTCGCCTCCACTCATCGCGGTTCAATGTTCGCTCCGACTGCTGGAGCCGCTCGGCAAATGGGGCGGGCAGCAGCTCGGGATGCCGCGCTGCGTGGCGCAGCAGCGTACCGCGGCTGAGCTCCGTGCTCATCAGCCCGGACCGGCGCAGTTGTCGGTCGCTGTCCGCCAGCTGGAGCGATTCGACCTCGCTGCCGGCGACAAAGCCGCCCAGCAGCAGGCTTGAAAGCTCGGCGCAAGGGAGCGGACCCGCCGTCCAGCGCAGCAGGAGCAGCGCCGAAGCCAGAAGGGGGATATGCGCCAGCGGGGCACCGAGCGAAAACTCATAGGGAAGCGCACCGCCGGCTGGACCGCGTGCGCCTTCGGGCTGCAGAACCCGTCGAAACACGCGATCCAGCTTCGCGCGCAGCCCGCCCTGCAGTGCAGGCACCAGCACGCCGATGCGTTGCCGGGGATCCTTCTCCAGCTGGGCCCTTACCCACAACGCGCAGGCTTCCATCTCACGCTGTTCATCGTCGGCGCACACTGCCACTGGGCTGTGCGCGGCCTGCTCCAAGGCGGCATGCTCCACGCGCACCCCGGCCCGTGCGAACGCTGCCAGCAGGTGCTCCTGCGCGGGGGTCACCCGGTCAAAGCCGACCAGCACCAGCTCCCCGGGCAGCACACCACCCGTCAGCCGGCTCCCATCCGAGGCGAGGGTCGCTTCCAGTTCGGACCGGCTCATCACCCCCAGCTGATCGCACCGTGCGTCAAACGCCGCAGCCCAGTGAAGAAAACGTTCCGCATCTTCGTGCGCGCCCGCCCAGCCGGCTTTCCGGTTCCCGTGCGCCCAATACGCGCCCAGCAGCGCATAAGCGCTTTGTGCCAGGCGGGCCAGCCGTTCCGGCGACACCACCCCCGCGGCCTCGCGCGCCTGCACCTCGCGCCACAGCAGCTCTTCCTGCATGCCCGTCAGCAACAGTGGCTGGCTGGCACTATCCTCGGCGAGCCGGGCATATAGTCCCTCCAGCCAGCAGCTCCAGTCGTCGATGCGCGGTGCCTGCCAGCTCGCGCGCCCGCCAGCCCGCGCATTCTCGGCATACGCCCGCAGCAGCGCCCGGGCGGCACGAGCGCTGGCCGTCAGCACCTGCGCCCCGCGTGCCAGGGCCCCGGCAAGCGATGGGGGCATACGCTGCCCGGTTAAGACTTGTGCCGTCACTTATCTAGTTTATCGATGCAGGCCGGCAGGGCGCGCGCCTCCAGAATCCGTCTTCCGGGCCGCGGGCGCGATATAAACTGGACCGGTGGCTACCTTTGCGCGCCTTGCCCTCCTTCCGGCCTTGCTGCTGATGTTTGCCGGCTGCCGCCCGGCCGCTCCTGTGGCCGCCAGCCCGGTGCGGCACTACCCGGTCACCGGCACAGTGATCGGTACCAATTTCGAGTCCGGCGAGGTCGAGCTCGACGCGGCGGCCATCGCCGGCTTCATGGATGCCATGATCATGCCGTACCGGCTGGCGGACCCGGCTGACCTGAAAAAGCTGCACCGGGGTGACCGGATTGCCGGAACACTTGACGTGGGGGGCAGCGGCACGGTGTTGACCGGGGTGCGTGTGACCGACGCCACCAAGGAAATCAAGGAACTCGCTCCCGTAAGCAGGCTGCAGCCGGGGCAGGCTGTACCCGATTTCGCCCTCCGCGATCAGAGCAGCGATACCGTGCATCTACACGACTATGCCGGCAAGCTGCTGCTCGTCACCTTTGTTTACACCAACTGCCCGCTGTCGGATTACTGCCCTCGCATGAGCCACCAATTCGCCGAAATCGACAAGGCTCTGGCTGGTACGCCGCTTTACGATCGCACCCATCTGTTGACCATTTCGTTTGATCCGGCACGCGATACGCCGGCAGCTCTGCGCTCCTACGGCGGCGCCTACACGGGGCAGTACACCCATGAAACTTTCAAACACTGGACCTTTGCCGCGCCCAGGCAGTCAGACCTGGACCCGCTGCTTCGCTTTTTCAGCGTGGATGCCGTTTCTGCGCCGGGCGGCAGCCTGTCGCACACGCTTTCCACGGTCGAGATCGGCCCTGACGGCAAAGTGCTGAAGCAATATCTCGGCAACGATTGGACCCCAGCGCAGGTGCTCGCCGACGTGCACCGCGACCTTGGAGCCGGGGCGTGATTGCGATCCTGATGGGGGTGACGGGCACGGGCAAAAGCACAGTGGCCGAAGCGCTGACCAAGCTGACCGGCTGGCAGTTCGCCGAGGGCGACGACTTCCATTCCCAAGCAAACAAGCAGAAGATGAGCGCCGGTGTTCCTTTAACCGACGGCGACCGGGAGCCCTGGCTTGAAAGCCTGCACGGTGTGCTGGCCGGGTGGGTCGCCGCCGGGCAAAACGGCGTCATGACCTGCTCCGCGCTGAAACGGCATTACAGAGCCACTTTGTCCGAGGGATTGCCGGATGCGATGCGCTTTGTGTTGCTGCAGGCACCGCGCCAGCTTTTGCAGGAACGCCTGAGCAATCGCACCGGACACTTCATGAATCCCGCGCTGCTTGATAGCCAATTGGCGACACTGGAGCTTTCCGACGACCTGATCCGCGTGTCCGCCACGGAAACCCCGGAGCAGGCCGCGCACGAGATTCTCGACAAGCTGGGTATGCCGGCGCAGCAGTCCTAGGCAGCCTTTACGTTTGTGCGCGTCCCGCACCCGCCGCACCCGCACACTACCGGTTGTCGGAAGCGGCTTACCCGGAAGGCTGCCGTGCCTAGGGCGCCTGGCCCTTCCCGCACCCTAAAGCACCGCCCGCCGCAGCCGAAGCGCATTGGCGATCACCGATACGGAGCTGAGACTCATCGCCGCCGCGGCGATCATGGGATTGAGCAGCAGGCCGAAAAAAGGAAAAAGGACGCCGGCCGCGAGCGGAACCCCGGCTGCGTTGTAGACAAAAGCGAAGAACAGGTTCTGCCGGATGTTGCGCATCGTGGACCGGCTGAGACGGCGGGCCCGGAGGATGCCGCGAAGATCGCCGTTCAGCAGGGTGATGCCGCCTGCCTCGATGGCGATGTCCGTACCAGTGCCCATGGCGATGCCGACATCGGCCTGTGCAAGCGCGGGGGCGTCGTTGATGCCGTCGCCGGCCATGGCGACCACCTCACCCCGTGCCTGGCGCGTTTTGACCGCTTCTGCCTTGCCCTCCGGCAGAACACCCGCGATAAATGGGATACCGAGCTGCCCCGCGACTGCTTTCGCCGTCACGTGGTTATCGCCTGTCAACATGATGAGCTCGAGGCCGGCGGCCCGGAGCTCGCGCAGCGCCTCGGGCGCGGACGGCTTGATCCGGTCGGAAACGCCCATCCAGCCGGCGAAGGCGCCGTCCACGGCGACCAGCATCACGGTTTCGCCCTGGCTTGCCGCCGCTTCGGCCGCGGCCGGTAACGGCCCACACTCGACGCCCTGTTGTCGCAATAGCTCCCCGTTGCCGACGGCCACCCGCCTGCCCGACACGGTACCGCTGACGCCTTTGCCGGGGAAGGAGGTGAAGTTTCCGACTGACTCGAGATGGAGCCCTTGCGCCTCGGCCCCTTTGACGATTGCCGTTGCCAGGGGATGCTCACTGCGCTGCTCCAGGCTGGCGGCGAGCCGCAGCAGGTCCTTCTGATCCATGCTGATGTGCGGTCCGGACTGCAGGCCGGGCTCCGCCGCCACGCGGGCCAGCGAGGGTTTGCCCTCCGTCAGGGTGCCGGTTTTATCGACAAAAAGGGTTGACGCTTTGCCAAAGGTTTCAAGCGCTTCCGCGTTGCGGATCAGGATGCCCGCACTCGCGCCGCGTCCGGTGCCGACGGTGATCGCCATGGGCGTCGCGAGCCCCAGGGCGCAGGGGCAGGCCACGATCAGCACGGCCACCGCAGTGACCAGGGCGTGGGAAAACCGGGGCTGCGGCCCGGCCAGGAACCAGACCGCGAAGGTCACAGCGGCTGCAACAATCACGGCCGGCACAAAAAAGCCGCTGACACGGTCAGCAACCCGCTGGATAGGCGCGCGGCTGCGCTGGGCTGCGCTGACCATCTTTACGATCTGCGATAGCAGGGTGTCGGCGCCCACCCGCTCGGCCTGCATGACGAAGCTGCCCGTGCCGTTGACCGTACCGCCCGTGACGCGGGACCGGGCCATCTTCTCGACCGGCACCGGCTCGCCCGACACCATCGATTCGTCTACCGAGCTCTGGCCTTCAAGCACGACGCCATCCACCGGTACCTTTTCGCCGGGGCGAACCCGCAGCCGGTCGCCGGGACTCACCTGCGCCAGGGACACCTCGGACTCCCCACCCTGCGGATCGACCAGTCGCGCTGTTTTGGGCGCAAGCCCCAGCAGGGCGCGCAAAGCCGTGCCGGTCCGGCTGCGGGCGCGCAGCTCCAGCACCTGGCCCAGCAGGACCAGGGCGACAATGACCACCGCCGGCTCAAAGTACAACGCCGGTTCGCCACCCGCGGCCCGGGACGAAGGGGGAAAGATGCCAGGCAGAACCGTCGCGATCACACTGTACCCATAAGCCGCGCCCGCGCCCAGCGCGACCAGCGTAAACATGTTCGGGCTGCGGTTCACGACCGACTGCCAACCGCGAACAAAGAAAGGCCACCCGCACCAGAGCACGGCGGGTGTTGCCAGGGCCAGCTCGATCCAGGCCCATGCCTGGCCCGGCAGTCTGTGCTGCGAGGACTGCGCAGGGAGCATGGCCGAGATCATAAGCGCCAGCAGCGGCACCGCGAGCCCAACGCTCCACCAGAAACGCCGGGTCATGTCGGCCAGCTCCGGATTGGCCTGCTCCGCGGCTGCCATCTCGCGTGCTTCCAGCGCCATGCCGCACAATGGGCAGCTGCCCGGCTCGGAGCGCACAACCTCCGGGTGCATGGGGCAGGTGAACTCGGCCGCTGTGGATGGGGCCATCGGCATGGCCGGTTCCAGCGCCATGCCGCACCTGGGGCAGCTGCCTGGTCCCGCCTTGTGCACCTGCGGGTCCATGGGGCAGATGTACTCGACCGCTTGCTCCCGTTTCGCGGCTTCGGGGGCTTTCGGCCGCAGGGAGCCTTGCGGGTCGGCGCGGAACTTCGCCGCACAACCTGCTCCGCAGAAGAAATACCGCGTTCCTTCGTGTTCCAGGGTCGCCGCGGCCCGGGCAGGGTCGACAGTCATGCCGCACACGGGGTCCTTCGAAACCTGCGCCGACGCCATCGAGACCGGCACCGGGAGATAGCGCGCGGGCTCCGCGTCAAACCTGCGCTTGCAACCCAGGGAACAGAACTGGTAAGTCGCGCCCCCATACCGGCTCGCGCCAGCGGCCTTGGCCGCATCAACAGCCATGCCGCACACGGGGTCCTTCCCTGGCTGCTCTTCTTGCGTTTCACCCCTCACCCCATCGCCTCCTTTGTGCCCCATTTCACCAAAAGGCGGTTCATAGGGTAGGCCGTGCAGTAGCCCAGGACCATGCCGATCTGCATCATGAGCCAGAAAGGAGGCTCGGTTGGCTTCAGATGATGTCGTGGAAAGAAGATGAAATACGTCAGGGCCATCCATCCGAACAGCCCGATCTCAAATGTCAGGATGGAAAGCGTATCGGCTTTTATGGCGGCCACGAGGCCTTGCAGCGGCGAAAGGTGGCGCATCGGCTTAATGGAAAGGTACTGAAAGGCAATGCCGAGAAGCCACGCCAACAGCAGGTCGCCCGCGAACTCAGCATAGAGCGGCGTGCCCAGCAGGGTCAGCCCGAATCCCGCAATCGTGAAGTCTGCAACAATGTCGCCCAGCGTGCAGCCCGCGCCGCAGTGGCTGGTTGAAAGCGCGACCTGGCGGAAAGTTGGAGCGCGCCGGGCTTGCTCTTCTTCTTGCTTCCCATGCCGGTCCACTTTGTCTTGTGCTTCTTGGCCTTCACCGTCCGTATTCATCCTGCCGCCCTTGCCTATGGGGCGGCCCATGCGAAAGTAGCCCCACACCGCAAAAACGCTGAAGTACAAGGCCGTCACCGGCCAGACGATGTTCATGATCCACATCTTCTGTGGGTGTCGCACCTCGTCGATCGCGATGGCAAGCGCGCTCAACAGAGCGACCGCGAGCGAGAGGGAAGACAAGGTAGTGAGCCCCCTCATGGCTGGAGTCCTCCATGCGCCGACGATCGCGCAGGCAGGCCGACTGCAATCGCAGCCACCGTCTCGTCTTTCATCAAAGCCCCCATTCGGCAGGTTGGGTGTGGTGAACTCTTGTTCACTCCCCATAGATGAGGTGAGAGCGCCGCCCGGCGTGTGAATAGAAAGCACCGTGCCGGTCGTTCAAACCATTTCGAGCGACTAAAGGTAGCTGACTACAGTTGGCGCTTTTTTCCCCGCATCCAGAAACAGCTGCAAGGGCAGGGGCGCGCGCTTGCTGATCGCGCCCAGCAGCAAGGGCGCGGGCGGTCGCGCCGGTGTGGAAGTCAGGGTTAAGAGGCTCCTACAGATGAGCCGCGTCGCGGAGCAAAGAGCCTGCATCCCCCGCCGGACTGGGCTGCTCGCTCGGCTGCTGCGCCGGCTTCGACGGGGCCGGCTTTGCGGCATCGCCGTGATCCATGCCCGGCATAGCGGGCATGGGCTGCTGGCCGTAGCCGGCCTGCGCCGAAAAGGGCCGAAAAGCGGGGAACTGTGTGCACTGCCATGATCGCTGCCTTCGTTTCCGGCTAGGCGCGGGCCAGCAGTGCGGCGTACGGGTCACCGGGACGCAGGGCATCCCGCATCTTCGCGATCACAGCGTCGTACCTGTCCGAGGGCAGCACGCAGCTAAGATTCATCATGCCCTGCATGTACGCGCTCCAGCCTCCCCGCAGCCCTCGTTTTCCGGTGTTTCCAGCGTAGGACTCGCTTCCATGTTCATCATGGGTCTTTTCCTTGCAGGCGTCCTGCCGAAACTTGGCACACGATCGGCACTGTCGTCGATGTTCTTCTCGGTTTGCTCCATTCCTTCCATGTTCCTCGCCAGGATGCTTTCCATCTACTCCGCACCCATCGGGATGTGCCCAGGACCGGGCTCTATCTTTGGCCATCATGCCCACCGCCATCATGCCCACCATGGAGGCGCTGGCTGCCGGTGCGGAAAGCGGGCTGTCGCCGTTGCCATGTCTGCACCGTTGCCGAATTCCATGCCCGGCCAGGCTGCTGCCATAACCCTCTCCCGCAGGCTGACCCGGTTCGCCGGTCTTCATCAAATCGTGCGGCGTGTGGCAGTGCAGCATCCAGTCGCCTGGGTGATTCGCGACAAACTCAACGTTGCGCGCCTGCGCCACACCGACCAGCAGGGTGATGCCCGGCCAGGAAGCTGACGCCCGAATCCGGCCCCCTTCCGTACCGGTGACTTGGAAGGTATGGCCGTGAATATGAGTAGGGTGGTCCATGCCCAGTTTGATAAACCGGATACGCATCGGGTCTCTAGCCGGACGGCCAGCGGGGCTGGTCGCATCTGGATACGGCCGCTTGCGAGAAGTCGGATCGCCTGTGTAGACGCGAAGAAGTGTTTGCAGTCCCAAGTGCAAACTTTTGGGCGTTGGAGGTGTCTCAAACCGAACAGAGCACACAACCAGAACGGCCGGCCGTTCGAGGTAATAGGGAAGTGAGCAGTTTCGCACGGGGCTCTGAGGCGGATTCGGTTTAGCCACTTTCCGCTCAGGGAAGCAGGCCCTGTTCTCGATGATCTCCCAACCCCTGCGATAAACTTGAAGGCGAGGCAAACCCATGGCAGACGCAGTGGCAACACCCGAGATTGTAGAATCCGCGCCAGCAAGCACGGCGGCCAGCCGGCAGCCTGCCGCTCCGAGTGAGAAGCCGGTGCGCCGGCAGATCATTGGCTTTACCTTTTACAAGGTCCTGCCGGAATGGCGTCGCCTGCCCGCGGCCGAGCGCGCCGAGCAGCGACAGCAGTTTGCTGATGTTATCGCGAGGTGGAACCAGCCCAGCCGCATGCTGTCGCTGTCCTACTCGACCGTCGGGCTGCGAGGGGACTGCGACATGGTGCTATGGACCATCTGCTACACAGTTGATGATCTGAACCAGATGCGCGCTGAGCTGCTTGCTTCCGCGCTTGGCGGTTATCTCGAAACGCCCTACAGCTATCTTTCCATGACTAAGCGTTCGCAGTACCTGATCGATCACGAGCATGAGGGGCAGGCAGATTCGCGCGGTTTTCTTCGTCCGGGCGGCCAAAAGTACATCTTTATCTATCCATTCTGGAAGACGCGAAGCTGGTACCTGCTGCCGATTGAGGAACGCCAGCGGCTGATGAATGAGCACATCCGGGTGGGGCATGAGTATCCGCGAGTCAAACTGAACACGACATATTCGTTTGGGATCGACGACCAGGAGTTTGTTGTAGCATTTGAAACCAATTACCCCGAAGATTTCCTGGACCTAGTACAGCGGCTGCGCGAAACCGAGATCAGCCCTTACACGCTCAAGGACACGCCGATCTTTAGCTGCATCCGGTTGACTCCTGAGGACATGCTGGCCCGCTTGGGATAGCGACACGCCCGGCCGCGGTTTCATTTTTCAAACGAAAACGCGGCCGTTCCAAAGTGGGCGAAGTGCACTTCAACCGTTGAACGCTCGTGGGCCGTCAGCTTACCCATCCAGCTGCCGGTTGTGATCCACTGTCCGACGGACAGGCCGCCGGTTCGGAACTGCCCTTCATTGACCAGGTACTCAAGCAGTCGCAGGAGGTCTGGTCCGTTTGTATTGCGCCCAATGCCTTGCCAGCGAACCACGCCGTCGATCACAACTTCCAGCTGCTCGGCTGCGATGTCGATGGATTGCCAGTCCTGGCAGGCCGGCCCGTAAGCAAAACCGCCGTTCATCTGTAAATCGGCGACCATGGCCAGGTGCGAAGCCTCTTCGGGTGCAACAAAGGCTGACTCCAACACCTCGATAACAGGGTGAACGCTGCCGACAGCGTCGAGGATCTCGTCGCGCGTGTAGGGAACCTTGCGGACGGGCAGGTCGCGACGGAGCAAAAAGCCGATCTCGGCTTCCATGCCACGAAACCGGCTTCTGCCGGCGGGGATCGTACGTCCACTCGAAACGAAACCGAAGGGCAGCGGCATGGGCCCATACATGGGCACGGCATCGGGACGCGGCGCGCCGACCTTCCATCCGCCGACTGGACCGAGCCGCTCGGCCATGGCGTCCTGTATAGCATAGGCTTCTTGCAGCGTCGCGGGCCGTAAAGCCGGGTCCAGGTCTGCAATCGGCTTGCGCTCCTTGCGAGCTTCCAGCAGCAAAACAGCCGTTTCCGCAACTCGCTCGCTCCGCACCAGTGCTGCATGGGCTTCCCGTGTCCAACCGGCGTTCATTGATTGCTCCCGCGTCCTCCCTTATCGTACCTGCGCAGGATCAGGCAGGCTGGAAAGCAAGTGGAACCTGACGGTTTCCAATCATACTGGCGCGCTGGCTAGGGGCGTCGACGCAGCGGCCCCGGCTAGGACTGCCGGTGGGAGATCGCAGGGCACCTGCCCGGAGCTACTCAATGGCGCTGCCTCAGGCATCTTGACAGCAGCCAGCAGTGCCTCGAAGCATTCCCCATCCAGCTTGTAGGGAACATCGGCCTTCATGATCTCGATCGCTTTCTCAACTGAAAATCCGCTTCGGTAAGGACGATCCTCGGTTAAAGCCCCATAGACGTCGGCGACCGCGAGGATCCGCGCTTCAGGCGAGAGTTCCTCGGCGCGCATGTGGTCCGGATAGCCGGAGCCGTCCAGCTTTTCGTGATGTGCGCCGGCAATCACCGCGAGTTCGTGGTACTGAGGAATACGGGCAAGAATCTCGCGGGTCAGGCCAGAGTGCTCCTGCATGACGGAACGCTCGGCCTCGTCAAGCTTTCCAGGCTTGTCAAGGATCGAGTTAGGAACCCGAAGCTTGCCCAGGTCGTGAAGAAGCGCCGCGCGGTGTAGGAGCTGGAGTTTGGTTTCGCCAAGCCCCATCTGGGAGCCGATCAGTTTGGCAGCCTGGGTCACGCCCATGGAGTGCCGGAAGGTAAAGGGTGATTTGGCATCGACCACCTCGGAAAAGGCTTCGCAGATCAAGTCGATGTGCGAGGCAGACATGCGTGAGGATTCGCCCGGTGCCTGGTCGAGCACCGCCGCCCGGCTTTGCTGCTCCAGTGCAGCCGGACGGACGCCTGTCTCCGGCAGGCAATACTTCCACAATGCGCCGCGCCGGTGAAGCGACTCGGCGGCTCGCACCATGCAGGGATCGAACCAGCGGCCGCTTCGCTCCTGCAAGACAAACATGGCCTGCTCAACGCCGCGCTCCTGCGCAAATATATCGAGGTGCTGAGCGACCGCCATGACTCTCGACAAGGGCGAGATGGCATTGCCCCTTTGCCCGTGCGGGTAGCCGCTCCCGTCCCAATGCTCGTCAAGGCAAAGCACCGCAAGCGCCGACTGTTCGCTTAAACCGATCTTGCGCACGATGCTTGCGCCTCGGTCACAGCGCAGGCCGATCATCTCCTCGTTGTGCTTTGCCTGCGAAGCGCCGATGCGAACGATGCCCGCAAGCTTCTGGACCGGGTTGGCTCCCGGCATCACCGTATGCCAAAAAAACTTCAGCGTGGAGAGGCTGGGCCGGTTCATGCGGGTCCAGTCTTCGAGCTTAACCCCGGCCTTGGCCGCCCGGTCATCGCCGCCCCCCAGAATCGCGCACATGCGCGCCGAGTTGCTGCTGCAGCCCACGTCCTTGAGCAGCAAGGCATGGTAAAGGTCTGTCATCATGCGGCTGGAAAAGCGCAGTTCTGTCGCGATTCTCATTCCCAGGAGACAGCTTCGCAGTGCATGCCCCGGCACCGCGCCTTCGGTCAGATCCAGAGCAAAAGACAGCGCCGAGATAATTTCAGCCAGCGATGGCGCGCCCATGATGGAGGTCGATGATTCTCGGCCTGTGTACTGAGGAGTTCGCACTATGCTTCGCATCCCTTCTGTTTCGTCGTCCGGTTCAGTATCGGCATAACTCCGTCGCTCCTTTCAGTACCGAAGTCACTTCAGCTCGATTTTCTGTCACGCAGTGGGCTCGCCGTTCCATTTTGGAATGCGAAATCGTTTCTGCCGCGATAAATCTGTTCATCGCATCCGATCAGGCGTCCCCCTGCGCTACGCTGAAATACCGGGAAAAGCGTCCAAGGGATAGGCTTCGGTCGCGTCAGGAAGCTGGAAGGAAACCATCTATGTTGATTCGAAAGCCGAGTACAAGCGCACTGGTTCCATCGTCCGAAATCACTCCCGAGAACGCGTACCGCAGCCGGCGCAGCTTTCTTAGCGGGGCGGCGGGCGCGGGACTGGTCGCGGTGGCGGGACGGAACCTCCTGTGTCCCGCGATCAACGTGGAGGCAGCAACCAGGCTCGATACAGTGAAAAGTCCCCTGTCGACCGCCGGTGTGACTCCCACAAGCTACAAGGACATAACCAGCTACAACAACTACTACGAGTTCGGCACCGGAAAGGGCGATCCAGCTCAGAATGCCGGCAGTCTCAAGACCTTTCCATGGAGCGTCAAGGTGGAGGGACTGGTACAGAAGCCCCGGACCTTCTCGATCGAACAGCTGGTCAAGCTGCGTCCGCAGGAAGAGCGTATCTACCGATTCCGCTGCGTGGAAGCCTGGAGCATGGTCATTCCATGGGTCGGCTACTCTTTGTCTGAGTTCATCAAGGAATGCCAGCCACTTTCGTCGGCGAAGTACGTGCAGTTTTTAACCCTGAATGACCCGAAGCAGATGCCGGAAATGAAGGAGTCCAGCATCAATTGGCCCTACTCTGAAGGGTTGCGCATGGATGAAGCGATGCACCCGCTCACCCTGCTGACGTTTGGCCTTTACGGGCAAACGCTGCCCAACCAGGACGGGGCGCCGGTACGCATCGTCGTTCCCTGGAAGTATGGATTCAAGTCGGCCAAGGCAATCGTGACCGTCCGCTTTGTCGACAAAATGCCGCCGACGACCTGGAACGAACTGGCACCGAACGAGTACGGCTTTTACTCGAACGTGAATCCACAGGTTGATCATCCGCGCTGGTCGCAGGCGAGCGAGCGGGTGATCGGCGCGCCCATCTGGAAGCAGCGGCAACCGACGCTGATGATGAATGGCTATGCGGACCAGGTGGCCGGCCTTTACAAGGGCATGGACCTGAAGAAGTCTTACTAGGAGCCGGGTGAGCCGTCGAGCCATAACCTACTTAAAAGCGCTTGCTCACGCCGCCTGTTCGCTGCCGCTCCTTTTTCTGGCGTGGTGCATGTATCGCAGCGCAACCGTTGATCCTTCGGCGTTGGGGCCGGACCCAACAGCTACTGTCACCTTTTTCACCGGTTTCGGTGCGCTGCGGCTGCTTGTTATTTCCCTTGCAATCACGCCGCTTCGTAAGCTGCTGCCCAAACTGAGCTGGTTGATCCGGTTTCGTCGCTTGCTCGGTTTGTACGCGTTTTTCTACGCGTCACTTCACCTGATCACCTATCTATGGCTGTATGCCGGGTGGAGCTGGCCGGTCATGGAAGACGACCTGCTCAAACGGCCCTACATCTGGGCCGGAGTCACCGCCTGGGGCTTGATGGTTCCGCTTGCACTGACGTCGACGACCGGAGCCATTCAGAGGCTGGGGGGCAGGGGGTGGGGCACCCTGCACAAGCTGGTGTACGTGTCGGCGATTGCCGGGGTGGTGCACTATTGGTGGATCGTCAAGACCGGTGTTTTGACGCCGCTCTCTATCACCCTGGTTCTGGCCGTGCTGCTGACAGCCCGTCCGTTGCTTTCATGGTGGAAGCGGCCCGCCAAGCGCCCCATGCGCCCCGCCGTGCCTCTTTCCTAGTGCTTGGCCCCGCCGGCTAGCTGTGTCGCCACAGCTGCAGGTTCACTCCATCTTTGGGACGCAATGTCACCTTGGGGTCGAGGCGAAGCTTTTTGTTCGCGCCGTCGCCGGGTGCAAGGGTCCAGTCGCGCGCAATGGTCGCCAGGATCAGAACGCCCTCCATCCAGGCCAGTCCTTCGCCGATGCACTGGCGGCTGCCGGCTGCGAAGGGAAAGTAGCCGAACCTGGGACGGCTTTCCCGCGAGCCCTCGAGAAACCGTTCGGGACGAAACCGGTCAGCCTCAGGGTAGAAGCGGCCATCGCGGTGAATTACCCATTGAGGGGCCAGCAGGATGGATCCGCGCGGGACGGGAAAGCCTCGCCACTCGTAGTCCTCGGCGGCAGTCCGGGCGATCGTCCAGACCGGCGGGTACAGGCGCATGGCTTCGGCAAAGCAGGCGTGGGCAAAGGGCAGCGCGGCATAGTCGGCGGCGGTTGCCGTGCGCGCACCGAGAGTTTCCAAGGCCTCGGTTCGCAAGCGGTTCTGGGCATCGGGGTGCTGCGCGATGAGCCAAAGGGCAAACGAAAGGCCGTTCGCTGTTGTTTCGTTGCCCGCCAGCAGGGCTGTGACGCACTCATCGCGCACCTGCTCGTCGTTCATCGAGCCCGTGCCGCCCTCGGTGTCGGTCGCCGCCAGCAGCATGGACAGGAGATCTCCACGGTCGAGCCCATCGGCCCGGCGCTCGGCGATCAGGCCGTAGATCAGCGTGTCAAGCTCCTGCCGCGAGCGGCGGATACGGTTCATCATGGGCAGGGGCAGCTTATACAGCAGCTCGGACGCGGGAAGAAAGGCGAGCGGTAAAAATGCCATAAACGCCTCGATCGCGTAGGCGATGCGGGCGTTCACGGATGCCAGCTCTGAATTGAAAAGGGTTTTGCCGACGATCCGCAGGCTTAGCAGCTGCATATCTTCGAGCAGATCCCGGACCTCGCCGTCGCGCCACCCAGCCGTCGTTTGCGCGGCATACTCGCCGATCACGGCTCCGTACGCCGCGATCCGGTCCCGGTGAAAGGCAGGCTGGGCGAGCCGGCGCTGGCGCATATGGTGCGGGTCTTCGCTTGAAAGCAGCCCCTGGCCGAGAACGATCTGCGCCTTTTGCATCACGACACCGCGATGGTGATGCGGCGCGTCGGCGAGCAACATTTCCTGCACAAGATCGGGGTGATTTGCCTGGAAGACATGACGGACGGCGGCGGTGAAATGTACCAGATCGCCGTATCGCTCGGCATTTTGCGCGAGGAAAAGGAGTGGATCGAGGCGGAACAACTCGCCGGAGCGCAGCCGCGAGGCCAGGGTAGGACCGTCAGGGTAGCGGCTGCCCGGTTTCCGGCAGATCCGAGGTTCGGAGACGGGCAGCGCTGCCGTGGAGCTCATGGAGTGAGTTTAGCCTGCGTTGGTGAACCATTTACGTGCGGACATGGTTCTGTGTCCGCCTTTTATGATGTGGTCATGCTTACTGGAACCGCCTGTAGCCGGTCGACTGAAACGGACTGCCCGCGGAAGGAAAAGCCGTCGAGCTGGAGCGAGGGTACCGGTTCCGAGATGCCTTGGCGGCAAATGCCGGGAACAGCCAAGTTGGCAAGTTCAGGTAGGCGCCCCATACTCTCGATTCTCCATAGGCGGTCATCATTCGACCACGCCCTGGGAACCATGAAATGGGTTGCCGTGGGCTAGGTTTGAATAGTCGGATTTGACGGTCAGGCTGCCGTTGTTGATGGACAGTGAGTCGGCGACGACGCCGAAATATTGATTGCAGGTCAGGTTGAGGTTCGTTGTGACGATCTGTTGATTCAACATGTAGAGGATGCCATCGAGTGAGATGGCTGAAAATGCATTGACAACATTCAGCGCCTGGTGTGGAAACGGCTGTGGGGGCATGTTTCGGTCGGTAAAGATGAGGATGCCTTCGTAGGGGCCCGAGGTGGGGGCTGACAGGCTGATAAAACTCGCATTCTGAATGCTGATGGAGCCGTATCCGTGAGTGCCGTCGCTGGTCATATAGATTGTGACGCCTGATCCGCTGAGCGAGGGCCCGATGGGCGAGCTGTGACTGAAGATGGAGAAGCTGCCGGTAATGACGTAAACGCCAGGGTTCAGTGTCACGTCCGTACCGGTGAAGCTTAGACCGCCGCAGTAGGTACCAGGGTTCACGGTAACTCTTCCATTGATCGGCGTTGGAGCATTTAAGCATGGACCCAGAGCCGGCGGTTGGATCGTTGCAAGTGGATCGGAAGCCTGCGGAGCATTGAAGACCGGTGCCGGCGTGACACTGCCGAGGGCGACGATGCCGTTGCCTCCGGCAACGTAGTACTGAGCCCCGGTACTTGTCCCGGTAACAACGCTGTAGCCCAGCCCAAGATAAAACGGGCAGTCGCCATGGGTATCGCCGCCCACCTGGGAAAAGCTTGGGGCGCTTGTGAAGGACTTCGAAAACAGATAGACACAATCGCTGCTTTCCATTGCCGTCGATTCGGCACTGAGCGTAACGACGGAGGGAAAGAAGAAAGGCTGCACTGCCTGTGAGACCGTGGCCTGTACGGCGGCCACATTGCCTGCGTAAGCGCCGGATGAGGGTGGGCTTGTCACAGTCACGGTGGTGTTGTTTGCGCCATCTGTAAAACCGTTCAAAGCCGCGTCGGCGCGGGCCGCGGTTATTTGAGCCGCCCCGGCCTGGAATGAAGCCCCGACCGCCGCCGCATCGGCCGCAGTTTGCAGCTGTATCTTCTTGAGCGCAAGCAGGCCCACATCGATGCCCAGGCCACAAAAAGCAAGCAGCACCGCGATGGTCACAGCAAACTGGATCAACATGGCTCGCGCCCTTGCAGCACCGAGTCCCTCCCTGAGATTCTCTTCTGCGGCTAAGCTATCAGCGCACGGCGCGCCTGCAAGAGTACGGAGGTACCACAATCCATCCCCTCGAGCGACATGGGCTTGCCGGCGACCTCGCTTTGCTTCTGGCAGGACCAGCCGCATCCTAAGAACGAGCTGACAATGGGAGGCGACGAAGCACGATGGCCAACGGCAATGGAAGTTTGCAGGAGTGTTTGCGGGGAACCAGCGTGACCTGGTTGGGACATGCGAGCGTGCTGGTGACAACCGCAGCCGGCACGACAGTTTTGATCGACCCTTTTATAAAAAATAACCCTAAGTTCCCCAGGAACTTCGCCATGCCGGAAAAGCTGGACCTGATCCTCGCGACGCACGGGCACTTTGACCACATCGACGATGTCGTGCCGCAAGCAAAGGAGACCGGCGCGGTGGTGGTGGCCATGTTTGAGCTGGCGGGCTGGTTCGGATCAAAAGGCGTAGAACACACCATCGGCATCGGTTACGGAGGCAGCGTGACGCATGCCGACGTAACGATCACGA
>CAXTWU010000004.1:0-37936 GCA_964248025.1 uncultured Acidobacteriaceae bacterium | reverse complement strand
CCAACCCCACGCGCTGGGCCTGCCCGGGCGCGCCCGGGGCAGCCCGCCCATGCCCATATCTGAGCACAGCTGGCATGGCGGCAATCTAAGTCTCCGGAGAAAAACAAAAGCATGGGCGAAGATTAGCCCCGGAAGTAATAACTGGAAACATTACTACTTTGCCATAACGTTATCTTGACTTTAATGCACTGCCTATAACAGTATCAAAGAGTGATTATTACGGTTGGCGGGATCAAGGGCGGAAGCGGCAAAAGCACTTTGGCGACACACCTGGCGGTGATCTATGCCGGGCGCGGCCACAAGGTGCTGTTGGTCGATACAGACGAGCAAGCCACGTCCTACGACTTCTACAACTACCGCATGGCGCGGCTCGGCGATGCGGGATTCACCTGCACCAAACAACATGGCGGGCGCGTCCACTCGGCATTAACGGAGTTCGCGCAGGCCTTCGACGCCATCATCGTCGATACCGGGAGGGGCGACACAAAAGCGCAGCGCTCGGCTCTGACGGTGAGCGACGTGCTGGTGCTGCCCGTCGTGCCTCGGCCTTACGATACCTGGACGCTCGAAGACGTTTTCGAGATGGCGGAACAGGTTCGCCTGGTCAATGACCACCTGCGCATGATGGCGTTCATCAACCGCGCCGACCGCTCGGGACCGCTGCTGGCCTCAACGGACGAGTACCTGCGGGACGCGCAAAAACATGGGCTGGACTATTGCTCTATCAGGCTACACACCCGAGTCGCCTATGGTGCCTCGGCCGCCGTAGGCCTGGCCGTGCATGAACTCCAGTCGCGGGACAACAAAGCGGCGGAAGAAATGATGCTTTTGGCCGGCTACATCTATGGCTTCGCCGACAAACCACTCACCCCGGAGGTTCCACATGCCAACACAAGCACCATCGAAACCGAAATCGCTCCCCAAGATGCGCCGGCCGACAGCGGCAAGCGTCATTAATAAGTCCGAGCCCCGGTACGGGGAGCATGCTCCCCGCGTTTCGCTCTACCCTTCACCCGATCTCCTGGCAAAAATGAAGGCGGCAGTGGTGAAGGATGCCCAGCCGGGAAGGCCGCCGCTTTCGCTGAATGCCTGGATTCTTGGCGTGGTCTTCGATCACCTGCAAAAGGAGTCCGCCTGATGCCCGCATTCACGGTACGCAACCGCTTCACCATCACCATCACCGGGACGGAGTTGGACGAGGTGGAGGCCCCCGACCGGGAGGCTGCCCACCTGCTCGCCGCCCGCCGCCTCCAGCTGCGGCTTGAAGCATTCAGCCTCGACTTTCCTGAGTCCGCAACCGCCCACATCCGGATCGACCGGGCCGAAGATGACGGGCCGCCGTCAGCCGAATAGCTATCGGCTGACGAGAAACTGCCAGCGTAAAACCGGTATTGGCAGACGGCCTTTGCATCAAGCAGAGGCCGTTTTTCTTGACACATTTCCCTGGAGCCGTATGCCTACAAAGAAGCAAGCCCTCTCTGCGACAAAGCAGCGCCTGCTCGAAACAGCAGCCGCTCAAAACCTTTTCGGCACGATGTACCTGCATACCGTGCTTGCCCAAACCTCTCTGCCCTACCGTGAGCCCGACGATGGGGTGCGCACCTGGGAGCGGATCAACGGCAACGTGGCGCTGCGGCTGGCGGCCAGGGAAGTGGCCGAACCGGACACAAAGCGCTGGGTCAACCTGGGCCTACCCTTTGGCCCCAAGGCCCGCCTGGTCCTCGCCCACCTTTGCACCGAAGCCATCATCACCGGAAAACCGGAGGTCGAAACTGCCGACACGGTCACGCGCTTTGTCTCAAAAGCTCTTGGAATGGACCCCAAAGGCCGAAACATCCGCTCCGTCAAGGACCAGCTCGCCCGACTGGCGGGCTGCTCGATCGGGCTCGCGCTGCGCGAAAACGGCCATGCCCTGCAGATCCATACCCGCTTTACGTCGGCATTTGACCTGTGGTCGGAGCGTGATGAGGGAGAAAGGGTGCTCTGGCCGAAAACCATCAAGTTCTCGTCCGACTACTTCGAGAGCCTGGTCAAGCACGCTGTCCCGCTCAACGAGGCGCACCTGGCGGCGCTTTCCCACTCCTCCATGGGACTCGACATCTACTCCTGGCTCGCCCAGCGTCTCCATCGTGTCAAGCAGGGGGTACCTGAGTCGATAACATGGGCCTCTTTGCACGCCCAGTTCGGCATGGGCTATGCGGAGATACGCGAATTTCGGCGGGTCTTCAAGGTGGCGCTCGAACAGGTGCTGCTGGTCTACCGCGCCGCACACGTGGAGCAGACAGAGAGCGGTTTGACGCTGTTTTTTAGCCAACCGCCGGTCCCTCTCAAAGCCATCGTCGGCCCGTGGAAAAACCTGTGAATTGGCAGGTTTTCCACGGCCACTTTGTCACGGAGGCTACGGCCACTTTGTCACGCCTTTTTTCTCAAAACATTGGTCAAAACCCGGTTTTCCACGGCCACTTTGTCACGCAAGCCGGTATATAAAAAATCCGGTAGATAAAAACCCGGTAGTTCTTCGCGGTTTTGTGTGGATCGGTGGATTGCCGGCTTTCCGCTTCGCGGTTTGTGGCAAGCAAACGCCGTTTCGCCTCCCACAACGAAAGGCAACGGCAAAACCTTCCCTTTGAAATAAAAATCAAGGGCAAAGGCGGTTCAAACCCCGGATCACGCCCAGATCACCCCCGGATCAGGCGCGCATCGCCCTCCAACCGCCCGTTCCAACCCCCACAAACGCCGCAAGCGCCAAACTCCCGCCGTCAAGACTCCACCCCAGCCCTTTCCGTCTCACTCCGGCGCTTGCCATCGCAGCCGCACCGGCATGACCCCGCCGCTAAGCCGCCTCCTGCCCGCCTTGAGGCGTTCGCCCTCCGGGTGGCCCCTCACTACGTCCGCGACCCTCGACGGGGCTTAAAACGCCTCCTAGGGCGTTGTTTGCTCACGGTCGGCCGCAAATCTTGCCTCAACCCAATCGCGCCCCTCCCTGGTACGGCCCCGCCGAGGCTCGGGCGGCGGTTCCCCCGCTGCCGCGCGGCGCTCCGCTTCCCGTTCGGCTTCCCGCATCGCTTCGTTCAAAGCAGCGCATGCTTCCCGCGAGTCGGCCCACACATCGTGCGGCAGCCATACGCGATCGGGGTCGAGTTGCCAGGGAAGACGCACTTCCGGCTTTTTGAAAGAAGCCTTGACCTCGTCGATCACCCTTTGCGCTTCCGGGGTGAAAATAGCCGCGTCCCCGAGGTGGGCGTAGTCCCAACCCCAGGCCCACAGCTCGTGATCCCACCATGCCGGCGCGTCATACGTTTCGCCGCCATGGACATACGAATTTGCGTCGAAGTCGAGCGCGGCCAGGGGGTGGTTCGTCGGCACACACAGGTAGGCGCACAGCCCCACACCGCCCCTCGCTATGACAAAAAGACCCGTTCGGTTACTTTCGGGATCGGTGGTTTCCGTGTAAATCACGGTCTCCACATCCAAGTTTCGTACATCTTCCAAGGTCCACTCGTGTAGAAGTTTCATCTTTTGCCCTTTTGCCCGCAGTTTCAGCCAGTGGGGGCGTTTTTGATCGCGGTACGATGCATCCAAGACTGCTGCTTCCCGAAAGGAGTGCCTGTCATGGTCGATCCCGTATGCATGCCGAAGTCTCCCGCCCTGCTTCTTGTTGTCAGCCGCGAAGACGACGGACGGGAGGTGCAACGAGGCAGCCTGGTCGCCGACTCCGATCAGATCGTACAGTTGATCGGCGACACCTGCTCGCCGCTTCGCGAAGAAACGCTTCATAGCGTGGCAAAGGTTCTGGAACTGCACCGGTCGCAACTGCGCCTTGTCCCGGCACCCGCGGCCGATTCGATTATCGTTTGCGCTTGAGCGACGGGTCAGGCTCGTAGCGAACCACCGGACGCAGCCCAAAAAATCTCGGCACCAGCTTCCCCACCGGCTTTTCACCCTTGAGGATGGAATGCAGAAAGGTGCTGGAAATGCCGATCTCCTGGGCCAGGTCGCGGAGGGTGCGGCCTCGCTGCAGAGCCCGCACCCTGGCAAGCAGCTCTTCCCTCGTCAGGGAACGCTCGCTGCTCATCTGGCCTTCTTCTTGCGGGTTCCCGCCTTTGGCTTCGCGGGCTGCTCGCCGCGGGACTGGGGCGTTGACACCACCTCTCCCTCCGACAGAACAAAGCCGACTTCGCCGCTGGTGTCCACACCCTCGATCCAGACCTGGAAGTCGCGCCTGCGCGCTTCCTCCCGGATCAGATCGAGCGATTCGTCGTCCAACAGGGATCCGTCTACGATACGCAAAACCCGCAGCTTCGGATTCGCGGCCATGGCAACCGCCATCGATACCCTCAACTGCTCGGCTCCCGAGGCCTGCTCCAGCGGCAAACCGTGCCAGTACACGCCATCGGCGGTAAAGGTAAGTCCGTCGACCGGCATCTTTGCCTCCGCGAAAGCATTCTTCCGGTCCTCGTCCCGGATCGCCATGCGGTACTGCAGCTGTTCCAGTTCAACCGCGTGGCGAACCCGTTCAGCCTCCAATTTCTGCCGCTCGCCGCGCCGGCGCACCCATCCGTTGTTCCGCTCCGCGTCCGTGATTTTCTGGGTCAGCGCGCCCACGTCGGCCAGTTTGCCGACCTCCAAAGCCTCGGCTTCGTCCACCTTGGCCCGGTGTAGTTTGCGCTGATCCTCGATCGTTTTTTGAAGCTCCTTGATGCGGCGATCCATCTCGGCCACGTCCTGCATCGCCCCCTCGAATGCGGCCGCGATGCGTTCGGCTTCCCGCAGCATCTCCTGCCGCCTGCTTTTCTGCCGCTCGATCTTGCGGTTGTGTTCGCCCGCCTTTTCGAGCTCCTTGGCCAAAGCCCCCACGTCGACCGGCTCGGCCGTGACCCCTTCCGGAATCGTCTCCTGCCCTTCGATCGTCGTTTCAAGCCGCTCCATCTCGCGCTTCACATGGCGGCGGCGGTCGTAGTCCTCCCCCTGCTCGCGGTCCAGCTTTTCGAGATCAATCGGCAGCTCCACCATGCGGCGCAGCTGTTCGGCCTGCTCACGCCGCCCTTTGGCGTCCCGGCCCAGCCGCACAAACTCCAGCGGGTCCATCGTGATCTTCGCCATAAACGTCCCGATGGTCTGCTGCGGCCCCAGCTTGTCCTTGTCGCCGCCGCGAATCACCGCCTTGTCGAAGCGGTTGGTCAGCGTCAGCTGGGTACCCTCTCGCTCCGAAAACGTCCGGGTCACGGTCCAGTCCTTTATGCCGAGGGTTTCGCCCAGGTCAATGACGATCTTCCCTTGACTCTCGCCCCGGCGCAGCGGCACCGCGTCGATCGCATCCTTGCCGGCCAGCGCGTACAAAATCGAATCGAGCACGGAGGTCTTGCCCTGCCCGTTGCGCCCCGTGATCTGCACCAGGTCCTCGGTCGGCGTGATGTCGACCACTTTGAGTTTCTTGATATTCTCCGCTTGCAAGCGCAGGATCTTCATTTCTCATTCTCCGGGGTACCGCCGTTGAGGTAATGCACTCGCGCCGCAGCCTGCTCCTGGCTGCCGTGATCCGACTCCGCATGCCATTTGCCGGCCGGGTCGAAAAATCCCACAGTGTAAAGCGGCTCGAACTTCGAGCGAAGGTATACATAGCTCTGCCCTGCCATCGCTGACTGCTCGTCTCCATCTGCCATTTGAACCTCCAGGAAATGCAAGGGGCGGCCTCAAGCCGCCCCGTTTAAAAAGCGGAAATCAGCAGCTCGGCCAAAGCGCGGGCGGCCGCAATGTCTCGCACAACATCGGCATGGCGCAGCCTGTCATCGCTCTCGACGCGCAGATAACCGGCTCTGCGGTCGGCAGCTTCCAGCAGCCAGGTAAGCTTCTGCGCGAGCCGGCGCATGCTGATTGTCGCCAACGGGTCGACTTCTACCTGCGTGGCTTCGGTAATGCGGATGCCGCCGATCACAACATCGGCCAGCGCTTCGGTTTGGACAGAGGGGGCAACGGACAGTTCGCTCATGGCGGTCTGTTCTCCTTTATGAAAACAACCTTATGGCACATTGCAATAAGGTGTCAACCAAAAAGAGGACGCCGCGAGAAAAAAACACGCCCAGGGGTACCAGCCCTGGGCGCTTCGCCTTTTACCGTATTGAGGTGTCGCTTTTTGCTACAGCTTGATGCCCAGCGACTCTGCCAATTTCACCACATCGGGCCAGACCGTCTTGAGGTCGGCGACGGCCTGGGTGTCGAGCGAGATGTTGAGAGGGTTTGCGGCGGCTCCGCCGATGTCCTTGAGGCTGGCCGCCACAGCGCCCAGCACCACGCCCAGCGCGGCGATCGCGCCCGGAGCCTTCGGCAGTGTCACGGTTTCAGCCCGACTGATAAACGCGAGCGCGTCTTCGGCCAGCACTTCGATGTTCTTCTCCAGGTTCAGAAAAATGTTTGCCATTTCAAGGATTTCCTTTTCTCGGGTGGTGGGTTGAGGGCGTCCGGGGGCGGACGGGCAGGCGGGTTAGCTCTGCCCCTGGCAAGAAACTTCGCGAAAAAAGCGGTGACGGCCGATCTGCTTCGTGAACCTGCACCTGCTTCTGTCCCATGTCGCGGGAAAGCCAATCGTCACCGCGTAATACAGGGTGGCTCCGCCGGTCGGGTCGGCCAGCGAACCCGCGAGGATCCCGCCCGCGACCTCGCTGGCCAACTTCCAACTCTCGTCCGAGAGCGTCGGGTAAACGGTCAGCTCCGGGTCGCCGGGTGCGGTCAGCGAGGAAAACTGCAGCCTCCGCGTCACCTCGTCGTAGTAGGTGCTGCGATCCCGATGGACGCGGTTGCGGATCACGGAGCCGACCGCGACCATCCCGTCGCGCCCTTCGCCCCTGGCTTCGCGCCACAGGCACAGCGCGAGAAATCCTTCATCCAGAATCTGCTGGGTCATGGCTGCCGCTGCTCCTCCGCGCAACCGGTGCCGGACAACTTCGACACCGTGCCATGGACGCCCGCGGCGGCCGATGCCATCAGCACGATGCTGGCCAGCGTCGCCGCCGTGAAGCGAAAGGGCGCAGGGCTTGTGCCGATCACCGTGACGGCCGCGAGCAGGATGTTCAACCCGACCGCACGCCAGCCGCGCAGGTGCTGCTCAAGAACCGGCAGCAGCGCTTTCGCCCCCTGCAAGACCGTGTAGACCGCGACCGCGCCGATGCCGATCTGTTCTTCAAGCCTGCCTGCCGTCACTCGGAACCATCCTCATCCCTGCCGCCTTTCCGGGAACCGAGAATAATCAAGGGCGTCGCCGGCCGCTTTGCCGCATCGTTCACCTTCCGGTTCGTGTCCTGGGTCACGGCTTTGACCTCATGGACCTGCTGCAGCGTGGTGTCCTGCTTTTCGATCAGCTCGCTCGTCAGCTGCTGCCTCCACTCGTTGACATTGTTGGCCGTGTGATAGGCGGCCTCCGCCGTTTCGCTCGCGTTGCGCACCCCGTGGTCGATCGAGCTGAGCCGGTCATGCAGACTCGCATCGCGCTCCAGCGTCCACTCGCGCAACCGCGTCGCGCGCCACTCCGCCATGGCCGGATTCACCACGGTCGTGACCAACACGGTGATGACGCCGCAAACAGCCGCGACCGTGGTTCCGTCGATTCGCATAAGTCAGGGCTTTCTCGATGACAAGAAATACGGCTCAGACAAATGTAGAGTTGCGCGCCGGTTCCGGGTAGATTACGGACGGAACGGCGACCTTTGGGTTACACCGCACGGCGGCCTCGCGGCACCTGGCCGCCACTGCAAGTCTGCACATGCGGGACCACCGGGCTCAACCCTGTGGGCATCAGGTCAAAGGGAGACGACAAGCTGCAGCGCGGCCGTATCCAGTACTCGACCTTGTTCCCGCATAGGGCGCACACCCCTTCGCAGTCAAACACAAAGCCGACCCGCCGCATGTCCCTTTGTATCTTCGCGATCATCCCCTCACCACACCTGCACCTTGTAAGCCACGGCGACCACCGTCGCGGCGGTCACAGCCGATTCATTGCACACATACACACTGACCGTATTGGCACTCAGCACATAGGCCTTGACGGTGAGCACGGCCGCCGTCGCGGCCGAGGCCGTTTCAAGCCCGAGCGGCTGGGCGCTGGCCGTGTTCGTCCCCGCGACGGCACCGGTGACGGTGGCCGTCACCGCCTGGCAGGCCCCTGCCGCAAGGTTTCCCGCCGTGAGCTTGCCCGTCGCACCGATACCAAGCGGCGAAAACAACTGCACCCAGCCGTAGGCCGCGGAAGTCGAGTTGTACGCGCACATCCAATGCCAGTTGCCGGCCACCGCGTCGGTCTGGAGGTACCCATTGTTGAGATTGGTCGTCGCATTGCAGGCCGCACTCGGCGCTCCGGTGCCCGACAGGGAGGCTGCCTGAACGTTCACACTGGGCGCGCCCGCAATCACGCCGGACGGCATCACACTGGTCTGCGCGCGTCCGGCACACGACAGCACCAAAAGAATCAGCGGGAGCGCTACTCGTGGGTGAGCGCGCATCGCAGTGTCCCCCCTCCGGTGCCGGTCGTCGACACACTCACCAGTTGCACGGTGAACTGGGTCGTAGACGTGTTGGTGATCTGCCCAATAATCGGCGTCCCGCTGGAGCCATAGAGCTGCGGCGACACGGTGTAATTGGTGTCAGGCATGGCCGGTGAGAAGGTCACCGTGGTGGTGCAACTGTTGCCGATCGCGCCCGCCGTGTATGTGCAGGCTGTCGCTAAGGTTCCCTCGCTCCACAGGTCCGAGATGCCGTACCAGTTCCCCCCGTCCCAGAGGTATTCGATTTTGCCCAGCCGCGAATTTACAAAGCTCGTACCCTCATTGACGTTGGCGTAGTAGATGTTCCCGGTCGGCGCGGACAAGGTGACGCTCGCGCCCTTATAAAGGACTGCCACCACCATGCCGGCCTGCGCCGCCGTCAGATTCGGGAGCGTATAGGTGCTGTTGGCGTTTGCCTCCACATAGCGCTGACCCACCGGAATCGTGTACGTGCTCGCCGTGACCCCGGCGTTGATGTTATTTAGGACGCCACCGGTCGGCGAGCTCGTCCCGATCACATTGAGCGCGCCCGTAACGGTGTGGTTCGCGGCAGCCGTGGAGGTCCCGTCCCAGACCGTCCCGCCGTTGACATTGATGTGCGTGTCGGCGGTCTGCGATTGCACGACAAAATAACCAAGGGACGATGAAAAAAAGATGTTCGCCGCGTGCGTCGATCCGTTGTAGAAGTCCAGAAACGGCAACTGTCCACTTCCCGCATAGAGTTGCAGGCCCGCGCCCGTGGTCGGCGCGCTTACGGACCCGCCGTAGAGCTGCATCGTACCGTTCGCGGCGTTGACCACGCACGACCCGTAGTTGCACCAGAGGTGCTGGGTCGCATTGCCCATCTTGATGCCGGTCTGCGGGTACGCGGTGCCGGACCATCCGCCGCCATTGATGGCGACCGTGCCCGCCGCGCCGACGCTGGGATTGCCGCCTGCGTTCCAGGTCGACGGGTCGATGACTATGCCGTTCCAGTAGCCGTACTGGCTTCCCCCCGCGTCTATCCCGGCAGCGGCGTTGGCCTGCGAGCCTGTGCTCTGCGAGTTGAGGTGCAAGCTCAAAGACCACGGATTTGGCAGGGTATCGGATGCTGTAGTTCCCGTCACATTCTGAAAGATGGACAACTCGCCTGCCATCGTGTAGCCCTTGGTCGTCGCCATCTGGTACGCCGACCCGTACACGCCGGCGGCTTCCGCCAGGCCGCTTGTAGCCGAGGTCGCGCCCGCCGCCCGGTAGACGCGCCCGGAGACGCCGATCGAATCCTGGCTTCCATTGTTGACCATGTAACCAGCGATCGCGTGGCACTGAAGGTTGTGCCCGCCCGCGCACTGCCCTTCGACCTCAAAGATCGGCATGCTGGCCCCGGCCGCCCCTGAAAAATCGGGCGTCGCATCCGACGAAGCCGAGAACAGCCGCTGGATCTGAATCGTCGAAGGAGCGGGAAAGCTGGACACCGAGTCATAGGCCGAGGTGTATTTGCCGCCCGGTACCCAGCTTGGCGACCATCCCCAAGGATTCGTCAGTGCGGTCGCGGCACCGGAGTTTGTAAACGACAGCACAGGCACCTGCACCGAGGCCGCGCCTGGCGTTCCGAGGTGCGAGAACAGCAAGGTGCTCGTCGGGTTCGTGCCGTTGCCAAGTACGTTTTGTAGATTCCAGCTATCGGAGTTGGAGTTTGTACCGTTCCATTCCTGGCCGATCAAAAAGATGGTTGCCGAGTTGACATTAGCGCTCGACGTTGCAGGGTTCAGCGAAGCCGCATAAAGGCCGTAGGAGGCCGAGATTTGCGTGGCGGCAATCTGTCCGGCACCGGCCGTTTGACCGGTACCGACAGCCAAACCTGATAGAGAGGCTGATACCTGTGAGTAGGCGCTGGAAGAAGCCTGGTAGAACGCATCCAGGTAGTACCGCCGGTCGTCGATCGACACACTAGCGCAGCCGGCCGCCGCCGCGATCGTGTCGAAAGGGTACACGCCGAACGGGATCACAACCTGCGCGTTGCCTTTGGCACACGCCGCCGTCACCGCACTCTGGATGGTCGGGTACAGGATCGACCCGACGTAGTAGCTGCCGTTGATCGACGGCGCATTGATCGGCCCCTCGTTCACCTGTGCGCCGGCCGCGGGTGGGAGCACCAGCATTACGGCGGCCAACCCCCGAAGGGCATTCTTCCCGCGATTATTCATAGACAGCCGGCCCGATCGCGTACAGATTGCCCCCGGTCGAACAGAAAAAGACCTGCACGGTTTTCGCGCTGGGGTTGGCCGAAGGCTGCTCAAAGCCGTTTGCGGTGGCCGGCGGCGTAAAGGTGAACGGGCCGGTGCCGCTGGCGGCTTGAATAATCTCAAACGTATAGAACTGGCCCGGAATCAGGTTGCTGGTCGTCGAGCTCGTGACGTTCTGCGCCAGCGTGTACACAAACACGTTGCCGCCCGCGCCGTTAAACACCGGCGTCGCCGAGGAAGCGATTGTCGCGAGGCCGACCAGGGCCGATCCGTTGTAGGTGATCGGGGACGCGCCCGTAAAGTTCGCGGTGCCCGAAAAGGTCGGGTTGCCGGAGAAAACCAGCGCGCCCGAAAACGTCGGGGCTCCGGTGTAGGTGCCCGAGATCGCCCCGCCGGTCGCACTCAGCGCACCCAGGCTCAACAGCGCGCCCGCCGCCGTCGTCGCCCCGGTACCGCCGCTGCTGATCGCGAGCGTCTGGCTCAGGGTCGCGGCTGAGCCCGTGGTGTTGCTGGTGATGGTCGCCGGCAGGTCGGTGGCCTGGATCCCGCGCGCCGTGTACGTGTTGCCGCTCGCACTGGTTGAAACAAGAAACTGGCCGATGGCCGTTGAGTTCGGCAGCATGCCCGCGTTCTGGAGCTGCGACTGGAGGTAGGTGTAGCTGACCGCCTGATAGCCGGTCGGCGTGGTACTCGGCAGCGTCACCGGACCCGAAAAGGTGCCGCTCGCGGCGGTGAGCGCGCCTGTCGTGGTCAGCGACGTGGGGTTCTGCACGGCGTAGGCCGTGCCGGTCCAGTTGTACGTCGTGGTCAGGCCGGGGCGCTGGTCGAGGATCACCACCGAAGCCGTGCCGCTGGCGTTGGCGATCGTGTCTGACGGGGTTGCACTCGGCGGCACAATGACGCGCGCGCCCCCGGTGATGGCCGCGGCCGCCGTCACCGCGCTTTGGATGGTGGGGTACAACACGGACCCGACAAGAAAGTCCTGATTGACCTGCGGTGCGGTGATGGGGCCTAGATTCTGTGCTCCGTATGACATGGTGGGTCTCCTTGTGGCGGCTTGGAAGCCGAAGGGTTAGAAATAGCTGGCGGGAAAGGCGAGCATGGTGCCGTCCGCCAGGGCTACGGCCATCAGCAGGGTGCGCGATCCCGGCGTCGGCGATACGGTCACCGCGCCGCGGATGCCCGGCGGCCAGGTGAACGTGAAGGGCCCTGAACCGCTTGCGGCCTGGGTGATCTCGAAAATGTAGGGCACCCCCGGCACAAACTTGACCGCCGTCGAGCTCGCCACGTCCGCGGAAAGCGTGAGCTGCTGCAGGGTTCCCATGGACCCGTCGAAGATGGGGGCCGCTGAACTCGGAACCGCGTAGATGCCGCCCCCGGCTGTTCCCCATCCCGACGATGAGGGCGATCCGCTGCCGGTGCCTGAAGGCGAGCCCGACGCGAAAGCGAGGCCGCTGTCCGGATTGACGGGAGCGACGGCCGACAAATCCACCGGCCCGGCCCCTGTGAACTGGTAGGCATTGGTCTGGATGACATTGCCCTGCGTATCCAGGACCTGCACGGTGTAGTAGGTGCCGGACGGGGCGATCTGGTCGTTGCCCCACACCCGGAAACTCAGCACGCCGGCCGCGCTCGCCAGATACACCTGCGACAGCGTGCTCGCAATGATCGCGGTCCCGGCCACGCGCGGGAACTGCGAGCCGTAGCCGGCCAGCTGCACCACGACGCCCGCCCCCTGGCCCGCCCCTGCGAGCGGATTGCCGGCAGCGTCTTCAAGCGTCGCCATGATCGTGATCGGGGTCGGCAATCGTTTCCTTTCAGCTGAAAAGCGTCACTTGCGCGACGTTGCCCACACGCTCGTGCTGCAGCGGATTGCGGCAGATCGTCTCCACAAACCAGGGCCGCAGACTCGCCCCGTCACTGAGGTCTGCGAAGTACAGCGCCCGGCCGCCCGAATAGATATCGGGCTCCTCGCCGTGGTACACACTGTCAATTCGCTCCAGCAGCCGCTTGTACACAAAGCTCTGTAAATCCACGGGCCAGGGGTCGGCGCTGTAATCGTTGCCCGCCACCTCCGGCGCGCTGGCGAGCACCTTGATCCAATCCCCGCCCTGCCATCCGGCATCCACCCGGTTGCGGATCACAAATGCCGCCAGCAGCATGCTGGCAAGCCCGCCGTGCCGCGCTCCCTCTTGAATCGCGTAGGCGGCGAGCTGCCCCATGATGAAAGAATCCGCGTTCACGGGAGGTTGAACCTGTCCTTTCCGAGCGCCCGGCGTGTCGCGCGCGACACCGCTTCGAGCTCGGCCACCGTTTCCTCCGGTTCATCCGTGACCGTCGCCCAGTACCAGCGCTTCAGCAGCCGCCGCAGCCGGCTGTTCTCCTCGCTCAACTTCTTCAACTCGTCGCTCATCTCGTCTCCCTCATACCCGCAGACCCATCCGGGCCATCCGGTACACCTGCAGGTGCCGCAGATAAAAATCAGCCGCCGCGCCCAGCGCCGGCCCAAATGCCTTGAGCGCCTCGTCTTCCGTGATGACGCCCAATCGGATCAACTCCAAAAGTGGAGTCCTCCAACCCCGGTACCGCTCGTTGGTCGGCACGTTGTACACGTTGAACCGCATCAGCGAATACTCGGGTCCATACGGGTACTGGAGCGTGCTCACCGTCCGCTCCTCAAGCCGGCCGTCCGCCTCGACGCGCGCGTTCACGCCGATGCGTCCCTGCGCGGACCACGGGTTGAGCCACACCCGCGCCGAACGCGCCCACTCGATGCGCGCGTCTACCCCGGCGCGCTGCAACTTGCGTATCCACTGGTGCGGATGAAGGATGTTGACGACTCGCATCTCCTCGTTCTCCCGCCCCTGCCAGCGCTCCTGTCCATCCCATCGCTGCGCGCGCGAAAGCGCAAGATTCCGTTCGTACTGTTCCATCGCGAATTCCACGTTCACCGCCGGCGAACTGGTCAGCTTTTCGTGCTCCAGCCGATCAAGCTCGGCCGCGCGCGTGGTGTACTCCTTCCGGTCCATCTCCCGGTCGAACTCGTCCGAGCCCGACAGGTCGCGCACCGTCACCATGCGGTCCTGCCGCGCGTCGTAGTAGCTATGCGTCCTTTTCACTGCTGCGCTCCTCCCTGTGGTTCGTCCGCGGTGTTGGGCTGCTGCCTTGCGGCGTCGGTGATCATTCCCGCCAGGAGCGGCACCGCCACCTTGTGGCCGACCGAGTTGCGGACGGCATACTCAAAGTTGCGCGAGGCCGCCGGGTTCACCATCATGGCCCGCGTGACTCCCCGTGCCCCCACTCCCAGCAGCGCTCCGGCGGCCAGCCCTTCCCAGATCGGCTTGCCCCGCGCTTCCTGCACTCCCGCGCCCAGCAGCCCGCCGGCCGAAAGCCTGAGCCCGTGCCCCACGATGTGGCCGTTGATGAGGTAGCTCAACTTGCTCGCGTCTTTTGCCAGCTTCGGCTCTTCGAGCAGCGATGCCATCCGCTTCGCGCCCAGCACCCCGTCGTCGCCCAGCACCGCCCGCGCCCGCGGCTCGCGCTGCAGCAGGGTTTCAATCTTTCTCGTGGTCAGTCCCTTGATCTCGCGTTTCAGCAGCTGCGGGTCGGCGGCTTCCTCGGCCGCGCTGATGCCGTTGGTCGCCCCTTCAAAGGTCGCGTGGATCTTGCGCAGCACCATCTGGTCCGCATAGCCCTGCTTGGCCGCGACCCATTCGCGCTCGTTGACAACGCCTGGGTGATCGTCGAACAACTTGTCCATCTGGTCGCGCACGTCGTCCAGCTTCGAGTAGGCGCGATCAATCGCGTCGGTGTCGGTCCCGTTCTGAATGACCTGGAGCGCCGCCTTTTCCGTGCGGCGCAACTTCCCAAACTGCCAGTCGCTCGCCTGGTCCAGCGCGTCCCAGGTCGGCTGATGGATATGCGAAAGCCGGTCGGCGGCTTCGCCAAAGGTCGCCACGCCCTTCGCCGCCGCTTCCGGGTCGATCACATGGAAGTGGCTGTCGCCGGCCTGCTGCAGGTGGTGCATCCGCACCTGGTCGGCAAGCGTCTCGTGCGCGTCCTTCATGTTTGCGGGCAAGGTGCCCTCGTCCGCCATGGTGTTGAGGTGGTACAGCGCCTGCTCGGCCGCCGCCGGGTCATTGGTGCGCAGGATGCCGGGCCCGGCCACCACGTCGTCGATCGGCCCCGCTCCCGGCTTCACGCCCGTGTAGAACTGGAACCTCGGCTGCTTGGTCACCGCTTGGCCCGGCGCGGTCGGGTCGTAGGTCCCCTCCGGTTTCGCCACCAATTCAGTGCCGATCTGCCGCTTGCGCGGATCAAACAGCAGCCGCTCGTCGCCCACGGGCTCGGGCGCGTCCCCGGTCGGCACATCAAAGTACGGACGCGCCGCTCCTTCCGGGGCCGGGAGCATCTTCGAGGGGTCGATCGTCATCCGGGTTCCATTGGTCCGCTCAATTGACCTCCTGAGCGCGTCCTGCGCGATATTCCTCGTGACCTTCTTTGCCGCTTCCTGCTGCGCCTGCGCGTACCTGGGAGTGTTCTGCGGGGTCGCGTCGGGCTGCAGCCGGGACGGCTTCGCGCCGTTCGGCTCCTTGATCTGCGAGCGCAGCACCGGAACCTGCTCGCCCGCGATCGTCACCTCGGTCGGCGCAATGCTCCGGAACGCCTGTGCGACCTTGCCCGCGCCCGCGGCCAGCCCTTCGGCCGCGCCGCCGGTCACCGCCGCCACCAGCCCTTCTTTGCTCCCCGCGCCCAGGTCTCCCGTTTTCGCCGTTCCCTGGACAGTGGCCACCGCACCCTGCCGGACGGCCGTCTGGGCAATCCGAAGCAGCGTCGGGCTTTTTTCGAGCTTTTGCACGACGGGCGCGATCTTGCCCAGCTTTTCGGCCATGCTGAGCCCCTTCAATGCCCCGTCGCCCAGCATGAACTCGGCAATGCCCTCGATCCCCGAGCCGACGCCCTGCGCAGTGCCGGTCGGCGTGGCCAACTGCCGCGCCGCGTCGATGCTGGCCTGCGAAGCCCCGTATTCTCCCAGCCCTTTGTGGACATGCTCCAGGCCGTCATGCGCGAGCTGCGCCACCCCGGCTACGGTCGAAAGCGCCCCTTTGCCGACCCCTTGGATCAATCCCGAGGCCATGCCGCCGTCGATCGAAGTTGCATGCTGCCCATTCGGGAGCGCCGGCCCGTTCCCTAACGCGTCCAGCAGGCGCGCCCCGAAGCCTTGCTGCGGCGGGGGCTGCGCCGCCCCGGCAGGCATCATCCCGGCCGAAAGATCAAGCGGCGCGGCCGGGGCGGACGGCGGCGGCGGGGCAGCCGGCTCAAAGCCCGCCGAAAGGTCCAAGGGTGCCGTGCTCATTGCGTCACCTGAAACCCTTGCTGCCTGGCTTGCGCCATCGCCTGATTCACGTCCTTACCGGGGTTGGCTTGCGCCCATGCACGCGCGTTGAAAACATGGGTGGCGGGTGCCGGTGCACTTTGCGGCACATTGCCTGGAGGTGCCGCACCTTGCCCGCCCTGGCCAGCCGATTGCTTTTGCTGCTCATCTGGGTCGCCGATGCCGTTTTTGCCGTACCAGCGGTTGAGATAAAAATTATTCCCGACCGTTGCGTCGCGCCGTGCGTCGAGCACCTGGTGCTGCTGGTCCACGGTGGCACTCATCTGCCGGGCATTGAAGCCTTTGTCGTACAGGTCCTGGCCGGCCTTGAGCTTTGCGTCCGAAGTGGCGCTGCCGGTACCGCCTCCGGCAAGAATCTTCGCCGTGAGATCCTGAGCGTCCAACAGCAGGCCGCGGTAAGCCGCGACCCGAGGATCGCCGGCCGCCAGCCGAGCCCACTGCCCCGCATTGTTGAGCGCCGGAAACTGTGTCTGCCCAAGCGCAGTCGATGCCTGCTGCAGCAGCGCGAGCACTCCCGGATGGGTGGCGGTACCGGTCAGCGTCGACAGGTTCGCAAGGTTGTTTTTCACTATGGGATTGTTGGCGTACTTGTAATCGCCAATCAGCTTCGCCGGGTCGATTTTCGGCAGGCCCATCTGCTGCGCGTACGCGTCAAAATCCGCATACTGCGCTTGCGTCTGCTGCAAACCGCGGCCACTGCCGAGCGGCGGCGGCACCACGCGGCCGTCAAATATCTGCTTCGTGACGGCACGGATAGTAGTTTCGCCGGTCTGCGGATTGGCATTTTGCCCCAAGCGCACATTCAAGGCGTCCTGCTCTGCCTTGGCCCGGATTTCGGCCTCCGTGATGCCTGCGTTCGCCGCGATCCTCGCCGAGCCCAGCTCCGCCCCGGTCCTGGCCTGCGTATCCTCCCGCGCGGTCCTCGCCGTCTGGTCGCTCTTGTACTTCTCAATTCGCAAGGTATTGTTCGCCGTCTGGACCGCGTTATTCTGCGTCAGCAGGTCGCCATTGCGCCCCGCCCCGGCAGGCACGGTCTGCTCGTCGGTTGTGATTTCGCCCGTTTTCGGGTCCACTCGATCCTTGCGGAAGGTAAACGGCTTGTCGTTCAGCTGGTCCTTCCAGGCCGGCGTCACGATCGCGGCCTCGTAGCCGGTCACCTTGCCGTCCGTCACGACCTTGTGCGTCACCAGTGTTCCCTTGGCTTGATGGCTCAGTGCCGCCGGGTTGGCCGCGATCGCGGCCGTTGTGGCCTGCGCCAGCGTCTGCCCCGGCTTCGGCGTGACAATGCCCAGGCTCACGTTCTCCGGGTTGCCATTGACCATCTCGCGCCACTGGTTCAGCGAATCCTCCTCGTGCTCGGCCGCGTCCACGTCTTCGCGGTTCATCTGGTGCGTGCTCGCCAGCAGCTGCTGATTGGAAAGCGCGAGCTGCGCGTTGCGCAGCTTCGACTGGTCCAGCCGCTGGTAGTTGCCGAGCGCATCGGCGCGCGCCTGCTCGTCCCTTTGCTGCGCCGCCTGCGCCCCGGCCCCGATCCCGGCCGCGAGCCCGCGCTGGACGTGGCCTGGTCCGGGCGCGGCCCCAGCGCCCGCGGCGAGACCCGTCACCGCGCCCGCGATGATCCGCTTGGCCATCGATCCCGGCCCGCTGTCCACCTGCGAAGCCACCAGCTGCCCGGTCTGCGGGTTGACCTGGTACTGCACGTCCTGGGTCCCGTCGAGCGCTTTCAGGATGCCGTGCAGGGTGCGCGAGCCCCAGCCGCCGTTCGGGTCCGCCTGCGGCCCGGCCTGTCCCCCCGCGGCCGCTCCCTGCGCCGGCGTGGGCGCGGCGACAGCCTGCCCCTGTGGTGCGGGCGTGGGCGCGGCGACAGCCTGTTGCTGCGGTGCGGGTGTGGGATCAGGCGCGGCCTGCGGCGCGGGCGCGGAGGCTGGCGGCTGGGCAGGCAACGGCCCTTGCGCCGCCGCGGCTTGGCTTGGATCGATGAAGGGAATCGGTGCTGCGCCCATGCTTCTCCTTTGTTTCGCCTACAGGCCGGGGAGGCCCGAATTGTCATACGTCGGGCTCATGTTTTGTATGGCAGCATTTCCGGCATTGATGGAGTTCATTCCATTGGCGAGATTCGCCCCTGCCCCGCCGAACATGCTCATCAGCCCGGAAGGATTCCCCATCGCCGCCCCCGCCACGCCGCCCAGCGTCCCCAGCACCGAACCCCAGATCGAATTGCTTGCCTGCGCGATCTGGTTCGCGGTCGTGCCCGCGGCCGCGCCGCCCTGCACCGACAGACCGCCGGCCGCGGTCGGGTTCAAGAGCCCCGCAACCCCTTCGGCACCCTGCACCGCGTTGTTGTAGTTCTGGTTTCCCTGCGCGTAATCGGCCTGGAGGATCTGGTTTTTCTCGCCCGACAACTGGTTTTCGCCCGATGCCGCCAGCTCGCCCTCGATCTGCTGGCTCGCTCCGCTCGGGATGTACGCGCTCCCCCCGCTCGCGGCTTCGTTTTCTCCGACCGCCTGCTTTTCCTGCGCGTAGCCCTGTGCGGCGCTTTGCATCGCGGAGGCATTCAAATTGTTGAGCTGGTCGTTTGAGAAACCCATCTGGCTCGGCCCGGCTTGGATAATCGGCTGCAGTGCGCCCGTCAGCCCGTTCAAAACACTCTGGTCCTCGCCATACTCCTGGCCGTAGTTGTTCGACAGCGTCTGGTACTGCTCCTGCTGCTGCTGCTCAATCTGACTTTGCGACGACGACGACCCGCACATACTCAGTTACCCCCCAACCCGCAGACCATCTCGCCGGGCATGCGCTTAAATGAAAGCCGCTTCTCAAGCGACCGCCTAAGTTGTTCATTGCGCGAGTCAAACAACGCTTCGCGAAACCCTTTGGCCGCCAGCAATGCGCCCAATGGGGGGAAGCCCTGATGCAACCCGTCGCGGGTGCGCTTCCTCATCCCCGCGCCCGGCGCGAACTGCACGTCCATGCGAATGGCCTGCGTCAGCTTCAGGAAAAAGACCGGGCCCTCGGCATCCATCAACACCCAGCAGTCGCGCCCTTTTGCAAAGAACTCGACCGTGGACACGCCGCGATGCTCCGGATCGGCCTCAATCCAGGCAGCCAGCATCGCGTGGTCGTCCTCGGTCACGGGGCGCAGGGTAAGCTCGTCGGTCAACTGGATATACGGCATCTCAAATCCTCGCCGCCGGCATGGGTAAAAACCGGCGTTGCGGCATGCCCCCGCGGTTGTAAAACTGGCGCGTGTAGATGTCGGAGCCGGAAGCGATCACCGGCAGGCTTGAATCAAAGGTCGCCAGCGGCTTTGCCGTTATCGGTTCCATAGGTGCCGCCGGCGGGGAAACCGGAGCCGGTGCCGCGCCGTTTTGCTGCCGGGCAAAGACCGGTTGCGTCCCCACCGGCGCAAGCCGGGAGGTGTCGACGCTGCTTGCTTCTCGATAAGTCGGCATCAGCCCTCCGGCCTTTCCTGCTTGATCTCCCCGAACAGCGTGTAGGCCAGCATCTCGTTCGGCTGCGCCTCCGCCGGCCAGCTCACCCTGATCTGCATGTGCCGGCACCAGGCAGAGCGGCCCACCTGCGGCATGTAGTAGCGGTCGCCGCGGATCGTGGTCGACGGCGGCAGCAGCGTCGGGTCCTGACGGGTAGGAATCAAGTTGGTAAACGTGCCCGCAATCTCCCCGAACAACAGGCCCAGCGTCGCCCGCGACCCGGCAATGGTCGAATCAACGGTAAGAAACTCGACGCCCGCGATCTGACCCGGCTGCGCCAGCACAATGCTGCCGATCGTCGCACTCGCAGCAAACGGCACCCCGTTGTCCGCGCTCACGGCATCGTCGCGCACCAGGAGGCTGCCCGCCCCGACCGGTGCCGCAAAAAGCTTCTTCACGCCCGGCGCAATCTCAACCGACTGCATGTAGCCGATGCCTCCGGCAGGTGCCGCCTGTGGACTCCACACCTGCCCCTGCTCAGGAGCGGAGATGGTCGAAAGCCGGTACCAGCCCACCTCTCCATCGCCCGCATACAGTGCCGTGTCCGCGGAGCTGCCTTCGTGGTACACCAGGTACGAACCGGCCTGCGTGTAGCTCGACAAAAGATCGCCGATCGGAAAGCCGACCTCGGTCTCGCCCGCGCCCGGATCAAACGCCACCAGGCGCGAGGCCGCCGTCATCAGGTAGGCCGTCGAGCCGTTCACCGCGAACGAGTCGTAGTTCAAAAGCCCGACGCCCTCCTGAAAGTTGGTCGAGAAAAACGGGCTCGCGGCCGTGCCGTTCCCCTGCACCACGTACACGTCCGACTGCGTAAAGACGATCAGCCCCACATTGGTCGGCCACAGCCGCACCCCGCGCGAAGGGTATGTAAAGCTGTTGGCCGGGGGCCATGCCTCGTTGCCGTTGCCGCTGAGCGTGTCCGGGCCGCCCGAGTACAGCAGCACATTGCCGTTGAACGCCCAGATGCGGTCCAGGTAGTAGACCGGCGCTGCGATGGTCGGCGGCGGCGGGTCGCTCGTGTCCGCGATCTGCGCCTCGATCAAAATATTCAGCGCCGCATCCGGGTTGTTGTCGTAGTACATCCATGACTGCCCCTGGACATTGGGCGTGTCCGCGAGAAACAGCAGCAGGCTTTGCCCCTGCGCCGTGCGGTACAGCCGGATCGTGTCTACCTGCGGGTCGCTCGACCCCATGCCCGTCAGCAGCGCCACACTGCCCAGCGAGGGCACAATGGCGCCGCTCAAGGGAGACGCGGTGGACACGTGGCCTGTTACGGAGTTCCTGAACGCATACGCGTAAGTCCAGGCCGCGGTCGCGCTGGGCGGGGGCGCGGTGCATCTCCAAAGAAGCGCCAAACCCTCGCCGGTCGTTTTGCCGACCACTTCCGCAAAGGCCGGCGCACTCGATTGCGATTCCCCAGATTGAATGCAGACCTGTGTCCCACCCGCGGGATCCACGATCTGGCTGGAAACGGCATTGTTGATGCCGCGCACAGACGGATCGGAGGTTGTGGAGTAGCCGATGTTCTGCCACACCACCGTGCCGTCCTGCACGATCGCGCCGGTCACATTGGACCAAGGCGGCTGCGCGGGACCCGTGACTCCGGCAAGCTGCGCCTGGTACAGCAGGTTGTACCCAAAGGAATCCACCACGGCCACGATGTTGTCGACCGCTTCGCCCGCGTTTGGCTGCCACGCGGCAGACCCGAGCGAACGCCACACCGCGGTCCCGTCCTCGGTGGTGCCGCCCGGCGTCGCGTTGAAGGCCGGCGTGTTGAAGGCCGTCACCCCGCCTTGAATCAGCTGCTGCGCGGTGTTGGTCGCCGTGTCGAGAGAGTAGGGCTGGGTGCGGAAGTACGTGGACCCCACCCATCCCACATCGCCCGCCGCGGGCGAAACCAGCGCGACCGAAGGCGGGAGAATGGGCGCGGCGATTCCCCAGTTCTGCACCGCGGGCCCCTTGTACACCCAGGTCACGGAACCGTCGATTGTGGGGGCCGCGGGGATAACCGAAGCATGCTGCGACGCGTTCCCGGACGGCCCATTGGTCGTTTGTGCCACAGCCGGGGCCGGAATCACAACGGGGTAACTCCAGGCCGGCTGCGTGGCCCCGGTCCATCCGCCATCGGCCGAAAACTGAATGTTGTTGTTCGGGTCCACCAGAAAGGTCCCGGCCTCGACGACGACCACAGGCTGCCAGGCAAATCTCGACAGCACCCACTTCAGGCATTGCGCTCCGTCGCACAGGTACAGCGTGTTGCCGACCGGCTGAAAGAAAGTCCTGCGGCTGCCGGCGAGCTTGGTTGTCAGCCATTGAAAACGACCGCCGGACTGAAGCGCGATCGCCCCGCCATACGGCCTGTTGGGAACGAACTGCGCGCCCACGGCGGCATGCCCCGGCACAGCGTCGGCCGTATCGGCCAGCACGTAAATGACCTCGGCCTGGTTGACGTAGGCGCGGAAAGAGCTGATACGCCCATAGGTGAAAGCCGGCGAGGCATACGGCGAAAGCCCCGGCCGCCGCGCCAGCGTCAGCCGCGTCGTGATCTCGGTGTTGAGCCCGCCGATCAGCGAGTCGTACCGGCTGGCGGAGTAAAACTTCTCATACAAAAACGGTGTCGCCGCATCGCGCAGGGGCGAGCGCTGGGTCCACAGCCCGGTAAAAAACCGGTTGGTATGGAGCGGCGCGCTTTTGGACTGGTCTACGGTCGCGCCCGCGGCCTGAAAGGGAGACGGCATCTACCGCGCCTCCATCAGCGTCGCCTTGTGATCCGCCTGCGCCGCGCACTGGCAGCAAAACCAGCCGCAGCCGCGCTCCCGGTCCACGTGCCACCAGTGGCCGCCGTCCTGCCGGCAGCGGCGCTCTCGCCGCCACTGCGAAAACCAGCCCACTCGATCCGGTCTGGACGGGCCGTGGAGCGTAAAACTGGTGTGGCGCGGGTGCTCCCAGATTCTCATAGCGCCCCCCGCGCCTGGACGTTCTGCGCGACCTGCCCCTGCGAGCGCTGCGCCTGCGCCTGAACCGCTGTCCAGTTCGCGAGAAAGATGTTGCGCGCCAGGTCCGAAATCCCCTCCTGCGCTCCCAACAGGTGTGAAACGAACCGCTGATTGAAAACCGGAAACCGCGCGTCGTCAGCCATCATCGCGGCCAGCGCCAGGTAGCCGAAGTTGTACACATAGGCGAGCTCATCCGGGAGCGGAGCCCAAAGACTCGCAAGCGAGGTCATCGGCACCGGCTTCCTCTGGTAGACAAGCGTGCAAACATAGGCCTGGTCCGGCACCGTGTTGTACCGGAAGACGAGATTGCCCCCGTTGTCGTCCGACTGCACGGTCACGCTCCCCGGCCGCGCCTGGTCGCCCGATATGCCCAGCAGGGTGTCGATCTCGATCTCAAACGAAGCTGTCGCGCCCACCACGCTCGCCGACTCAAGAAAGCCGAAGTCCGCCAGCGCGACCGGGTAGTCCTGCGCGGCAGCCGTGATCGGGATCTGCACCGTCGCCCGGTTCTGCCGCCAGATGAAAGGCGTTCCAAGAATGGTTTGCTTGACGAGGTTCGCATTGGTCAGCGCCGGCTCCAGCGAGCCGGTCAGCTGCGGAGTAAAGCGGATCAACGGCGCGGCCCAGTTGATGGTGGACTGAAGATTCACGGTCGCACCCATCTACCACCGCCCATACGGGTTGGCCGGCCCGATCGGACCCCAGTAGCCCCCGCCCAGGATGTGCCGCTCCGGCACGAAACCCTTCGACTCGGCCTCGCGGTCACCCTTTTTCATCGCGCGCTCGATCGAAGCCTGCCACACGGCGACGGCCTGCGTCGCGGTCGCCCGCACCCTCGCGTCCGGGCTGATCGCGGTCGCGTGGGCCTTGAATCCTTCGCGAAACAGCGGCGCATAGTCGTCCGGCAGCGGGTCCAGAGTCTGGCTAAGCGAGGTGAACACCGGCGGCTTGCGCTGCGCTACGACGTAGGTCAGATACACCACGCCCCCCTGCGGCGGCAGCGATCCCAGCCGGAAACCCTGCCCCAGGGGATTGCACACGGTCCACACACAACTGCCGTCTTTGACCGTAACTCCCGGCAGCGACGCGGCGGGCGCGGAAGGCTGCGTGAGGCCGGTCATGCCGTAGCCGGTCAAAAGCAGGATGTTGCCGTTGGCGTCGATAAAGGCCGTCGGCGGGTTGGTCGGAATCTGCGTCGCTCCCACCGGGGTCACGTAGAGCACCTGCGCGCCGGGCCAATGCCCGTACTCCAGCAGTGAGTTGTACTCCCACGCGATGGAGGGGAAAGGCGATTGCTGCCAGCTCGTCGGCTCCAGGTCGCGCACACACTCCGGCCAGTAGCGCGGCTTCGGCAGCGCGGTGTTGTTGATGTCGATCGTGACCGCATGCTCCAGCCAGCCGATGCCCGTCTCTTTGACCATCGGATAGTCCTGCTGCCAGCTGTTGGTGTAAAAGGGAGCACACTTGTACGAGTTGAACTTCCAGGGGAAACGCTCGCCCAGAATCCCGTTCATGGTGTCGTCGGCAAGCGCCAGCAGGGGCGCGACCGCGTAGCCGGCCGCCTTTGATTGCGGGGCGAGGTCTCCCGCCAGCTGCAGGTAGTCGACAACACTCTGCAAGGTTTTGCTGGAAGACCCCATCCGCTACTTCGCTTCCTCGGACGAGCCGGCGGACGCGTCGGCCGCCTGCTCGATCACGACCGGCTTGGTTTCTGTAATGACGGGCGGCCTCGTCGCCTGGTCCTCGGGCGCACTGATCGGCACCTCCGCCGGATGCGATTCCGCAAGCGGCGTTTCGGAGCTCGCGCCGGCTGCCGGCGCAGGCTTGTCGGCGTCATGGATGCCGTGAAGCTTCAGGCGTCCCACCAGGTTGTGAAACTTCTCGGCCAGCGATTCGTGCCCGGCGGCTTGCTGCTTCTTGACCGCTTCCATGTGGAGCTGCGCGGCTTCCTCGGTCGGGAACGCCACCAGATATTTTCCGTTCTGCTCGATTACTTCGGCCATGCTGTCACCTGTGAGAGATTAGGTTTGTGCTTCCGGACAGAGGCACCTTTGCAAAAGCGCTGGCTGGCTCGGGCGGGCCCTGGCAGGCCCGCCCGCTTTAAGCTGCCGAGGTGATGACGAACAGCTGCTTGCCGGAATCGGTGTTGTCGGTCGAAAAGCGCAACGCTTCTTTCCACTCCGACATTTCACGCCGGTATTCCGCCGGATCGGTTTTTTTGAGCGACAGCGGAGGTTCGGCCCAGATCTTCTGGCACCGCTGGCACATGACTTCCCTGGCCCCGTGCGCGTAGGTGTGCTTGATGACGGCGTATTCCCTGTTCCCATCGTCAATACCCTCGACGCCCTGGCCACCCTTTTTGTGCGCGCACTGGCTCTGCCGCTGCCGGGCGTTTCGCTGGGCTTCCTCAAGGTCGCGCCTTTGCCGGTACAGCGTCATCAGGCGCTGCTCGCGGTTGGCCCGGAGCGTCGCGACCTGCTCGCGCTCCAGCTCCAGCTGCAGCGCCGCCCGCTCCAGCTGAATCGCCGCCAGCTGGTCGGCGACTGAAAGCTCCTGTTTTGCTGCCATGCTCCTGCCTTGCCTTTCCCGCCGCACCGTGTTCGCAATGTGCGGCAATGTTGTATACCGGGCGCATTGCGAGGGGAGCCTTGGACCTCAGTGCCTCGGCTCCCCCGCTACCCCCCCGGCGCTCCCCGGTGCGCCTAGGAGATGTTGGTGGGCGCGTCGATCAGACGCATGCGCCCGGTGGTGTCGGGCGGAGGCGTGACGGTCCACTTGGCGTTGTAGGCCGCGCTGCCGCCGATCATGCGCGACGGGTCCGACACCGATGGGTCGGTGTACTTGTTGACCCAGCACTGCAGGTTGCGCCAGTCGTCGCCCGGTTCGGTGCCCTTCCACTCGCTGTCGCCGAGCGAAATCGAGATCAGCGCATCCTCGCCGTAGATGTAGGTCCTGAGCGCCGTGACGCCGGCATTGCCCTTGTAATTCGGAAGCTGCGTGACCAGGGTCGACTGGAAGAAGTTCACCCCGCCCCACTCCAGCACAGGCACGTTGTCGCCCTCGGGCGAGCCCGGCAGCTCCATCAGCTTGCCCATGCCCTCGGCCGAACGCTTCAGGATGTCCGTCGCGCCGCCGTAGCTCACATCGTTGATCGCGTCGCCCACCGCGAACGGGTGGATGATGCCCTGAAAGCGGCCTTCCGAGAAGGGCTGGATGTTGCGGCCCTGCATGGACGCGATAGCGGAGGTGATGTTGGGCTTTGTGAACGGCTGATTGAACGCATTCTGCACGTTCACGCTCGGGTCGATCGCGATCATCGCGTCGGACGCGCGCTGGCCCATGGTCGAGAGCGAAACGGCAAGACGGTAAGCGAGCTCTTTTTGCCCGTTTGTCAGCGCCGGGTCGATCGTGGTCCCCAGCACCAGGTCCGAATAGTTGAGATAGTCGGCGATCTGGCCAATCGTCGAGGTGTTGTTGACGGTCGAAATGGTGATGCCGTTGCCGACCGTGCCTTCGGCGGCCTGGGTGGTGTTCGGCCCCAGCGTCTTGTACATGAACAGCTCAAGCTGGTTGCCGGAATTGGCAGGCAGGATGCGCCGCGTCATGCAGCGCAGATAAAAAGCATTCAGCTTCAGGTTTTTTACGAACGCCTTGTCGTAAAAGATGACCTGAGCGGTTGAAAGTGTGGCGACCTGATTGGACGCTGGGCTGTAGCCGGGCATAACGAAACTCTCCTCGAAGTCGCGCTCGAAGCAGGGAAACTAGCGAAGGGCCGCTGCCACCGCCGCGGCAAAGCCGGGCTCGGAGGTGTAGCGGCGCTGATACTCGTCCAGTTCCATGTTGTCGAGGTCGCGCTTGGTGTACCTGGGCCTTGATTGAGCGGGCGCTGGGCTGCCGTTTCCGGCGCGGACGCCGGTGCTCAAAGTGGTGCGGGGCCGCGTCGTAACAGGAGAAATCCGCTCCGGCTCTTTTGCGGGTTCGGGCGTTGCGGGTGTCGGCTCTTCGGTTTCCAGCTGCAGCAATCCCGCTGTCCGCAGGTTCTCGAAAGCCGTGTGGAAGTTGGGCAGGGTGGGCTGCATGCCTTGAGCCTGCATGTAGTTCACCAGCGTCTGCTTGTTGTGCGCGGTCGCGATCCAATCCGGAGTCTCGACCTCAAACTTGGCGGCCGCCTCAATCGCGGCCTCGGAACGCCGGCGCAGATTCCGCTCGGCAATCAACTCTGAAACCTCGTTTAACCTGACGCCCTTCGCCGCCAGGATGCGCTCAACCGCCGCATCCGACCTGTCAGGGTCTGAAATATCGTGCGCGAGCTGCATGCGCTCTTCGGCCGTCAGCGGGTGCGCCAAAGGCTGGGCGCTCGCGACCGGCTGCGGCCGCTGCTCCGCGCGCAGCTCCTGCAAGCGCTTGGTGGCGTTGGCCTGGGCCTTCAACAGAGCGTCGGCGACAAGGCGGTGCGTCGTTCCGCGAAACACCTGCGGATTCGTCCCGTCCTCCATATCGACCACGGCTTCGTAGAACCCGTTGACCGGCTCGCCGTCGTTGCGCCACTCGTGCTTCATGGTGTCCTTGTTGGAGTCCTGCTAGAAAAATGTTCGCAGCAGAATCTTCAAAAGTCACTCATAACCGAGGACTTCTTCTACACTTCGGTCACGTACATCTTCGTGGGACGGCGGCGCTTTCACGCGCGTTTCCCCGTGTTCCATGGCCGCATCCATCACCACGCGCTGCATCCGCGCAAACATCGCCCAGGCCGCGCGCACGTTCAAAAACTGCAGGGTGATCGCGCGCTCGTTTTCAAGGCTCGTGTTGATGAGCTCGGTTTCTTCGCCGATCACGAAACGCTGCATGATGTCGAGCAAGATGCGATAGCCGTCCGACTGCACGGTCGCAAAAAGCACCGCGCGGTCGCCGGCCGACAAATCCCGCGCAGGCAGAGGGCTCAGCTTGTCGCGCATCGTCCCGGCCTCCATCTCGGTTTCCATCTCAGCCTCCGGGTTGCGAGGTGTACACGCCGCTGCGCTGCGCCTCGCGCGCCACACCGCGCTCCACGTAGTTTGCCGCCTCGTCGCCGGCGTTTAGAAACAGATCGTGCGCCAGTTTGTTCTGCGCCTGCTGGTCGATCTCCTGCGCTTTGAACTGGTGCTTGGCCCCCAGCTGCTGGACCGCCGCCTGCATCTTCCCCATCATCGGGTTCTGCGCCTGCTTTGCCTGCTGCTCCTGGGGCGTCATGGGACGGATCAGGTCCCGGTCGTTCTTCCACTCCGCCGTTTCCAGGAACATCTCAAACAGCTCCTTCACGTCGACCACATAGCCGATCTCATTCAGCTGCTCGATCAGTCGCGGGTTTTCAAGCACGGAGATCATCAGCGGCAGCGCCTGCGCCATCGCCTTTTTGGCGGCAAGGTGGGTTCCGGCGAGGGTTTCCATCTCTTCGGTGCTGTTGTAGAAATCTTCGATGTCGAGCTCGTAATCGCCCAGCCTTTCGCCCAGAATCTTTCGCAGCAGCGAGGTCGGCGCGAACTCCTTCACCATGTCTTCGAGCAATGCCAGAAACGGCAGCAGGATGCCGTTGCAGAAATGGCCTACCGGGCCCTGGATGCGCCCTGCATTGGCGGAGATGATGCCCCCCGCGCCGGTAGCCGTGCGCGCTGCGCTTGATCCGCCCCGGCCCGGCAGCGAGCCTTGCGTGAAAGCTTCATCCGAGCCGACCGCGGCGTTCGCGGTCTGACTCGATAGCGAAAGCAGCGCAAACGCCTCCCCCGGCACCTTTGGCATCTCGATCAGCCCGAACACGTCGCGCACACTCTGGTTGCCGCGCACCTGCACGTCAACGATGCCGCCCAGCCGCTGCTTCACCTGCTGCGTCGAAACATTCGCGCCCTGGTCTCGCGCATAGCTCGGATTGCAGGCGAACGACAGGATGTCGAGCGCCGCATCGGTCACGCCTTTGTCGATCCGTTGGTCGGAGCCGACGATCCGCCCCGCACCAATGCCCCAGCCCTCCTCCGGCTCATTCCAGAAATTCGCGGCAAAGAACGGAATGCGCGGCAGCTGGTGGTCGCCCGTGCGGATAATGACACTTTTGCCCTCAGCCGTTGAAAGAATCGCATGGCATAGCTCCTCGTCCCAGCGCTCCAGCATTTCGAGCGGCGCTTCGAGCGGATCCACGCTCGTCACCTCGTTCGGCATCTGCGAAGCCTCAAACTCACCGTTCAAATGAAGTTGTTCTTCTATGGACGAGGTCTCGCCCGCGCCCTGTCCCCGGTGCTCAAAAAAGTACGCCTTCAGTTGCTCCTCGCTTGGGATGTTGTAAAGATCGTTCTCCCGCAGAGCTTCCAGGTCCTTGAACGTAGGGTAGGTGCGGTGCACAACGTACTTTGCGGTGTGAAGCTCATTGGCTTCCGACCAGCCTGGGTCCACCAGCACGGAACCAAGTTTGCAAACATCGAAGAAGGGCCCTTCCTCCGTCTCCTCCACCTCCTGGATCGTGACTTCATCGGCCTCTTCGGTCGGGAGATGTTTCGGCTTGTCCTCAAAAGGCAGCTGCACTTCGATCGGCGGGCGCTTGCGCTTGTACTCCTTGCGAATTCGGGTTTTTTTCTCCCAACCCGCCTTGCAGATGACGGTGCCATAGAGCACCTGCGACTCCATGGCCTTTTCGGCCTTGAGCTCGAACTTGCAGTAATCGAGAAAAGCATCGAACAGCGTCATTTTCGCCCGCACCGTCGACTCCTTCTGTGACGGCCGCGGGCGGAACAAAAATGGCGGTTTTTCGTAAAAAATGCCGGACTTCATCCCCGGCACCAGCGTCTGCACGGCCTGCGCGACCTTGAACCGCGCCACGTTCGCGCGCGTGACCGTGGTGCCCTCAAAGGCGCGCTGCGTCCGCGGGCTCTTGTACAACAGCTTTGCCTCGCGCCAGTGCTCCGCAAGCCCGGTCTGCGCGATGAACTCGGCCGCGCGCGCGGCGTCCCCGCGCACCAGCGTGACGATGGCGTCGTCGTCGTACTTCGCCGGGCGCCTGCCCAGCACCTGCACCTGCTCCGCGCGTATCTCGGAGCTGCTTTGCGTCAGCTCTCCCGCTAGCGGCATACGGCACCGCGGTGCCCTACACTGGGAGGGCCTTCTTTCCTTTTGCATACAGGCAGGAAAACCGGATCGGGCGGCCCTGGGTCGCGCAAACGACCCGGTAGCTGCCCGAGGAAAGGAGGACCGGTATGTGAACCTGAACCTAAGCGTGGAGACACCCTGGTTCCGGCTGTCCTTTGCCGTTGCGCTTTCTGAGCCGACGGCGCGGACGGTGGTTCTTTTACTTTGGACCGCGCTATCGAAGTAGCGCCGTACTCTCCTCGGCAGGCTAGCAACTGCCGGGGAGTTTTTTGCTCTGGACTGAGCTGCGGAAGTAGCTCCGTACCCTTCCGGCGGGAAGCAACCGCCGGAAGAACTGCTTCCACACTGCTATTGGATGCGGCACCGCCGCGCATGTCAACCGTTTTCACCTAGACCCCCAGACCGGGCGCGATCTCGTCGCTCTGCTCCGGCCAGTCAAACGTTTCTTCCTCCACCTCGACCACTTCCATCTCGGAGGTCTCCATGACCCGGTGCCCCATGCCGTACAGCCGCTCGTAGCGGTCGCGCTCGATCATCTCTGCCAGGCGCTCGTCGCTGGCCTGCTTGCTTGATGCGAGCGAGATGCTGGTCTCCATGCAGTCGCAGACCCGGCCCACCGTATCGATCAGCTCCGTCCCCTCAACCATGCCGTAAGCCGTGAACTGCTGCTGCAACTCCCGGAGGTGCGGCAGTTCGGAGGAAAACAAAAGCCGACGGCCCGTCAGCAGCGGCTCGATCGCGCGCAGCCGCAGGTCGCGCGCCCCCTCGTCCGGCTCAAAGGGCAGCCACTCCATTTCCACTTCCCAGCTCTGCTCGACCATCGCGTTCTCGATGTGCCGCTCCAGGTGGCTGCTGCCCGGCGTTTCCTCCACCCGGACGCGATGCGTGTAGTGCTTCTTTGCCAGCTGCACGATGCGGCTCGCGAGCGAGCTCGGCGTGAAGATGCCCCGCACGTTGTCGACAATGAACGCGCGGCCGTTTTGCAACCGCCCGACCGACGCGCCCGCGTACTGCATGCCCGGCTGGCTGGGGCAGGCGAAGCGCCACGCGATCCGCGCTTCCCCCGTCACCGGCATCACGCTGTCCGGCAGCACCGCTTCCTTCAGCCGGCTTGTGTCAAACACCACTTCGCGGCCGCCAAAGGCGTCGTTCATGTACTGCGTCATGAAACTTGAATAATCCGCTTCGTATTCGCTCGACAGGTACTCGAAGCTCAACAGCGACGGAAACAAAAGCTGGATGTCTTCGCGCTCGGGAAATCGGTCCGGCGACAAACGCGGCCCGAACTCCTGCGCGTACACGCTGCCGGGCAGGATGCGAAAAGCCGGACGCACCAGCACCTTGAGGTCGCCCGGCTTGGCCGTCGCCATGTCGTCGCCGTAGGCGTCAAAAGCGTCGTAGCGGGTGCCGATCGTATCCCGGTAGCCCCACGGCATCAGCATCTTCTTGTTGATGTGCCGGTTGCGCTTCACCGTCGCGATGCCCTGCGGGGTCTGCGAGTTTCGGTTATCCACGATGTCGTCTTCCTTGAGCACGTCATAGTGCCATCCCGAAAGCGAGCTCTCGATTGAAGACGACATGAGCGTGTCTTCCTTGCGCCCGGTCGTGCGCGACGGCACACAGTAGGAGCCCACCTTCACCGCACTCGGCGGAATCGTGTACTCGGGAAACAGCTCCTGAAAGACCGAAGGGGTAGCGCCGCGCCCCAGCGTGAAGTGCCGCGTGACTTCGGCCACAAAGCCCTTGGTGAGCGGCGTGGAGGCCGACAGCAACAGGATCGCGCAGTCCGGGAAGCAAATCATCCACTGGATGGTGTCGGCCATGTTGAGGGTGCTCTTGAATGTACCCCTGGGATCCATCTCCAGCCGCCGCTTTACCTTGTCCTGCGTCTGGATCGGCTTTCTGGGGTCTTTCTGGACGTAGAACTCGGCCACCTCGCGGTGGTACTCCTCGCTTACCAGGTCGTAGCCCAGCAGCTCTTTCGCCAGCCAAAGCAGGTCCGTTTGGGCGCGAAAGCGGAGCTCCGCGCGATACTGCGCGTCGTCACGAATGCGCGCGCAGTTGATCGGCTCCGCCTTTGCCTTGCGAGATCGCTTAGTTCCAGGCGGCATTCGCTCTCCGGCGCTGCGCCTGCTGCGCCATGGCGACCACCTGCAGCGGGTCGGCGAGCGCCTGCTGCATCGCAGGGCTCGCTTCGATCTTGTGCGCGTCGCTCATGTGCCCGCGAAGCAGCAATCCGGCCTGGTCGGGCGTCGCGGTGGTGAACCACGCGCAGTAGCTACAGGTAGCCCGAATCACTCGCCCTCCGCGGCTTCGCTCTCCGGCTGGCCGTTGCCGGGCGGCATCGCGGCAGGCTGGTCTCCCATCGCCTGGCCCATGTGTGCCTGCAGGCTGGTCATATCGGGCAGGATGTGTTCCTCCGCGCCGCCGCCTGGCATATCGCCCTCACCCTTTTGCTCCATCTCGTGCCGGGCGATAAAGCCACCCGAAGACGCGCGCCGGACGTGGATCGACGCAACCTTGCCCTTGCCGCCCTTTTTTCTCCTGCCTAGGGCACCCATCACGGCACCGCGCTGGTCTTCCTGCATCACTCACTCACTTTCGGCCGTTTGACGTTTCCGCCATTCAACAAGAACCGCATCCGCGTATTCGGCCGCGCCGGCCGCGAGAATGGATGAAGGCACGTTTGGGCGCACATCCTCGTTGGTACACAAGCCGGTCAGGGCGGCCGTTGCCGCCCTCAGCCATACCTCGCTGTCAGACGGCTTCACTTACTCCTCCAGGACGAACTCGGTCAGCGTGGCGATGTTTCCCGCTGAGGCGGTTGAAAAGGTCACGCCGGCCACCAGCGAAAACACGGGCTCGTTATTGCCGGAAAGCCCCGTGAGCACAGTTGCGATCGCAGCCGGAGCGCCCACGCTGTTGTTGATAAGGCTCGTGAACTGGCCGTTGAGCTTGCCGGAGGTGGAGTCGAAAAGCAGCTGCGCCTCTATGGTCCACGGGCAGCTCGTCCCCGCAACCGTGACCGGGGCCGGCGCGGCGAGCACCGTATCGTTGGCGGCTGTCACCGAGGTGCCGGCGGCCAGAAAGGGCTGCACCGTGACCGCCGCGCCCGAAGTTGTGACGACGCCCGAGGCCCGGACACTGAACTTCCGGCCTTCCAGTCGCCGGGTCCCAGGAACGTTCAAGGCCGCCGCAAGAGCGGCATTCAGAAACTGCGCAAAGACCTGGGCGGCGGCGCTTGGGGCGCTCAGTGGAGACGCAGTGGGCGCGGCCGTGATCTGACGAGTCGACATAAGCTGGAGGTCCTTTCGGGTAAAAGCCTGGCTATCCGTTTCCAGCCTTCCATCTCAATTCAGTTCGCGCAAGATTACTAACGGCAGGGGCGGATGGAAGATGTTTTCGCGAGTGCGATCAGCCCCATGCCCCGTGACCCCCGTAACTTGTGAGCGACCCGGCCAGGTGCCAGTCTGTTTCCGATCATGCTTGCCCCGCTTCAGATCAAAAGCATTCTCGCCCGCGCCGATGCGCAAACCGACGTGCGCGCCTTTGTCGAATGGACAACGGTCAGCCGTGGCGGGCTGCGTTCTTCGCTCGGCACGGTGGCCATGCCCAGGCGAGCCATGGTGAAGGACTCCAATTGCGAGATCGACCGGCTTTGCTATGCGATCGACGTAGGCAGGCGGTTGGAGTCTTTGCCCGCGGACCGGCAGCGGCTTGTGTGCCTGCTGGCCATGGGACACAGCCAGCAATGCGCCGCGCAAGAGCTCGGCATCTCCTTGCGCAGCGCGACGAGGTTTGCAGCCAAAGCCTGGGATGACCTCGAAACAGTCCAGTCAGGTTCCCGGCAGCTACGATCCAAACAACCTCGTATTGAGCTCATGGCACCGCCGGCGGTCTGCCGCTGCAAACAAACCGGCCGTCCGCCGAAGTCAAAAATGCAGGCCGTCAGCGGTTAAAACACCTCAAAGGGCGGCGACAGGTTCCCCGCCAGCAGCTGACCCACCAGATCCAGTGCCGCATTCAGCCGGTCGATGCTGTCCGCATCTCCCGGCACGACCTTGGCCAGCAGCTCATAGGCTGCCACCAGGGCGTCGTTTTCTTCCTGCGTCACGCTTCCGGTCCGCGCCACCGCTTTGTGTTCCAAAGCGGACTTTGCCGTTCGGCCACCAGCAGGTTTTCGAGCTCGACACGCCTGCGCTCGCTGAGCTCCAAAAGCAACACCGCATCCATCAAAGCTTTTCCCCGCTCCTTCTCGATGGCCAGATAGCTGCGCCGGACGCGGCGAAACGCCACGAAGTAAAAGATGCCGGTGCCGATGGAGATCGCCAGCGCCAACAAATTCAGGATCAGAGAACTGGAGGAATGCGTCATGGTTTTTCCGCGAAAAGCTGCCGCTGTTTGCAGGTGACGAAATGCGAGATTGCCGCGGATGAGCGCAGCGGCATGGGGTTCATGGGGATACGCTTTTTTTCAGGCGTGGACCACCATTCAATCGCTTCCAGGCAGCCATTGCAACGCGCATGGCTGCCGAACACGTATCCTCTGCGAAGCATGGCGTCCTGACTTTCTGGAAAAGGCATGGTCTACCGGCCTCCGTCAATAACACGGGGGTTTGCTTCGCTTGTCCACTTCACCGTGATGGTGTAGTGTTCGGTCGCGATCTCGATTTCCGCTTGCGGGCTGCTTCGGAGGCCGTAGGGCGAGGTGCGCTTGGATTCCTCCAGCAGCGCGATGCCCTTCTTCGCCAGGTCCCACAGAACGCGTTCTGGGTCTTCCCCGCTCGCCTCGATCGTTACCGCGCGCGCCAGTATCGTGCGCAGTGTCGCCTTGCCTTCCAGATGGTGCTCCGGCTTCCACAGCTCGAAATCGTCCGCGTATACATCGCCTCCGCAGCCCTCATCATTTTCCATACTCATCGGCGCCACGGCTCCTTTCCAGAACAATGCCCGCCTCGATACCCACCATGAGACACGCGCAAAGAACAGAGAAAATATCTTCCACTGTTGCAGGGGTCTTCATCTTCATCACGGTGCGGACGGCAAGAGATCGCAACTGCCGGCAGTCCGTCACCGTGTTTAAGGTCAGCTGCGGGGTACCGTCAAATACCGTTTCAACGCGCAAGATGGCCGCATCGATTTCCTGCGATGTAAACTCCTCGATCTTCATTGAACCTTCTCGGTCGATGCCGGGGTTGTCCGGCTGGCCTTTGAGTTGACGACCGGGTAAGCCACTCCGGGATCCGACTTTGGACGGCCCATCTTGACGTGGCCGCGGTCGCGCCGCCAGCGCTGAAAGTCCTTGCGCTCCTCGGGCGTTGACGGCGCGTGGCACTGCCGGCACACCCGCGCGTCGATCATGGCCCTGCGCATTGCGACGAGCTTTTTGGCACACTCGACTGAACAGGTGACGGAGCGGCGCAGCACCCGCGCCGGCACAATCGGCTCCCCATCCACCAGGCAGAACATCGCGGGAATCTCACTCATGGTTGAGTCGCCTTCTTGAGTTTGGGGTTCACGATCCACTCCCAAGCTGTTTCTGGTTGTTGTCGACCCATGCGGCGTACATCGTTGTGTCCTGACCGGCGCTGAGCGCGTAGGGCATGAACACCTGCCCGGTCTCGGCCTGGTTCGACTCGATCAGCGCCATCTGCGCCTCGATCCAATCCTTGAGGATGCGCCATGCTACCCATCCCGCCTGGCCGCGCACCCGGACTTCGTATGCGCTTCGCGATACGCGATGGTTTCGATTCCAAGGTTTGTCCCGCATGATCGCGTTGTACACTCCCTCGCGGTTAACCGGCAGCTCGAAGGTGACTGGAACCCGACCGATTTCCAGTACGAAGTGGACTCCTGCAAGGATTCCACCCGGACCGTACAGGCTTGTAATTGAGGTCGCGCCTTTCTCGACGAGTAGCTTAGTGATTTCGCCAATGGTGCGCTCGGGAGGAACCTCCGTGGAGTAGTTCTTAATCACCCTTCACCTCTAGCCTGCTGCAATACCCGGTGCATCCGCCGAGATCTTCTACCCTCCGGATATGGCTGTAACCGACGGAGCGCATGCAGTTCCAACACCACCAACGCCAAACTTTCATGCGCGCACTCCTTTTTGCCGAAACCACTCGATCAGCGCCTCGGGGCCATCGTGAACAAGCAGCCAGTTCCCGCCGAACGCCTCCTGGTCGTCACGAAAAGCGCGCTGCTCGGGGCTCAGCTTCGCGGACGGGCCTTCCTTGCATTCGACCCATAGCGCCACGCACGGCCCTGTCGGGAGAACGGGGGTGAGAAGAAAGTCCGGCATCCCCCCGGTGTGCTGCTGGCCGAAGCGGTCGCGCCACTTGCCGACCACCATTGGCCGCGTTCCCCTGGCGGCATGCACCACGTCAAACACGCGCGACTGCATGCGATAGAAGGGCACCCGGTACAGCCCGCACACATCCTCGACGCACCGCATCACCCCGCTGCCCGCGCTCGCCCCTCGCGCCACTTACTTGCGCTCCGGTAACGCCAAGATGATGTCAAAACGTTTATCAAGATGTTGTTGAAGCCGATCCACGCGCTGATTGAATCTCCGCTCGAAGCGGCGCAAATCCGCCCGACGGAAGGCAACGCTTATAAAAATGGCGGTTAGGATTGCGGCGAACCGTATGTTCTCAGCCATGCAAATCGACCTCGCCCGCTTTTTTATTGTGAAGCTATACGCATAGTATAAAGCACCTATGAAAGAAACGAGACAGAAAGCAGCGCGAATCGTGAGCCAGATTCGCTTCCGTGACGCGAAACAGCACAGTCTCATCAAGAAGGCCGCAGCCAAAGCCGACACAAGCCTGAACTCCTTCATTCGCAGGGCGGCGGAGAAAGCCGCCTTGGAAGAGCTGAAGGGGAGCGGTCATGCCAAAGAAGGTTAACGAGGTCATGCCGCTCGATATTGTGCGGTTCATGGCCGACACGGTGCACATGGATGCGGAACAAACAGGCGCATACCTGTTGGCTTTCGCGACACAGTGGAACGTGGGGCCGCTCCCCAACAGCCTGGCGATCTGTGCGCGGATCATGCGGCTGTCCGGCCCGAACTCCGAAAAAACCGTGCACACACTGCTGCGGCGCTACTTCCATCAACTGCCGGACGGGACGTGGATCAATCTTTCCAACCAGGCCCGTCGCCTGGAGGCCGAATTGCAGGCGAAGCGGTTCAGCGAACGCGCCCAGAAAGCAAACAGTGTTCGATGGCAGGGTCACGTCGCAAAGTACACCCGAAAAACTCCATCACGGACTCCACAGGAAGTGCTTGAAAACTACCAGGGGGTTCTTCGAGACTCCTTGTTGGAGTCCAACAAGGAGTCCATCTTGCAGTCCTCTTGGATTCCCTATGGAGTCCCAGAGAATCTAGTACTTGAAGTACAAAACCCTTCTTCCTCACTTCGTTCGGAAGGACGCAAGCGTGGGCGCGCGTTGAAACCGGGAAATTTGGACGGGAAGCCTGTCGCCCAGCTCCCCGCAGCGGCGCAGCAGAAAGCGAAAACCCGGCGAACCCCCCTGAAATCGACCTCTGAGGCGTCCGCAAAGGTCCGGCCATCCATTCCCCCCACCTCGGGGAAGAAAACCTCACCTGCCCGGCATCCCTCGCGAAATCCGCCGGGTAAAAGTGCCCGTCCGAACCCGCAAAAGCCGGTTCGGACACCAGACCCTCGTTTTGCCCCCTTCCGGAAGGAGTTTTTTCGCTTCTGGGCAGCGAACCACCCGGATGGGCCGAACCATCCCTGGGGCGTCGAGGACGGGGCCAGCCTGAACCGGCTGCTCAAGGCAAACCCGCAGCTGTCGCTCCGCGGCTTCCAGGTCCTGCTCAAGAACCGCGCCACCTCCTCGCCGGAACTGGTCAACATCTCCCAGGCTCCTTTTCGCTGGCTGCACCTGCTCCCCGAGTTCGGGGATGGGCCGTGGAAGGCTAGAAAAAAGTAAATGCTGAGTGTGCATGGACTTAATGGGAGGCGCAGGCGCGAGTGAGTCCAGCATGCAAGTGTCGCAATGTAGTGCAATGTGCCGCAATGCGCTATAGCGTGAAGCGATGTGCAGAAAGCAGGGCCGACTGTAGCAGCATGCTAGCAATGTGCAGCAATGTGCAGCAATGTGAGACAGGGCCATGAGGTGCAAACGCTGTGACAAGGCTGTGACACTGTGCTATACCATTG
>CAXTWU010000003.1:0-43722 GCA_964248025.1 uncultured Acidobacteriaceae bacterium | reverse complement strand
TCAATGCCGCCTTTGCCCATCCGCATCCGCAGGGCGCCCGGTTCTCGACCCCGTACCGGGGTGCCTGGTACGCGGCCTTTGAGCTTGCGACCGCCAAGGCCGAAATCCTCTTTCATCGCTCCGTCCACTTCAACGAGATTGCCTGGACAAAGCCGGAACAGTTGGACTACGACCACTACCATGCCGATTTTGCAGGCCCGTTTCACGACCTGCGTTCGCCGGGCGGACCTGGAAGCCTCCAGCCGGCCGGCGCTGAAGCCGTCGGCGAAGAGGACGAGCGCGACCCCCGCGCGCCTTTTCTTGACCCCGGCTCTTACGTTGCCTCGCAGGGGCTGGCCGAACGGCTGCTTCGCGGCGGGTCGCTGGGCGTGGTTTTCCCGAGCGCCCGCAAGCCGGGGGGCACCTGCCTGGCCTGTTTTCAACCACATGCCGTGGTCAATGTGCGCAAGCGCGACCTCCATCGCCTGATCTGGTACCCCGATGCCGCGCCGACCTTTTCGCGGGTTGCGCGCGAAGCCTCTCTGGCGGCAGTGATGGCTCGGCCCACAAACCTGCGAGCTCTTCCTCCGCAGTAGAGGGGGAGCTCTCGCGCTCATTGAGTCGCAAACCACGCCTGGCTATTGCAAAGCGGTACGCAGGGTGCATAGCAGGTCCAGGTGGACCCATCCTGTACGGCCTGGATCGGGGGCAAGAACCCGGACCCAGAAACAGTTGTGTACGGCCACAACCTGCAGGCTGCGCGCTGCCGTGCCGGTCGCGAAGCGGACGATGATCCGCAGCGCCTCTTCGATCGACTCGGCTTCCCTTTGCTCGGCTGGAGCAAGACGGACGTCGAAAAGCTCGCGCGCTGCCTGCCAATAGTCTGTTGCGGTCAGCAAGCCTGCATCCACAGCGATGCCGTGCATGCGCGCGACCGCTCCCGCCAGCGCTGGGTCCACGTGACCCTCGAAGCACAATGCCAGCCGTTGTGGCGACCCGGTCAGCCGCAATGGAATCGCGCTGCAGCTCTCCAGAAAGGGCCGGGGCAGGTAAGTGGACATCTCCACCGCGTCGAAGTTGCCGATACGAAATACGGGGCACCGCGACTGGATACTGAGCGCCGAGGCAAGTGCCACCTCGCCCAAGCCGCTCTGCTGCCGCAGCCACGAGCCCAGCCGGCCGGTACCGGCTTGCTGCTGCGAAAGCAGCGCCGAGGCAAGCTGCTGCTCTGTGATCGCACCCTGCTCAACCAGGATGCGACCGACTGGAACACGATCCCCCGATCCAGGGCCAAAGACCGCTTTGCCCTGCCGCGCCTCCTGCCGCTCCGCGTGGAGCACCGCGCGTAGGGCCGGTGCGAGGCAGGCCGCGCCGCAAAACAGCGCCTCTCTGAAACCTATGGTTCCAATAGCCCTGCAACCCTTGTGGCCGCACTGCTCTCCTACGGCATCTTCCGTTTGGCACCGGTTCGGTTCTTCGGCCCGGGCCCGCGTTCCGCCCGGGTGTTCAAAGCACCGAGCCGGCATTAGAGAACGGAAGCCGTTTGCCATTGCCGCCCTGGTTCCCTGTGCGTTGCTGTCCTCGATCTCCGTCATGACCGGCTCCTGTTTTCTTTCGCTCTGCTGTGGTCCATCGTGTTGAACAAGGACGCTCCCTTGCTGATGCGAGGCATTCGCCAATACCTTCGCGGCCGCTTTGGCGCCGGCTCTAGCTGGCCCGGCGCACCCGCACCGGTGCCGCCTTGCCGGCATGGCCGCGCAAGTCAGTCAGCAGCCCCCGCAGCCGCCCAAGGGCAAGATGGTGAATCTGTGACACACGCGACTCCACCACGCCCAAGATGGTGCCGATCTCGCGCATGGTCATTTCCTCGTAGTAGTACAGGCTCATCACCGTGCGCTCCCGTTCCGGCAGGGCCTTGATCGCCTCGATCAGTCGCTCGCGGGCTTCCGCTTCCATGCACTGCAGCAATGGGTTTTCGCGTTCATCGGCCGGCACACACGCCAGCTCATCCTCGCCCCCGTCTTCCCCACGCTCGGCGTTCAGGGTAGACATTTCCAGGCCCTTGATCTGCGCCTGCATCTGTTGCAGCTCCAGCAAAGACAGATCCATGGCGGCGGCCACCTCTGCGTCCTGCGGAGCGCGGCCCAGCCGGAGTTGAAGAGTGCGGGTGGCTGCCTGCATGCTTCGCGCCTTGCGGCGCAACTCGCGCGGGCTCCAGTCCAGCGCGCGCAAAGAATCCAAGATCGCGCCGCGGATGCGAAACTGCGCGTAGGAACGGAACTGCACATTCTTGCCGGCGTTGTACTTGCGTGCCGCGTCCACCAAACCCAGGGTGCCCGCGGCGACCAGCTCCTCGAGCTCTACATGCTGCGGCAGCCGTTCGGCAATCTGGCGTGCAACATAGCGCACCATGGATAAGTGCTCTACCACCATCTGCGCCTGGGCGTCGCTCAGGCTGCTGCCCGGCGCGGACTCTGCTGTCTTGTTGGCGCGCGGCAGCAACGCCGGTGCAGGCATTGCAGGAGGCGGCAGCATCGGACGAACCAGCGTCGCCGCACCGGCAACTCCTGTCAGTACCACTTCTGCTCCCCGCGTTGTCGAGTGTTGCCTGGTGTTGCCCGTTCCCTGCGAGATGGATGTCAGCATGCCTTGTGTCCCCGTTTCCTGATTTCCTGGTTTTCAAGGAGCAACCGGTGAACCACCGCATTGCCCTACGACCGGACACAGGTGCACGGACATGGCCGCGCTTTCGGCCACTTTCTGAAGCTTTCTTCATAAAGTTTTCTTCAAGAAAGCTGGGCACGGAGAGGTGGTTTTTGCTTCTCGAAACGGACGCGCGGATGCTTCTCTATGAAAAAAATGGGCCATCCGCAGCGCATTGGGCGGCGCTCACGTCATGCGCGGGGCTAGCCTGGTTCAAGGAGGAGGCAGGAAGGTGAAGAGGGAACAGGAGCACCCTCGCGAGCTGCGGGAAGCGCAGACCGCACCCCCCGACCGAGCGTGTGCGCGCCGGACGGCGAACCTGGTTCAGTTTGGAATCCGGAGCACTCCCCGCGATCTCACGGCCAGGACGCTACGACCACAAGCCGCAGCCCAGGCCCCGCCGGACCGGCAAGGGCGCGAAAAGCTCGAAAGCGAACCACCAAACACCGCAGCTAGAAAAGCGCCTCACCGAAGTCGACGCAATCTTCATCGATCACGGCGCACTCTCCGGACAGGATCCAGGCGCGCTCGACCGTATGTTGCAGCTCGCGCACGTTGCCGGGCCATGGGTAACAGTGAAGCTTTTCCCGAGCCGCAACGCTGAGGCATTTGGTCGCTTCTTCAGCACCGAGCCTGCTGAGTTCCGCGTCGAGCAATGCATCGATGTCCTGTGGGCGCCCTGCTAGGGCGGGCGTTTGAATCAAAAACACAGAAAGACGGTGCAGGAGGTCCAGGCGGAACGTTCCTTCTGCCGCCATGGCACCGAGCCTGCGATGCGTCGCCGCAACCACCCGGGTATCCACGCGAACCGTCTCGTTTTCACCCACCCGTTGCAGCTCTCCGCTTTCCAGGAAACGCAGCAGCTTGCCCTGTACGGCCAGCGGCAGCTCGCCGATCTCGTCCAAGAACAGGGTGCCTCCGGCCGCAGCCTCCACCCGTCCGGTGCGGCTGTGCGTAGCGCCCGTAAACGCCCCACGCGCGTGCCCAAAGAGTTCGGCCTCTATCAACGCTTCCGGGATGGCCGCACAATTAATCGCGACCAGGGGTCCAGCGGCGCGGCCGCTCAGCCGGTGCAGTGCTCGCGCCACCAGCTCCTTGCCCGTACCGGAGGGGCCATGGACCAGGACCGCCGTTTTTCTGTGTGCGACCAGGCGGATGCGCCGGCTCACCTCGAGCATCCGGCAGTCGGTGCCCACGAACTCCGGAAGCGCGGCCTCGGTTCCCGCTGTTTGCCGTTGCCGGCGAGCTGGAGTTGTCTCGCCAGTCAGCGCGCCGGTTTCCGGCGATTTCCCGCGGCCCTGGGCTTGTTCCCGAGCTTGGGCCTGTTCCGGGTTGGCGGGAGTCGGAGCCGACAGTGCCGGCAGCCACGACCCTGGGCTTGCGGCACGTTCGCCCGCAAGCCCGTGCGCTTCACTCTGAGGGGCCGGCTCTTCGTACCGCCGGAGGATCTCCTGCGCGGGCAGACTCCGCTTCCAGGCGGGCGCATCCAGGCGTCCCTGCGCTTCCCGCAAAGCATGGAGGGCCTCGGCACGAAAAGGGCCGGTTGCAGCCGCTGCTCCCAGGTCCGAGCCGTCCAGTGCAAAGATGTCCACCTCCGGATATTGCCTCCCGAGTTCCCGGACGCACTCGCGCACCTGGAGATCCGGCAGCCAGGAATCAAGAAAGCAGACTGCTGGAACCCGGGCATCGATCCTGCAGAACATTTCAGCAGCGGTCGCAGCTGTTTGCACCTCCCAACGCAGGCCGCTCAGGGTTTCGGCAACGGACGAGCCCAACGGCCCGTCTCCAGTGACAATCAGCGCGACCCGAGGCAGCGCTGGGCGACTGGGAGCGCGATGGAGGTTCGTGGCCGTCGGCGGCTGAAAGCGAGGATGGATTCCGGCATGCGGAAACGCAGTTGGGGACGGAAATGCGGACATGGGAGGATGCCTCGTCGAATGGAAGGTGACGTTGGAAGGGAAGCTGAGACGGCCCGTGTCATACGTGGAGGACTCCGGGCATGTGAACGCTTGGATGTGGCAGGCTTGGGGCAGGCGACAAGGCGAGCGACGGGGCCCGAAGGCGGAAGCCTGCACCGCGAACGGTGTCGATCCGCGGCGATTCCGGGCAGGCGGCCAGCTTTCGCCGCAAGGCACCCAGGTGAACATCGACGACCGAAGCTTCCACGGCGGCTTCGCTGCCCCAAAGATGCTCGCGCAGTGCCGTGCGTGAGACCGGCCGGTTTCCGGCCTGCATCAGGTGTTCAAGCAGGGCAAACTCGCGATTGGTCAGGTACACGGGTTCGCCAGCCACGCGCACGCGGCGGCCGAAACGCTCTATCTCAAGGCTTCCGTGCCGCAGCATGGCCTCTTCACCGGGGGCTGCTTTTTTGCCTTCGGTGGCCATTTGTTGATCAAACAGCTGGCGACGGCGAAGAAGGGCCGCGCACCGGGCCCGAAGCTCGCCCAGGGAAAAAGGTTTTTGAAGGCAGTCATCGGCACCCTGGTTCAAGCAGGCGATCCGGGTCTCATCATCTGCGTGTCCGCTTACCACCAGCACCGGGCACATCGGCGAAAGCGCCCGTACGGTACAAAGCACCTCGCTGCCCGGGACGAGCGGCAGATCAAGGTCCAGGATCAGGAGGTCAGGCTCCTCCCTGGCGAACAAAGCCAGTGCCTCCGGGCCATCGCCGGCGATTTCGACGCAGTCGCCTGCGGCTGGGAGGGCACGCGACAGAAAACTTGCAAGTGACTTGTCATCTTCGGCGATCAACCAGCGCATCGTGCGGCCTCCACTGGCCTCAACTTACGCCTTGCCCAAGCTTCCCTACCTACTTTTTGCACCCACTTTCAAAGACATGCGCCATTCTGAACCGCGCGCGTTTCCCCTTTCCCGCAATGGAACTCTGCCGAGTGATTCCTGGCGATTCCTGTTGACAGCCACCGGCAGGAGCCAGACTGCTTTAAAACGAACCAAGCCCGTTGCAATTCGCCTTTTATTCGCTATAATCCAGAAGGTATGGCAGTCACTCGCAGGCAAAAAGAAGTTCTGGATTTTATCGGCGGCTTTGTTTCCCGGCACGGCTATTCCCCATCGTTTGAAGAGATCGCGCGGGGGTTGAACCTGAAGTCGCTGGCAACGGTGCACAAGCATGTCACCAACCTGCAGACCAAGGGGGCCTTGCAACGTGGGCATAACCGAAGCCGGTCGATCGATGTGCTGCCCGCGCCAGAGCCTGGGCGTACCCAATGGGGCCGGGAGCAGCTGCCCTTGCTGGGCCGTATCGTCGCAGGACTGCCGGTCGAAGCCTTGCAGACCAGCGAATCAATTTCGCTGGCCGATATTGTCGGCAACAAGGAGGTATTTGCGCTGGAGGTGCGAGGCGACTCCATGCGCGACGAGCATATCGTCGACGGGGACTACGTGCTGGTGGAGCGAACCCGCGCGGCCCGGGATGGCGAGATCGTCGTGGCGCTTGTGCGGGGATCAGAAACAACCCTGAAACGGTTTTATGTGGAAGGTGAGACTGTACGTCTCCAGCCCGCCAACATGGAGATGGAGCCGATCCTGGTACCTGCCGGGCAGGTCGAGGTGCAGGGACGGGTCCTTGGCGTTCTCCGTCGCTACTAATCTCGCGCACCGTGGTTCAATTCGAAAAGCCCGACGCGCGCGTCCCGCTCCAAACGCGGAAAAGCCCGGCTCTCGCCGGGCTTCTTCATTGTGTCTACTCGGGAGCAGCGATTCAGGCGTTTTGCCGGTCACCGACCAGCTTCCCGACAGACCTTGCGATGGTCTCCTTGGGAACATAGCCGACAATCTGGTCGGCCAGCTTGCCGTCTTTAAATAACAACAATGCCGGGATACCACGGATACCATAGCGCACCGGGGTGGCGGAGTTCCGGTCCACATCCATTTTCATGACCTTGAGCTGCCCGCTGAAATCGCGTGCCACCTCCTCAACAACGGGAGCCAGCGCTTTGCAAGGGCCGCACCAGGCCGCCCAAAAATCAACCAGCACCGGCTGCCGGGACTGCAACACCTCCTGTTCAAAGGAGCTGTCATTTACCTCTGTCACACCTGCACCTGCCATGCCGCTCTCCTTTTCAGGCCGGGACCTTGGAAGATCGTCGACCTGCCCTTCCTGAGACGCCCAATGCTGTGGGTCGTGTCCATGCTTAGGAGATAGATGCAGGCCACCCAGGGTTCGTCGCAACGCCTGGAAGCGGAGAAGGTCAGGATGGGAAACGCCCGTGCTGCGGTAGCCACGGGCGCGAGAGCAGCCCTCCCCCAGAGCTGCCCACATGCGTCAACATAGAAAATAGCTCGATTGAAGTAAAGCAAACTTCGGTAATAAAACTACTGTCTTAGTGAAGAAGTTACGCGATCAGGTTACCGCTCCTTGCTGGCAAAGTAAGTGTTTTTCAGCACTGGCTGCGCAAAACGCGCGTGCAAAACGGCACCCTCGTACGCAAGGGCGCAGGGGAGCAGTTCGGCCACGGGGAGGCTGCCCTGAATTGGGTCAGCGGCGGCGGCGTGTACCTGCGCCATGGCATCAGCAACAGCCCCCTCCTCCCTGAGCAGCAGAAGCACCCCGGAGCCGGCGCCGCTCAGCGTGACGCTCAGGATGCCGCCCCGGCCGGCCAAGGGCAGCAGCCGGGGCAGCAGCGGGCAGGCCTGGGCCCGGTAGGGCTGGTGGAGACGATCCCCTGTGGCGACCCGTAAAAAGCCGGGGTCGCCGGAAGCAAAAGCCGCCACCAGCAGGGCCAGGCTTTGGAGGTTGGCCACCACGTCGGCACGTGGGTAGCTTCGGGGCAAGACAGCCCTGGAGGTTGTTGTTGCGAGGGCTTGTGCGGGCAAAACCAGCAAAGCGTGCCAGCCGTGCGGCGGAGGGAGGGAAAGGGCCTGCACAGCGGGCGGAACAGCTTCCCCGTCAGCTTCCACGTCAACCGGGAGCGGCGGCGCGGCTGGCCCGGCAAAATCAGGCGACACCCTTGCCGCCACGGCCAGCCCCCCCAGGCAGCAGGCAGCCACATTGTCTGGGTGATGTTCAAGCGCGGCGGCTTCGTCGAGCATGCTGGCGCGGCTCCAGCCGAGCCCGGCGAAGTGGCTGGCCAGCGCGATGGCAGCCAGGCGCGACGCGGCGGACGAACCGCAGCCCATGCCGAGCGGGATGCCGTTACGAACTGTCAGATGGAGGGGCCGCGGCACCCCGGTACCGTGCCGTTTCCATACATCGGCATAGGTTTGCAGCAGGAGGTTGCCGGTCAGCGCCGAGCAGACTTCGGCGTCGCGCCCGCCGGCCTCGATCCGGAACTCCGGGGCCGGGCGCGCTTCGATTTCCAGAAAAAGCGCAAGGGCCAGGGCGGCCGCGTCGAACCCTGGACCCAGGTTCGCCGAGGTCGCGGGCAGGCGCAGAAAGAGGGAGTCACCTGCTCGCTCGTCTGTGCTTCCCGTCACCGCGGGGTAGGGTCTAGCCCCTGTTTCTGGGGGCGGCAGCCCGGCACCGCTCATGCTCCCGGCCCCGCCCTTCGCCCGCCCGCAGCCGCAATGGCCTGGAGGATGGCGTCGGGGTCGGCCTCGAGTGGAATTGCGTTGCGCTGCGTCCCGGCAATTGCAGTCCCATGCGGGCCGAGCTCCCCGGGCTGCAACAGCTCGCCGCGATGGTAGCTGATGGTGTAGTCGGAGTCCTTGAGGGTGTGGCCGGTGAGGAAGAGCACAACGGTTTCACTCGGGGCGATCTTGCCGGCGGCCTTGATTTTTTTGAAGCCGGCAAGCGTTACCGCCGATGCCGGTTCGCAGCCGATGCCTTCCAGGCCGAGCTCGGCTTTGGCCAGTGCGATCTCCCCCTCCGACACCTGCTCGCAAAAGCCGCCGGTAAGCCGCAGGATTCGCAGGGCCTTGCGCCAGGAGGCCGGATTGCCGATCTGGATGGCACTGGCGCGCGTTTTCGCCGTGACAGGGCGAAGAAGGCCGTTTCCGGTCCGGTCCTGCAGGAGCCGATACAAGGGGTTGGCGCCCTCGGCCTGGATCACCGACAAGCGCGGCAAGCGGGTTGTAAGCCCCAACTGCAGCATCTCCTCAAAACCCTTGCCGAGAGCGGAAACATTAGCCAGGTTGCCGCCCGGCACGATCACGTGGTCCGGGACCTCCCAGTTCAAGGCTTCGGCTATTTCAAAAGCGGGAGTTTTTTGCCCTTCCAACCGGTACGGGTTGACGGAGTTAAGCAGAAAGACCGGCGCGCGCCGGACCACTTCAGCCAGCACCCGGACGCAGCCATCGAAGTCCGTACGCAGCTGAAGGGTGGTCGCGCCGTAATCCATGGCCTGCGACAGCTTGCCCCAGGCGATCTTGCCTTCGGGGATCAGCACCAGCGAGCGCATGCCGGCGCGGGCCGCATAGGCCGCCATGGCGGCGGAGGTGTTGCCGGTGGAAGCGCAGGCCACCCACTCATAGCCTTGCTCGTGCGCGACGGAAAGGGCCGTGGTCATGCCGGTGTCCTTGAAGGACCCTGTGGGGTTCATGCCCTGGTGCTTGGCAAGAAGCCGGTCTTGGCCGAGCGCGCGTGCGTTATGCCGCAGGTGGTACAGGGGGGTGTTGCCTTCGCGCAGCGTGACGACATGTTCTGTGTCGTCAAGGATGGGAAGAAGATCGCGAAAACGCCAGACCCCGCTGAGGTCGATCTCCCGCGAGGAGCTCCGTCGCTCGCGCCAGATGTTGCGCAGTTGCTGGGCGGGCGGGGCGGCGTTGCCGTTCCAGCCCGGGTATCGCACGGCATACAGGTCACCGCAGCCGGCGCAACGGAGATCGCCCGTCAGCGAACGGGAGCCCGCGACATCGCCGCAGCCCGTGCAGTGAAGTTCATGCGGCGTCGCGGCGATCGTGTCCGGAAGGAGGGGGACAACAGCGGCCATGGATTGCATACGGCCTAAGGGTAGCATCGTCGCAGGGCTCGAAAGTGCAGGGAATGGGCGCCCTTGATGACCAAGGTACGCAGTTCCCACCTCGTGCCCACTAAGCCTGCCTACCGGGTGAGAGCCGAAGCCACTCCAGGGCGGCCATACCAGGAGGCGCAAACGGCCCATCGCCGCCGCGTTTCGAGCCGTTGTTCCCCTCTAGCAAAGGGCCTAGCGAACCAGAAAGGGCCCTGAAACCCCCAGGTGCGTAGGACGGAGAGCCCCGAAAGCAACTGCTTGGGTGGACGCCGCCGCCCATTGCGACGGAGTTTTCGGCAGCCGCCCCGATCCTTCCGTCCCTTGCCCCCAGCGCAGAGCTCCGATCCCGCATTTGCCCTGCGTGATCTCCGGCCACCTGCGAAGACCATGGGCAGACCGCAGAGCACGTGGCTCAAACCGCAGGACAGAAACGGCCGGCCCCGGTACACCGCCGGAAAGGTCCAGTGCACGGCCTTCCACGAGAAGAACAAGCGCGGTGCCGCTACGCCCGGCGGCGTCTCGAAGGAAAGCGAGCGGGGATCGGCCGATCTGGCGAAGCGCGGCCGGCGGCACACCACCGAGATGCAGCACCACAACCGCCCAGCGGCGCTGGCCCAAGAGTTGCACGGTGGCTTGAACCGCAGCCATGCACCGTCGGCGCGGGTCACTGCGCGGGAGCCGCTGCCCGCTCTCGAGGCCCCGTGTGGCCCGGCTGCAAGGCAGCAGATCTTCCGCTGAAGAGCCGGTCCGTGCGATCAGGGAATAGGCGGCATATACCCCCGTACGATGCCAGGACCAACCTAACGGCGCTGGCTGTGCCGGACAGGGAGAGCCTACCCGGGCTTCCACCCAGGCGCAGCCGAGCCCGTCCTCGGCCGCCGCCAGCAGCAACGCCATGGCGGCGTCGACCTTGCGGCTGCCGGGCGGACCAATCCATTGCGTCACGGTCCCGCGTCCGCCTGCATCGTCGAGGACGGGACGGGGTCGCGGACCGGGGCCAGGCACCGACTGAGGAGCGGCGTGAACGCCCGCGCCCGTGCGGCGGGGAGACGGGGTCCCCGCTCGTTGGCGTTTCAGAAACTCCGCACAGCTTGCGATCTTCGCCATGGTGGGGGGACCTCGCGCGTCGCGTGACTAGAAGTTGGCCCAGGTGGCCCGACATTCTCCTTTTGTTCGCCTGAAAACAGCATCATGCTTCTTCCCGGTCTTGTCAAAGGCTGCTCCGCCCCTCCGTCGCGAAACGCTTTCACGCCCTGCATGGCCGCGGACCTCGCCACGGTGACTCCCCAAGCACGCCGAACGTCGTCCACGGCTGCGAATCGGAGCTCTTGGAGACCCGACAGCCCGCTCTTGGCCGCCTTCATAGGGCCCAGCGCTCCTTTTCTCGGCCAGTTTCGTGGTCCGGACCTCCCGGCGCTTCGGAGCATTTGCACCGAAGTCATTTGCACCGGGCACGGAGAGGTGGAATCATAAACACGGATTTACGTGCATCGTTGCGGCGCGAACACACAGGCAGGATCAAGTCGCGGAAGGAGTTTCATGGAGCAGATTGTGTCGGACGCGCTGGTATTTTTCGGTGCCACGGGGGATCTTGCCTACAAGCAGATCTTTCCTTCTCTGCAACGCCTCGCCAAGCGGGGCAAGCTGAAAGGGCCCGTTGTTGGCGTCGCAAAGGCCGGCTGGACGCTGGACGACCTGAAAAACCGCTGCCGCGACAGTGTTCAGAAGCATGGCGGCATTGACCAGGAAGGCCTGGACACACTGCTGGGCTGCCTGCGCTACGTGGACGGCGACTACGCCGACGCGGCCACCTTTGCCCAGGTACGGCAGGAGCTGGGCGGGGCCAAGCACCCGCTGCACTACCTGGCCATTCCCCCGTCGTTGTTTGTGCGCGTGGTGCAGCAACTGAAGCTTTCGGGCAGCGCTGAAGGGGCACGGATCGTGGTTGAGAAACCCTTCGGCCACAGTGTTGAAACGGCCGCGGCCCTGAACGATGCCATCCATGAAGTCTTTCCCGAAGAGGCGATCTTTCGCATCGATCATTACCTGGGCAAGAACCCGGTGCAGAACCTAATTTTTTTTCGCTTCGCCAACTCCTTTCTGGAGCCAATCTGGAACCGTCAGTACATTGAAAGCGTGCAGATCACCATGGCCGAGAACTTCGGCATTCAGGGCCGCGGCGCGTTTTACGACGGCGTGGGCGCGGTTCGCGACGTGGTGCAGAACCACCTGATGCAGCTGGTCAGCAACATTGCGATGGAGCCGCCGCCGTGCCCGGACGTCGAGGCGCTGCGTGAAGAACGGGTCAAGGTGCTGAAAAGCATCAAGCCGATCACGGCGGACGACGTCGTGCTGGGACAGTTTGACGGCTACCTGGACGAGCCGGGCGTCAAGGCCAACTCCAACGTGGAAACCTATGCGGCGATGCGGCTGAACATCAACTCCTGGCGCTGGCGCGACGTACCCTTTTTTATCCGGACGGGCAAGCTGCTGAGCAAGACGGCCACGGAGATTGTGGCGACGCTGCGGCAGACGCCGGCTGTATTTTCAGACAAGCTGACCCCGCAGAACTATGTGCGCTTTCGCCTGAGCCCGGAGCCGGTGGTCGCAATCGGCGGGTCGATCAAGGAAGCAGGCGACGCGCTGCGCGGCTGCATGGTGGAGCTGAAGGCCTCGCAGCAGTTCGGCAGCAACGACCTGCTGCCGTATGAGGAGCTGCTGGAAGACGCCATGCGCGGCAACCCGGTCTGGTTTGCGCGCGAGGATTACGTCGAGGAAAGCTGGCGGCTGCTGGACCCGCTTTTGCGCGACATGCCCAAGGTGCACACCTACAAGCCGGGAACATGGGGGCCGGAAGCGGCCAACGAGCTGGTGCGCGACGTGGGCGGCTGGTCGAACCCGGTCTGATTCGCGCCTGAGCGACCCCGAAGCTAGCTGCTCGCCGAGCTGACCCGCCATGCCGCGAGGGTGGCGGGATAGCGCTCGCGACCCCGGTCTGGATCGATCGCCAGCGCTAGCTCGCGGACGCCGCCGAGATTCAGTGTGTAGACTTCGCGCTGATCGGTCGAACCGCCGGGGCTGAAGTTCCAACCACCTCGCACGATCTCCCGCTCACTTCCGTCCACCAGGTGTGCTGTCAGGGCCCACTCCTGGGAGCGTTCATGCTCGCGGTCGATGCAGTGCAGCAGCACCTGGGCGATGTGGAGCGGGGCGTCAAAGCGCAGCAAAAGGTTGGCCGTCCCGGCAGAAGCGGCCTGCCAGCCGCGCGAGCTGCCCGGAACGAGCGCCCCTTCGACCGGAAACCCGGCCGCTTCGGAGCTGACCTCGACCGAAGCAAGCGCCTCGAGGTCAAGCCAGTTCCCTTCCGAGTGACTGCTGGGGGCTGCCCCGGTGATCTGTTTGCGCATGGTGGTCTCCTTGGGTGTTGCAAACACTGTGATGTTGTTGACGAGTGGAGGGCGCCGGCCTTCTTACGGGCGGCGTTACAAGACACCAAGCATCGTGAGCAACGCGACAAGCGGCAGCACCGTCGCGGTGCCCGCAGTGCCGCAGTAGCCCCACGGGCGGCTGCAGGGCCAGCGCGGGCAGGGTGCCGACCAGCATCAGGACACGAACGACCATCAGGGAGGTCAAGAATCATACCGCCCCCAAGTAAGGCAGGCCCTGACCCGCAGATGCGGGATGCCGGGGTCCCGGCTCAGGGCAGCCCCGCTAGCTCTCGCGCACGCAGCAGAACCTTGAGCAGCATGGGTGCGGTGAGGCGGCCGGTGTTGGTGTTTTGCAGGGACGGATGGAAGGTCGCAAGCAGAAAGCCGCCGCCGGGCAGCAGGTACTCAGCCCCGTGCTTGAAGCAGTAAGCACTTCGGCGTTCAATTCGACCGGAGTTCGCGAGCCAGCGCGTATAGCCGTCAAAGGCGATCCTGCCGAGGGCAAGCACCACTCGCAGCCGTCCCAGCAGGGCGAGCTCTTCGTGCAGGAAAGGCGCGCAATGGGCGAGTTCCTCGGCGGTGGGCTTGTTTTCAGGCGGAGCGCAGCGCACCACGGAGGTAATCAGGGCGTCGTGGAGGCGCAGGCCGTCATCGCGCCCGGTCGCCCGCGGTTGCGACGCAAAGCCGGCCTCCCACAACAGCGGATAGAGAAAGGCGCCGGAGCCGTCGCCGGTGAAGGGGCGGCCGGTGCGGTTGGAGCCATGCGCGCCCGGGGCGAGGCCCAGCAGCAGGACGCGAGCGTCCGGGTCGCCGAAGGAAGGCACGGGCTTGCCCCAGTAAGCCTCGTGACGGTAGGCGCGGCGTTTTTGTAGAGCGATGGCTTCCGAGTAGGTTCGCAGGCGTGCGCAGCGCTCGCACTGAACCACGCGGGCGTTGAGGTCCGCAAGGCTCGCGGGGCGGCCGGGCAGGTGTTGCGGTTGAACAGAAGCGGTTTCAAACGCTGGGCGAAGCGCAGTGTGCGGCATGCTCCCACTATGGTAAGCAACGATGCCCGACGCATGCAGCAGGCTTGATCGGGAGCCGCGCGGAGGGGGAGCCATCCGGTGCGGTATCCGCATCGTGCCGCTGGGCTCGCGCATCGTAGTAGGGGCTCGCCCTATAGCTCGCCACCCGTACCCACCCACTCCTATGCTCCCGAGGGAACCGCCCTTGCCGATCTTCTGCTTTCGCCGCTCCCCTTCCCTGCTGCTGGCAGCAGCCGCGCTGCTGCTGCCCGGCTGCAAACAGCATGTGCATCCTTCCAAAGATGTCGGCCCCCGGCCCCTGGTGACCGACACCGCGGTACAGGTGGGGGGTGAGGACGTGGTGACGCTACGGCGCGCCCCCGCAGTGGACTCAACGACGCCGCAGTTTGTTTCGGCGACCATTCTGCCGGGCCGGGGCTTCAATCTGTTTCAGTTGACGGCCAACCTGCCCGGCACCGGCGAGATCCCGCTGCTGGCTTCGCCGGGCATTGGGGAAGCTGCCAGCAAGTTGAACGGCGGCCCTGGGGACGAGTTTGGACAGGCCAGTTTCGGTTTCGGAGGCGCCTTCCTGGTGCCCTATCCGAACCGGATTCTGGGGCAGCTGTCGCCGGACGGCAAAACCGTGACCACCAGTTGGCAAGGGCAGACCATCACGCTGCCGGCGGATTTCGCGGGCAAAAAGCCCGGTGCCCGTAAGCATTCCATTCACGGGCTGATCCTGAACAGCAAAATCGACAATGTTCAGAAAGTGACCACCGCCGATGGTGAGACGGTGACGGGCATTCTCCATGCCGGCAACTTCGGAGGGCACTGGTTGTCAAGCACCGACCTTCTGTTTGCGATCTCGTTGTCGGGCGACGCGGTGGTCGCGACCATCACGGCGAAAAACGTCGGCAATGCCGCTGAACCCATGGGGATCGGCTGGCACCCGTACTTTGCCATTCCGAGCGGCAACCGTGCCCAGGCGCGCCTCCACATCCCCGCGGCGCAGATGGCCGCGGTCAACAACTACGACGATGTGTTTCCCACCGGCCAGTTGAGGCCTGTAGCCGGGACGCCCTATGACTTCAACGCACCGGGGGGCAAGGCGCTGGACCAGCAGTTTCTGGATGACAATTTCTCCAGCCTGTCGCGCACCGATGGCGCCGTTGACGTGGAGTTGACAGACCCCGCTTCCAAATACGGGATCAAGATCGAGGGGCTGTCGCCCGAGATCAAAACGGTGCAGGTGTATGCGCCACCGACCAAGGAGTTCGCGGCGATCGAGCAACAGTTCAACTTCGCGGACCCGTTCGGGAGCGAATGGCATAATCACGGACGCGACACCGACACCGGCATGGTGACGCTGCAGCCGGGTCAAAGCGTGACGTGGAAGGTGCGGCTGCGGCTGTTTGTGCCACCGCCGCCGTCAACGCCGGGTCCGCAGGGCATGGCTGGTGGCATGGCGAGTCCCATGGGCCGTTAAATTCATGCTCAAGGCAGCCGAGGCGACCGCAAGGGCGGGCCCCGGCTTTTCCACCATGGAGACCGCGACAGCTTGCCGCGTGGGGTGGTTTGACCCGCCTCCCAAAGCTCCGTAGCATAGAAGGGACAGCCGTCCCGGTCGCGCCCGGCCCGGTTTTTCCCGCGCGCGACAAACCCGGCTACGGACGGGACGAGCACACCGGAAGGCACACGTTGAGCTCAGCAGAAACCCTCGCACACGCAAGCATGGACACGAACCAAGAGACGGCTCTTGCAGCCCCTGCGCACGACGCTGCCGCACACGGCCATGATCATGGGGCGCACGATCACGATCACGCGCACGGCGCGCCGGGGCTGAACCCGGAGTGCACCCGCGACGTAGAGGTAGAGATCCCGGCCGCCGAAGTGTCATCTGCGTTTAAAACTGTCATGAAGAAGTACACCCGGCAGGCGCGCGTACCGGGCTTTCGCGCGGGCAAGGTGCCGCCTTCGCTGATCCGTTCGCGCTTTGACGAGCAGATTCGGCAGGACGTGGTGGAACAGCTGCTGCCGAACCACTTCCGGCAGGCGCTGGTAAGCAAGGGTGTGCAGCCGATCTCGCAGCCGCAGGTAACCGAACTGCATTTAGAGGACGGGGAGCCCCTGCGCTTCAAGGCACTCTTCGAGGTTATGCCGGAGATCGACCTGAGCGGGTATACGGACGTGAAGGTGGAGCGCGAACCGGCGGAGCTGACCGACGAGGAGTGGGACGCGGAGCTGGAGCGAGTGCGGGACTCTCGCTCCACCATGGAGCCCGTGACGGAGGATCGCGAACTGCGCGACGGCGACTTCGCCCAGATCACGTTTCGGGGTGAGGTGACGGCCGGCGAAGGCGAGTCGGCCGCCCCCATCGATGAGCCCATCGCTGGGCAGGACGTATCGCTTGAAGTGGGCGGCAAGAACACCTTGCCCGCGTTTACCGAAGCGCTGCGTGGAGCCAGGACCGGCGCTGAGTTGCGGTTTGAAGCGACCTACCCGGCGGAGTTCGGCGAGCCTCGTCTCGCGGGCAAGACGATCGCCTACAACGTCGAGGTGAAGGGGATCAAGCATCGCAACGCGCCCGAGATGGACGACGAGTTCGCGAAGCAGCTGGGGCAGTACGAGACCATGGATGAGTTTAAAGCCAAGCTGCGCGAGCATCTTTCGGGCGAAAAGCAGCGGCAGGCCGAGGCCGCAACAAAAGACAAGATGCTGGAAGCACTGGCGGACCGCTACCCGTTTCCGATTCCGGAGAGCCTGGTACAGGCCCAGGTCGAAGCGCGGCTGGATCGCGGGCTGCGTGCACTGGCGCAGCAAGGCATGCCGCAGGAGCAGATGAAGAATCTCGACTTTGGGCGGCTGCGGGCGGCTCAGCGTGAGGGGGCACTGGGCGAAGTGCAGGGGACGCTGCTGCTCGACAGGATCGCACAGCTTGAAAACATCGAGGTCGCGGATGGGGAGCTTCAGCACGAACTGGAAATGCTGGCGTTGCAGATGCGAGAGCCGCTCCCGGCACTGCGCGACCGTTTGACCCGTGATGGCTCCGTCGATAGAATCCGGGAACAAATCCGCCGCGAAAAAACAGGCTCGCTTCTGTATGAGCGGCTTGGAGCCTAGCTTCGCCGACGCGATTCGGCCGGTCCGCGCCAGCCAGGCCAGCAGGTTTGAGGCTGGCGCATCCATTCACGCAGCAGAAACACGATAAGGCAGGTTATGGCACTGGTACCGATGGTGGTTGAGCAGACGAGCCGGGGCGAACGTGCCTACGACATTTATTCCCGTCTGCTGCGCGATAACATTATCTTTCTGGGTACCCCGATCGACGACCAGATCGCAAATCTGATCATCGCGCAAATGCTGTTTCTGTCGGGCGAGGACCCGGAAAAAGACATCCAGCTTTATATCAACTCGCCCGGCGGCTCGATCACGGCAGGGCTTGCGATCTACGACACCATGCAGTTCATCAAAAACGACGTGGTGACTTACTGCATCGGCCAGGCGGCCAGTATGGGCGCGTTTTTGCTGCAGGCGGGCACCGCGGGCAAGCGTTTTGCCCTGCCCAACTCGCGCATCTTGATCCACCAGCCCTCCATGGGCGGGCTGAGCGGCCAGGCCACCGACATTGATATTCACGCCCGGGAGATACTGCGCATCCGCGAGATCACCAATTCGCTGATGAGTAAGCATACCGGCCAGGCGCTCGACCGTATCGAGCGCGACGTCGAGCGCGACTTTATCATGAACGCGCCACAGGCCAAGGAGTACGGCATCATTGACGAGATTATTGACCGGCCTCGGACGTAGAGTAGGCTGGGTACAGGCCCTGTTTTTGGGCCGGGAGTTTCATCATGAAAACGCGCACGGGATCAGACGATACACTGCGCTGCTCGTTCTGCCATAAATCGCAGGACGCCGTCGCCAAGCTCATCTCCTCACCGAGCGACTACCCGCGGGCTTACATCTGCGATGAGTGCGTGGCGGTTTGCAACTCCATTCTTGAGGACGACCGGACAGAAACGCCGGCGGGCGCGGCACCGACACACCTGCCAAAACCGCTCGAGGTCAAGGCGTTTCTCGACGAGTACGTCATCGGGCAGGACCAGACCAAAAAGAAGCTGGCCGTCGCGGTTTACAACCATTACAAGCGGATCCAGATGAACCGGGTCCGCGGCAATGACGTGGAGTTGTCCAAGTCCAACATTCTGCTGGTCGGGCCGACGGGCTCCGGCAAAACCCTGCTGGCACACACGCTCGCAAAGATGTTGGACGTACCGTTTGCTATCGTGGACGCGACCACTCTGACCGAGGCCGGCTATGTCGGCGAGGATGTGGAAAACATCATCCTGAAGCTGCTGCAGGCAGCCGACGGCGATGTGGCACGCGCGCAGACCGGCATCATCTACATCGACGAGATCGATAAGATCGGCCGCAAGGACGAGAATCCGTCGATCACGCGCGATGTGTCGGGCGAGGGCGTGCAGCAGGCGCTGCTCAAGATCCTGGAAGGTACCGTGGCCAACGTACCGCCGCAGGGCGGACGCAAGCACCCGCACCAGGAGTTCACACCGGTCGACACGACCAATATTTTGTTTATCTGCGGCGGCGCGTTTGTGGGTCTCGAGCGGGTCGTCGGCCGCCGGGTCGGCAAAAAAGCGCTTGGCTTCAAGGCCCTGACCGAGAAGCAGCAGGCCGAGGGACTGGTCGATGTCAGGCAGCAGCGCGATACCGAGTTGCTGCGTCAGGCCGAGCCGCAGGATCTGATCAAGTTTGGGCTGATCCCGGAGTTTGTCGGGCGTCTGCCGGTGATCGGCATTCTGGACGAACTGGACGAGGTGGCCCTGGTCGAGATCCTGACCAAGCCGCGCAACGCGATTCTGAAGCAGTACCAGAAGCTGTTTGAGTACGAGGGTGTGCACCTGAAGTTCTCGGAAGAAGCAGCGAAAGCGGTTGCGCAGGAAGCCTTGTCGCGTAAGGTAGGCGCGCGTGGGCTGCGCATGATCCTCGAAGAGCTGATGCTGGACCTGATGTATCACCTGCCGGGCACGAAAAAGATCAAGGATGTGGAGATCACGGCAGAGATGGTCAAGAAGCGGGATCTGTCGTTCACGCTGCTGGAGAAAGCCGGCTAGGCTCACCCAGGCAATCAAAAGCATGGCAGCCCGCGACGCAGGTCTCGGGCTTTTGTGCGTCTGTTGACGACACGGTTCCCCACCGGCGATTGAAGGGAGCCCAAGGATTACAATCGAAATCAGCAGGGCAGCAACCTGGCCGCGGTGAGATGGCGCATCCGATTCGCCCCAGGCACGTCTAATCGCGAAAGAGGACAGAATGAGCGAAGCGAAAGCAAACAAGGGCGATCTCCGCAAGCTGCCCATGATGCCCATCCGGGACATGGTGATCTTTCCTCACATGATGACCCCATTCGTGGTGGGTCGTGAGTCGAGTGTGCGTGCGCTCGAAGAAGCGTTGACAGCGGACCGCAAGATATTTCTTGCCACGCAGCATGATGCGCGCGTGGACGAGCCGCGCACGGACGACATCTACGTGGTGGGTACGATCGGCAACATCGTGCAGAGCGTCAAGATGCCGGACGGCAACATCAAGGTGCTGGTCGAGGGATTGGAGCGTGCCCGTGCGGTGGAGATGACGGACGCCGACGGCTTTTTCGTCGCAACCGTGCGCACGGCCAAACAAACGCTGGAAGTGACCCCGCAGGTCGAGCAGCTGGCTCAGAAGGTGACATCGCTGTTTGAGCAGTATGTCAAGCTGCAGCAGTCTTTAAATCTCGAGTCGACCATGGCTGCCTTGCGTGTGGACGAGCCGGCAAAGTTGGCCGATACCATCGCCGCAAACCTGCAGCTGGAGATTGCCGAAAAGCAGGAGATCCTGGATGTGTTCGACCCGGTCGAGCGCCTTACGCGCATTGCCGGCGTACTCGATGTAGAGATCGAAAAGCTCAACATGGAACGGTCGATCCAGTCGCGTGTGAAGCGGCAGATGGAGCGGGCGCAGAAAGAGTACTACCTCAACGAGAAGATCAAGGCGATCCAGAAGGAACTGGGCCGCGGCGAAAAGAGCGAGTGGGACGAGCTGAAGAAGAAGATCGAGCTCGCCGGTATGCCCAAGGATGTCTTCGACAAGGCCATCCAGGAGTTGAAGAAGCTGGAAGCGATGCCGCCGATGTCCGCCGAGTCCACCGTATCGCGCAACTACCTTGACTGGTTGCTGGCGGTGCCGTGGAAGAAGAAGTCCAAGGAAACGCGATCAATCGACCACGCTGAGAAGGTACTAAACGAGGATCACTACGGGCTTGAAAAGATCAAGGACCGCATCCTTGAGTTCCTGGCAGTGCGTCAACTGGTCAAGAACCCCAAGGGCTCGATCCTGTGCTTTGTGGGGCCGCCGGGCGTGGGTAAAACTTCTCTCGGCATGTCGATCGCGAAAGCCACGGGGCGCAAGTTTGTGCGTATGTCGGTGGGCGGTGTGCGCGACGAGGCCGAGATTCGCGGCCATCGCCGGACCTACATTGGCGCGCTGCCGGGACAGATCATTCAGTCGATGAAGAAGGCCGGCACAAAGAATCCTGTGTTTCTGCTGGACGAGGTCGACAAGATGGCGTCGGACTTCCGCGGAGATCCGTCGTCGGCGCTGCTGGAAGTGCTGGATCCCGAGCAGAACACCAGCTTTCAGGATCATTATCTTGACGTGGAGTACGACCTGTCGCAGGTGCTTTTTGTGGCGACCGCAAACGTGCTGCATACCATTCCCGGCCCGTTGCAGGACCGCATGGAGGTGATTCGCCTCCATGGCTACACCGAGGTGGAAAAGCTCGAAATCGCCAAGCAGTACCTGGTGAAAAAGGCACTTGAAAACAATGGCCTGACCGACGCGAACATCACGTTCGACGACAGTGCGCTCAAGGAGATTATCCGCGCCTACACACGCGAGGCGGGTGTGCGCAACCTGGAGCGCGAGATCGGCAATGTTTGCCGCAAGGTGGCGCGGCGTGTCGTCAAAAACAACGGCAAGTACAAGGAAGATCTGACATCGGCGAATGTGCATGATTTCCTGGGTGTGGCGAAGTTTCGCGACTCCCAGGTGCACGAGAAGAGCGAGGTGGGCCTCGTCACCGGGCTGGCCTGGACGGAGGTAGGCGGGTCGATTCTGCAGACCGAGGTGCAGGTGCTCGACGGCAAAGGGAAGCTGACCCTAACGGGCCAGTTGGGCGACGTGATGCAGGAGTCGGCACAGGCCGCGCTTTCGTACATCCGGTCTCGCTCGGCGCACCTGGGGCTGCCCAAGGACTTCTACCGCAACATCGATATCCATGTGCACGTGCCGGAGGGAGCGATTCCAAAAGACGGACCGTCCGCGGGCATCACGCTGGCGACCGGTCTCGCCAGTGCGCTGACAAAGATCCCCGTACGGCGGGACATCGCCATGACCGGCGAGGTGACACTGCGGGGCAAGGTCCTGCCGATCGGCGGGCTCAAGGAAAAACTGCTCGCAGCTCATCGAGCCGGCGTTTTTGAAGCGATCATGCCCAAGGAGAATGAGAAGGACATGGCGGACTTGCCGGAGCTTCTCAAGACTTCGATGAAGCTGCACTTTGTGGAATCGATGGATGAGGTTCTCGGCATAGCGCTTGAAGGACCACTGCCGGAGCTGAAGGAAGAAACTCCGGAGGTGCTGCTGGAGGTGCCGACGTTGACGCCGGAGCACCGGCCCCACCAGTAAGCCTGTTGACCCGCAAAAGGGGCAGTCCTACCCGGGCTGCCCTTTTGCAGTGCCCGCTATACTGGGAGCTCGATGCCTGCTTTTCCGCGATTTCTGCTGTCGGCGACCGCGCCTGCTCACTTCCCTTCTCCGGGGCCGCCAGAGATTGCCTTCCTGGGCCGGTCCAATGTCGGGAAATCAAGTCTGATCAATGCCCTGTTGGGTTCGAAGCAGGCCCATGTCTCATCGACACCGGGCCGAACACGCGCGATCAATTTCTTTGCGATCAGCGATCAGGCGGACCAGCCGGCGAGGGTCGTGTTTGCCGACCTGCCCGGCTATGGCTACGCGAAGATTTCCAAGTCGATTTCAGCAGAGTGGCCTTCTTTTATCGACCCCTACCTGCGCGAGCGCGAGACTCTTGCCCTGTGTGTATGCCTGATCGATACCAACATTCCAGCGCAGGAAAGCGACGCACAGCTACTGGCTTTTTTGCGTCATGCCGGGCGGCGATTCCTGCTGGTCGGGACCAAGGCGGACAAGCTCTCCGGCAACGGTCGAGCGAAAGCGGTGGCAGCCTTGCGCAAGGGTCTTGATCTAAGTCGGGATGTGGATACAGCCGGATATGAGGAAGAGCCGCTGCTGCTGTGCTCGTCCAAGACCGGCGCGGGGCTGAAGGAACTATGGAGCACGATCTTCGCCCAAACCTCCTCGTAAGCGCGACGAGCTTCCGCCTTTTACCTCAAACGTCACCGGCAACGCCGAAGCATGCTCACGCAGGCGATGGAGTTCGATCGCAATCATCGGCAAAAAACGGAAGCGCTGCCAGCGGCGACCCAGGATGGCCGGCGAGGCTTGCAGCCACCGGAGCCGGTCCACCGCATCTGTACAAATCGCTTCCCGTGCCATGGCGTCGAGCCCGGTGTGCAGCATCAGGTCGCCGTGCAGCGACCAGCAGACACCGTACTCCCCTTCCGCAAGCGCTGCTCGCCACCGGACACAACGCGCTCCCCGGTCTTCAAGAACGGCAGACGGCTCCTCCAGTAGATCTGGCTGCACTCCACGCTCGATGCAGTCAGCCAGTACGCCGGAAGAGGCACCCTGCAGACCGACCGTCACGGATGCGCGGCGGCGCAGCTCGTTTTTGAGGATGCGCAGGGCTTCATCGAGGCTGGAAACAAGGAAGTCGCAGGCCCCGGACCGTAATGCTGCTTTCGCGGCGGAAGCCTCCTCAAGCACAATCAGTGTCGCGGCCCCGGCAATGCGCCCGGCCATGGCGCGATGCGCGCTGCTGGCATTCTGCCCCGTGATCAGCAGCAAGCGGCCGCCGAGCATCGCCTCCTGCCCACGTACCGCAGCCGATGCGAGGCTGCGATACGCAAGATAGATGGTTTCGAGCTCGGCAGCCGTCTGCTGGAGGTTCATGCTCCCAAGTTAGCAGCCTGCTTCTACTTGCTTGCCGGCAGCAGGCCAAACACCGCGACGCTGTTTTGCGTGCCGACGTACACCTTTCCGTTCACGATGGTGGGCGTCATGAACTTGTTGCCGGGGCCGAACTGGTCGCGCGCCGAGGGTGCCTGGTTGCTGTTGTAAAGCTCGGTCGCCAGGTTGTTGGCGTCATAGGCGTGCAGCACCGCGGGCGAGCTGTTTTCCACCGCCCACACGATCCCGTTGGTGGTGCCGTTGGCCGAAACGCTTGGCGTGGTTCCCGGATAGGTGAAGCTGGTCGCCGTCACAGAGCCGGGCGCGGCGGAAAGCTTGGCTCCGGATACGTTGAAAGACCGCAGCGGGCTGAAAATAGAGCCGTAGTACACGTGACCGTTGAAGTACGCAGGGCTCGACCAGACCCCGTTGGTCAGCACGCCGGGCAGCTGCTGGTACAGGTTTGCATTGGAGCTGGGGTTGTATTTACCCAGGTTTACCTGGTCCATGACATACAGATTGCTGTCCTTGCCAGCAGTCACGGCCAGCTGGCGAGTTGTGCCGCTGCTGTCTTTCTGAGCGGGCAATAACATCAATCCGCCCGAACCCAGGTCCGTGTCCACATCCGACTCGGCATCCGAGTTGTACATCGTCCAGTAGTCGGTCGCTTTCAGGCCGGACTGCGTGGGCGTGAGCTTCACCACCGAGTTGCCGAAGTCGCCTTGACCTGGAAAACCGGCTGCGGTCAGCGCGGTGTCAAAGGTCCCATTGCCGAGCGCAATAAAAACGTTGCCAGCTGCATCCGCGGCCGGCCCAGCCCCGGCGTTCCAGGGGGCTGCTTCGTTGCCGTTTGGCGTTGCATTGAACACCCCGGTTTGCGCGCCCGTGGTGGTGTCGTAGCTGATGACCCAGCCTGAGTAGGGGCGGATGTCGCAGTGCGAGCTCCAGCTGGTATAAAGCGTGTTGCCGACCAGCAAGAGACCCGGGCGCTCTTTGTACTGCTTGGGGTCAAAGCTGGAATGTTTGCCGTCGCTGCCGTCACCTGTTCCCGGCGCACTGGCCTGCACGGTCACTGGCGAGCCATACTCATCTTGTCCGCTTGACAGCCACAGGGCATGCACGCGCTGGAAGTAGTGACCGGCCCCGTCCTTGCTCATCGCAACTACATAGAGAAAGCCCTTGTTGGCATCAATCACCGGAGTGGCCGTAATGCCGATCTCGGGTATGACCTGGTTGCAGCTGCGATTGTCCGAGGTTGTTTCTCCCTGCGCAAGCAGCGAAACCTGCCACAAAAGGCTGCCGTTGTCGGCGTCAAAGGCGTAAACACTGTCATGCTCGGTCGCGACATAGACGACGTTGTGTGTGCCTTTGCCCGAGATATAGGCGCCGGACAGGTACAGTGGTTGTGCATCGACCTTGCCGTCGACCTTGAGCTGGAACAGCTGCCCAAAGCCGGCCGAATTCACATTGGCCGGTGTCAGGATCTTTTCAGCAGGGTTCAGTCCCGTTCTTGCGTTGTCGTTGTGCCAGGTAAGCACGTTGGTTTGAGCTGTGAGTGCGGTCTGCCCGGCAAGAGCCAGGGCAGCGAGGGAGAGGGTGAAACGAAACGGCGAAAGCATCAAATTTCTCCTGAACAGTACACACGACAGGCTTGATGATGCTCCGGTCACCATGCTCGTGGTTACTGAAGTGTACACGCATTTGGTAACCCTTGTGCAAGGAAACCATGCGCAGTATGGAGCAAAGCAGGTCTGAAGACAAGTGAATATGAGACAAACGAGCCGTATCTACGTGGCGGGGCATCGCGGGCAGGTGGGCGGAGAAGTCTGCAGCGAACTCGAGCGGCGAGGCTACCGGGCGATTGTGACCCGCAATCGCGGCGAGCTGGACCTGCGCGAGGCCGGACCGGTACAGGCGTTTTTTGACGAGCACAGGCCGGAGTACGTGGTGCTAGCGGCGGCACGCGTGGGCGGCATTCAGGCCAACATCGAAGCGCCTGCCGAGTTTATCCGCGACAACCTGCAGATTCAAACCAATATTCTGGAAGCAGCTCGGCTGGCAAACGTGAAGCGGCTTTTGTTTCTGGGTTCGAGCTGTATCTATCCCAGGCTGTGCCCGCAGCCAATCCGTGAGGAGTACCTGCTGACCGGGCCGCTTGAGCCGACCAACCGGCCCTATGCGCTGGCCAAGATCGCCGGCGTGGAAATGTGCTGGGCCTACAACCGGCAGTACGGCACCCGGTTTCTCGCGGCCATGCCGACCAACCTTTATGGGCCCCGCGACCATTTCGACCTCCAGCACTCGCATGTGCTGGCTGCCTTGTTGCGCAAGGTGCACGCGGCTCAAACACAGGGCAACGATGCGGTCACAATCTGGGGAACAGGGACGCCTCGGCGGGAGTTCCTGTTTGCGCGAGACCTGGCCGAAGCGTGTGTGCACCTGCTGACGCTGGACGACGACGCCTACAACAGCCTGCTGTCGCCTGGCGTGCCGCCCATCGTCAATGTCGGGACCGGTGAAGACCTTACGATTCGCGAGCTGGCGCAACTGGTGTGCCGCACCGTCGGCTACGACGGCGCGCTTCGGTTTGACTCCTCAAAGCCCGACGGTACACCACGTAAGCTGCTGGATACGAGCCGGATGAATCGGCTTGGTTGGAAGAGCAGGACGCCACTCGAAGCCGGGATTCAGCAGACGTACGACGTGGTGCGTCACACGTTTTAACCAGAGCGGCCAGCCCTGAGGCTGGCCGCTATCAGGAAAAACGATCGAACTATGCTGCCTGCGCTTGCGCCTGCGCAGCCTGCTTGTTGACCTGCGACTCGCCGATACTTGTAAATTTCTGGTCGCCCCCCTTGCTGTCTTCGAGGTTCTGTGCCAGTTCTTCCACCGCGTCCGACTTGCCGATGAGGCCTGCGTACTGCGTCAAGGAGCCGTAAGCGGCCACCCGATAAAGCTGCTGTTGGTTGGCAGCGACAATCAACGCCGCATCTCGTACCGGCGATGGATCGGTGTTGGCGATCATGTTTTCCACTTCATCGATCATGGCTTTCGCGATCTGGTTGGTGTTGCTTTTTGGCTCCTGTCCGAGCTTCGCAAAGGTCTTCTCAATGCGCTGCGCGTACTCGCTGCCTTTGGTCTGCGTCTTCTCAAAAGCCTGCTTCAACTCCGGGTTGGTGGAGGCCTGCGCCATCTTTTCTGCTTCTGCCGCAATTTGCGTTTCGAAGTCATGGACGTACGTAAGACCGGTATAGAGCAGGTCGCCGATGCTTTGCATCTTCATGCGGAAGTTCTCCTGATTGGTTAGCCACCGTGAGTGGTGTCACTGGGTGAGTTGAGGGTTTCGCAGGATACGTTGTGAGCGGCGGCCTTTATGACTTTGATAGCTTGTAATTGGGCCTCCATCGGGGAGGACACTGGCAGGGCAACACGCCCGCCGCAATGATCATCCGCGCCAGCGCGATCATCGTGTTTCGCCGCGAACTTTATGTCCATCGCCGGTTCCTTAGGCCTTCTTTACGAGCCGGGGCCTAGTCTTGATTCTGTTGGAAAGGTCATCTATGGACTCCCATCCGGAACAACCTCCAAGCCCCGTTGTACGCAAGGCCCTCCCCACCGACGTACATGATATTCATAGCCTGATCGAGAGCATGACCTCGGACGGCACCCTTCTGCGGCGCAGCGTGGCCGACATCACCCAGCAGATTGAAAGCTTCATCGTGGCCGATTCGGCCGATGGAGAATTTCTAGGCTGCGCGGCGCTGCACCGCTATGGCAAGCACCTGGCCGAGATTCGATCAATCGCGGTGCGCGAAGAAGCGCGCGGCCTGGGTGCCGGCGGCATGCTGCTGAAGCGCCTGCTGGAAGATATCCAGTCGTCGGAGACGCAGTGTGCCTGCTTGTTTACCCGCGTACCCGACTTTTTCGCACACTTTGGCTTTCAAGCAGTGCAGTTGAGCGCGTTCGCAGACAAGATCGCGAAGGATTGCGTACGCTGCCCGCGCCGCCAGCAGTGCGACGAGGTCGCAATGGCCCTGGGTGAACTGCCCGAGCACGAAGCCAACGCAGTGCTGCCGCTCGCGCGAAAGCTCGTGCAGCTGTAAGTTTTGCTCCGCGGGCGGTTTCCGCCACTGTGAGTGATTGACGACCGTCCCAGCCGACAGCCTTCACAGTCCTCTCATGTACAAAGGCAAAGCCCTCCTGCATGGAGGGCTTTGCCTTTGCTACGCAGAACCGCCTAGAAGTCGTACCGCAGCGCGAACTGGCCGGTGCGGTTGCCCGCATTTTCAGCCGTGGTCGCCGTAGTCAGCTGACCAAAGGTGCCCTGGTCGATCGCCGATGCAGGCGGCGCGAAGTTGGTGTGATTCAGCACGTTGGTGAAGGTGCTTTCAAAGCGGATCTGGCTGCCTTCCGTCACGTGGAACGATTTCGCGACGCCCAAGCTGACGGTCTTGGTGCCGGGGCCTTCAAGGATGCCGACGCCCGCATTGCCGAATCGGCCTGCACCGACCGGCGTGGCGGAGAAAGCCGCCGGGTTGAAGTACTGCGCCCGGCTGCGGCCCTTGCTGTAATCGTGCGACACCACGTCCGGCCGCAGGTAAGCGCCGCGGTTGGTCACGTTGGTGTTGGACTGATCGTTTGTCTGCTGCAGGCCGTTCGGGGACGCGGGGCAGCTTCCATCGGGGTTGGCCGTCACCTCGCAGCCGCCGGGGCTGAGGCTCGGGGTCAGCCACGGTCCACTCTCCAGCAGCGTGATGGTGTTCAGGTCCCAGCCGCCCAGCACCTGGTTGAGCAGCCCCCCTTGCGTCAGATAGTGCCGCCCCGTGCCGAACGGCAGTTGCACCTGGCCAGTCAGCAGGAAGCGGTTGCGGCGTGTGCCTTCCACATTGCCATAGTCGCTGTTGACGTTGAAACGGTCGGCGATGGGGATGCCGTAGTTGACTTCGCCGGCAAACGCGGTCGGCGTGTCGCCCTGGTTATCGGCCTTGTTGCTGGCCAGCGTGTAGTTGGCGTCGTAGTAGAAGCCGTGCGCCATGCGGTGCGAAAGCTCCAGCTCCAGCGCCTTGTAATTCGCCTTTCCGGCGTTGAAGGTGCTGTACAGCTCGCCCCAGTTCTGGTACGGGGCGCGGATGTCTACATAGGCCGCGCCATCCGGCGCGCCCGGAAAGACAGCACCGGTGGTTGCGCCGGTGTTGTATGCAATGTTGCTGGCGTGGATCTGGTTCAGGTCTTCCGTGATGTTGAGCCGGTAGGTATGCATGCCGACAAAGCTGGCTCGCAGAGCGTTACCGCCAAGCTCCTGCTCCACCGTGATGTTGTACTGGTTGGCCTGTGGGTCGCGGTAGTTCGGGTCGACCCCCTGGTCCAGGTTGCCGCCGCCCAGCTGCACACCGGTCGAGGCAGGGGCCGTGTTTGGAAACTGCACCCCGCCCGAATAGGTGTGGAGGTTGGACGTAGGATTGCCGCTGTTGTTGAACGATAACGGACCCAGGTTGGTCATAGTAAAGACGCCGAAGCCGCCGCGAACCACGGTCTTGGTGTTGTTCAAGGGCCGGTAGGCGAAGGAGAAGCGCGGCTGCACGTTGCCGTGGTAGGTGTTGCGCAGGCCCGCGGGCAGATGGTCCTGCGAGGCCGTGACGTACTTGGTGCAAAGGGCGCCACTGGTGGTGCTGCAGGCGTTGAACGACTGCTGAAATGCGAGGTTGGAGCCCTGGATCTTTTGCTGTTGCAGGTAGGCGGCCAGGTTATCGGGCACCACGATGGAGTTGGTGTTCTGGTCGAAGTTCGCCAGGTTGCCGCCGTCCTCCTTGAACGGAGGCAGAATCTGGTAGCGCAGTCCGTAGCTCAGGGTCAGGCGGCTGTTGACCTGCCACTCATCCTGCGCGAACAGGCCGTACTGGGTGGTCTGCCCGGCGACATCCGGGCTGGACACGGCAAACTTGGTCGTAGTCGGCGTTCCTTCCAGAAAGTCGCCGAAAGCATTGCCGGTGTTGGTGGCCTGGAAGTTGAAGTAGCCGAAGTCATCGGAAGGCTGAAAGGTCTCGATGTCCTGGTAGCGGACCCGCCGGACATCGAGGCCGCCCTTGACCGTGTGCCGGCCCAGCGTGTAGGTCACGTTGTCGCTGAACTGCATGGAGCGCGAGGCCGTCACGCCGGTTTTGTCGCGGCCGATCGTCTGGAAGCCAGTGCCGGAGCTGAAGTCAAAGAATGGAAAAGCGTGGGTCAGCGGGTGCTGGCTGATGTCGACGTTTTGAAGATCGAGCTGCTGCAGGGCGGCCGCGCCCAGGATCGAAAAGCCGACGTCGGTCGTCACATCGGTAAAGCCGTAGCGAAACTCGTTGAGCAGCTTGGGCGTGACCGTGTAGGTATGCGACACGAGCAGGCTGCGATTATGAACCGTGTCCACATCGTTCGGCAGCAACGGGTTGACAAACTGCTGCGAGATGTTTTTGCGGCTGAAGCGCGCATACACCGACTGCTTGGAGCCGATGGTCTGGTCGATGCGCACATCTGCCCCGTCGGTACTGGCAGGGGTCGCCTGGAAGTTCTCGTAGTTGTAGGTCTGGCCCGTTACGTTGGGCTGCGGGTAGTACGCGAGCAGCGCCTTCGCGGTGGCATTGATGCTGGCCGGTGCGATCGTCGGGCCCGGCTTGCAAACCTGCGTCGTGGACGGCGGCACCGGGGCGCTGCAGGTCTGCATGGCCGTCAGGTCGCCGTTGCGCTCTGCCTGGGTCGGCACTACATACTGCTCTGCAATTGAAAATGTCCTGCGATTGCCCTCATAGTCCACGAAGAAGAAGGTCCGGTTCTTGCCGTCATACAGGTGCGGGATCGTGACCGGGCCTGAGAACGATCCGCCGAAGGTGTTGAAGTTTTTCGGCGCTTTCCCGACGAAGTTGTAAGGATCGGCGTCGAGCGCGGAGTTCTGGAAGTACTCAAATAGACTGCCGTGATAGCGATTGCCGCCGCTCTTGGTCGTAAACGTCACGTCGCCGACCTGCGAAAACTCGGCATTGTTGTTGAACGCCGTCACCTTTACGGCGGCGATGCCCTCCTGCGAAGGGTAAGCATCGGCCAGCGCGCCGTTCTGGCGCACGTTCGAGGTCGAGATGCCGTCGACAGAGTAGTTGATCATCGACGAGCTCGCGCCGTCGATCGCGATGCCGCCCGAGCTGTCCTGCTGCACATTGGCCGACAGGCTCAACGAGGCGAGCGGGCTGGTGGTGGTCGCGCGATTGTTCAGCGGCAGCTGCGTCATCAGCTGGTTGTTTTTCGAGTCAGAAATCGTCGCGTCCTCGGTGTCGAGCTGATCGCCAGAGGAAGTCACCTCGACGGTGGTCGCCTCAGACGCCACACTGAGCGTGAGGGGGAGGCGGAGGTCCTGGCGCGCCAGCAGGTCGATGCCGGAGAGCTTCGTCGCGGAAAAGCCCGCGTGCTCCGCGCGAACCGTATACTGCCCGGGCTTCAGGTTTTCAAACGCAAAGGCACCTGTGTCGTCGCTCGCCGTACTGCGGTCCGTGTTCTCCGCGACGCTATGCAGCGTCACCGTCGCACCGGCGATCGTGGCGCCCGAAGGGTCGGCCGCCGTGCCGCGGATGCTGCCGAAGGTCGATTGCGCGTGGGCCGGCGACGCGAGACCCAGCGTGACGCACAGCATGGACGGCAGCAGAAGAGCTGCGCGGGTATGGGTTTTGCGCGACGTTTGCGGCACGGCTAGAACGATGCGAGACAGCAATGCGTGGTGGAACGAGCGTGGACGTTGCATGGGCTCACCTTGGGCGGCAGCATTCGTTCGGCTGCCTCACGAAGTAGAAATGGCAACGCATAAAGGAGGCATCAAGGCCATTTTTCCCGGCGTTTTGAAAGAAACACCGGATGGAAAGCGCCGCGTGGTTCAAACCGGGACAGCACCGGCTCAAAAAACTCATGCGTTCCTGATCGGTTAAGCTCGAAGCTGAAAAGCGCGAGTGCGCGGGTCACTGTGCCTTGCGCAGCGGCTTGGAGCGAGGGAAAAACATTGGAACTGGCACGAACCAATCAGTGGAAACAAGGCACGCTGGCCGTGCTTACGGTAGGGGCAGGCTTATGGATGGGGTCACCGCGGGCCGGCGCGCAGGGTGCCGCGACTGAAACAAGCACCACGACACAAACAGCAGCCGACGCGCAAACGGCGCAGGCGCGCAAGCTCGAGGAGCTGCAACAAAAGCTGGAAGCGATTGAGCAGGAGTTGACCAACATGAAGGAGGCCGGCGCGCTACAGGGTGAGGCCACGGCGCTGCAGCCGAAGCCGGAACGGTTGCCCCTGAACTCGAAATCCTCCACGCCTCAAAATCCGGCCGAAGCAGAAGCGACGGACCGCAATGGTCCGCACTCGGAACCGTTCGCTTTTGCCGACTTCACCTGGTTGACCGGCAATCCGCGTACCATCGATACGCCGTACGCCACCGCATTTTTTACGCCGGAAATACGATCCGACGTGGAATACACCTACGACTTCCGCCATCCACAGGACGACACCATCAGCGGGTCGAGTGAAGTGTTTCGCGCAAGCGAGGTGCAGGTGACGCAGTTCGGCGTCGGCGGCGATTTTCACTACAACAACGTGCGCGCCCGCTTCATGACGCAGTTCGGCTTGTACTCCCAAACCACGCCGCGCAACGATGCCAGCCCGGCTCGCGGTCAGTGGAACCTGGCGGACGCGTATCGCTATGTTTCGGAGGCTTTTGGCGGCTACCACTTCAACGTGCAGCACGGGGTCAACATCGATGCTGGTATCTTTATGTCGTATATCGGCCTGTTTTCCTACTACCAGTTCGACAACTGGGCGTACCAGCCTTCGTATGTTTCCTCCAACACGCCCTGGTTCTTTAACGGGTTGCGTGTGCAGTGGTACCCCACGGCCAAGCTGAAGATTGAGCCCTGGTTGATCAATGGTTGGCAAAGCTACGGCCGCTTCAATGGCCGCCCCGGCTACGGCGGTGAGATCCTGTACCGTCCCAACGGCAATTGGTCCATCGTCGGCAACCAGTACGCGTTTGGGCGCGATGCTCTGGGCATTCCCAAGCGCACCCGCTTCCATACCGACGACAGCGTGCAGTACAAGTACTACGACCAGCCCACGAGGCCGGTCAGCAGGGCCGCCGCGACCTTTACGGGCGACCTGGGCTGCGAAAGCGGCGGCGGCGTCAGCTGTTTCGGCAACACGGCAGGCGGGCCCAAGCAGAGCTTTATCGGCTTTATGGCTTATAACCGCGTCTGGTTCGATCAGAACCGGTACGCCTTGACGCTGGGCGGCGGCCGCATCAACAACCCCGGCCGCTACCTGGTGCTGCTGCCGCCGATCAACGGGGCGACCGCGGCCTCGGGCACGCCATACTTCACCGAAAACCCGGGCGACCCGTACAAGGCCTGGGACGCCTCGGTGACGACCGACTACATGCCCAGCCAGTACTTTACCTACCGGCTGGAGTACAACCACCGCGTGGCAAACGTTCCTTATTTCAGCGGTTCGGGAGGCGTGACGCCGCCGGGCGGCAACACAGGGGCACTGGGTTCACTGGTCCCGGGCTGGGCACCGGACCTGCGCAGGAGTGAAAATCGCATTACGGGCGCATTCCTGGTCAAGTTTTAAGGGGTAAGTTCCCGTCCGTGCAAGTGCAAGCATCGCGGGGAGGAAGGAGAACCCTTCCCTCCCCCCGCGCGCTCCCGGTAGAGTGGGATGGCAGACGATGTTTCGCGCCGGCAACACGCCCCTTTCCCACGCACCAAGGTGTTCATGAGAGCTGCCGTGCGGGGGTTCTCGCTCAGCCGAGCCGCGGCCGGGCTGTTGCTTGCAACCGCCGTGGCCTGGCTGGCTTTCAAGCTCCACTTCAACCTGTCCACGGCCGGCTCGCTCCAACTGCTGCTAGTGGTCCTGGTGAGCCTGCGCTGGGGCTTTCTCCAGGCCACGCTGGTTTCCGTGGCTTCGGTACTGCTGCTCAACCTCCTGTTTACGCAACCTGTCTTTCGCTTCACGGTTGCCGACGCGCAGAACTGGGTTTCACTCGTCACCTTTGAAGCAACGGCTCTGCTGGTCAGCGGCCTTTCTGCCAAGGTGCAGGCGCAGACGGCCAGGGCCAAGGCGGAAGGAGATCATCTCCACACCTTGTACGAGCTCAGCCGCGCCATTCTACTCATCGACACCCGGCGGCCGATCGGCGAGCAGCTGTCAGGGCTGATACGCGAGTTGATCGAGGTGGAAAGTGTGGAGGTGTGGGCTACCCAGGAGTGGGCGCTGCTGCCGGCAGCCCTGGCCGGGGAGCCGGTCGAGGTCGCCGCGCATGCAACCTTCCAGGCCGGAACCGATCGTGACGACCTCGCACGCGCCACCTCCTACCGGGTGCTGCGACTGGGCACGACGCCCATCGGCGGCCTGGTGTTGCGCGGCTGGAGCACGGACGCTCTGCTGGCCGATGCCGTCGCGTCGATGGCTGCACTGGCCTTTGAGCGCGCCCGGGCAATCGAAAAGGAAAACCGCTCGGAGATGGCGCGCAACGCGGAGCAGCTGCGCACCGCCGTGCTGGACGGGCTGGCGCACGGTTTTAAAACGCCGCTCACAGCCGTGCAGGCGGCCAGTTCGGGGCTGCTTGCCATCGGCCAGCTCACGCCGGTCCAGGCCGAACTGGTCGCTGTGATCGACGAACAAGCCACCCTGCTAAACGGGATCACCACGCGGTTGCTGCAAACGGCTGCGCTTGAAGCCCGCGAGATGCGCCTGCGGCGCGCGCCCTGTTCGGTCGCCGCGCTGCTGCAGGGGGTCGTGTCGGAACAGGAGGAAGCGACCCGGGCGCGGATCCGGATCGTTCTCCAGCCTGAGCTCCATGCCGTGGACGTCGACGCGCAGCTTGCCGGGCTGGCCTTGCTGCAACTGATCGACAATGCGGCCAAGTATTCCTCCGTGGGCAGCCCCATCTGTGTGACCATCACACAGGATGAGGAAGAAACGCGGGTCGTGGTGGAGAACCAGGGGAGCACCATTCGCCCGGAAGAGCGGGAGCGCATCTTCGACCGCTACTATCGCGGCTCGGATGTGGCGCATGGACCGTCCGGTACCGGGCTGGGTCTGTCGATCGTGAAGAAAACGGCCGAGGCGCACGGCGGGCGGGCATGGGTAGAATCCGAAAACAATCAGACCCGGTTTTTTTTCACAGTGCGGCATACCAAAGGAGTGAGGCGTGGAGACAGCATCGGGATCCATTCTGCTGGTCGAGGATGATGCGGCGATCCGGCGCAGCCTTCGCGCCACGCTGTCTGCGCTTGAGTTTGCGGTGGGTGAGGCCAGAAGCGGCGAAGAAGCGCTGTCACAGCTGCGCGCGGGCGACTACGATGCCGTGCTGATGGACCTGAACATGCCGGGCATCGGCGGGGTGGAAGCGTGCCGTCGCGTCAGGCGGGAGTACCCCCATCTGTCCATCCTTGTTGTGACCGTGCGCGACAGCGAAGAAGACAAGATCGAGGCACTGGACGCCGGTGCCGACGACTACGTCACCAAGCCCTTCCAGATCCGGGAGTTGACGGCCCGTATCCGCGCCGCGGTGCGCCGCCGGCGAGTCGTCCCCGCGGCACAGGTTTCGGAAGTGTCGCTGCACATCGGAGCGTTTGAGCTCAACAGCAGCCGTCGCACGGTCAAAAAGCGAGGGCAGGAGATTCGTTTAACACCGACTGAGTTCGACCTGCTCGCTTACCTGATGACCCACGCCGGCCATCCCATTCCGCACGGCAAACTGCTCAGCTCCGTTTGGGGCGCCGAGTACGGCGAAGAGCGCGAATACCTGCGCACCTTTATTCTGCAACTCCGGCGTAAGCTGGAAGATGACCCCTCCAATCCAAGCTACCTGCGAACGGTCAACTACCTTGGCTATGTCTTTCGCAGCCCGGAGGACGACATGCCTTGAGGGGGAACTCACCTTATGCCTTCTTCATGGTTTGCGATGGAAGCTCAGGGTTGCAACCGTTTTCAGGATTTCTGAACAAGCAGCCGACAGGAGCGCAACGAAGCATGTGGGACGTTTGCTGTATTGTCGCAAGTATCGCTTTTTATGCGATCGCCATTGCATACGTGGAGGGCTGCGAGCGTTTGCGCCCGAGGAGTGACAGGTGATCGAACCGCTTCTGCTGCTGAGCATTGCCGTCGCCCTGCTTGTTTATCTTGTGTATGCGCTGTTGAGGCCGGAGAAGTTTTGAAGCAAACACGGTACGCCCAATGACCGCCAACGGCTGGTTCCAGATCCTTTTGTTTTTCGCCGCGGTTCTGCTCTGCGCCAAGCCTCTCGGCATTTATATGACACGCGTGTTTGAGCGTGAGCGCACGTTCCTGGACGCGGTGTGCCGCCCGCTGGAACGGGTGATCTATAAGTGCAGCGGCATCGATGACACGCGCGAAATGCGCTGGACCGAGTACGCCGGGTCCATGCTTGTCTTCAGCGGCGTGACCATGATCGCGACCTACGTGGTCGAACGGCTGCAGCATGCCCTGCCGCTGAATCCGCAGCACCTGCCCGCGGTGCCGGCGGACCTTGCGTTGAACACGGCGGCGTCCTTTACCAGCAACACCAACTGGCAATCCTATGTGCCGGAAGCGACCATGAGCTACCTGACGCAGATGCTCACGCTTGCCTACCACAACTTTCTTTCCGCTGCGGTCGGCATGGCGCTGGCCATCGCCTTTGTTCGAGGCATCGCGCGCAAGGAGTCACAAACCCTCGGCAACTTCTGGGTCGATACCACGCGGGCCTCCTTGTGGATCCTGCTGCCGGGCTGCATCGTGTATGCGTTGTTGCTGGTCTCGCAAGGGGTAGTACAGAACTTCAAGCCCTACACTGCCGTGACACTGCTGCAGCCGCAGACCGTCACGACCACCGGTACCGACGGTAAAGCCACCACGGAGACTGTCAGAACGCAAACCATTGCGCAGGGGCCGGTCGCCTCGCAGGAGGCCATCAAGATGCTGGGCACAAATGGAGGCGGCTTTTTCAACGCCAACAGCGCTCACCCATTTGAAAACCCGACACCGGTGTCGAACTTCATCCAGATTTTCTCGATCTTCGTGATCCCAGCCGGGTTCACGGTGGTGCTGGGCCGCATGACCCGCTCGCCCTCGCACGGGTGGGCTGTGTTCGCGGCCATGGCGACGCTGTTTTTCGTCGGCGTCACCGTCGCTTACTCCGCTGAATCGCAGGCCAACCCGCTGCTTCATGCCCCCGGCATGCATATCGACCAGCATGCAAGCGCCATGCAGCCGGGCGGCAACATGGAAGGCAAGGAGGTTCGCTTCGGTATCGCGAACTCCGCCCTCTTCGCCACGGTGACGACGGATGCCAGCTGCGGCGCGGTGAATTCCATGCACGACTCCTTTATGCCGCTGGGCGGCCTGGTCACGTTGGTCAACATCATGCTGGGCGAGGTGATCTTCGGTGGCGTCGGAGCGGGACTGTACGGCATGCTCGTCTTTGTGATCCTGGTGGTCTTTATCGCGGGCCTGATGGTGGGCCGCACGCCGGAATACCTGGGCAAGAAAGTGGAAGCGTTCGACGTCAAGATGGCGATGCTGTACGCGCTGATCTTTCCGCTATCGATCCTTGGCTTCTCCGCGATAGCACTCCTGATGCCGAAGCTCGGTCTCGCCTCGCTCGAGAATGGCGGTCCACACGGGCTTTCAGAGATTCTTTACGCGTACAGTTCAACCACCGCGAACAACGGCTCGGCGTTTGCGGGCCTCAGCGCCAACACGCACTGGTACAACCTGTCGCTGACCGCCGCCATGCTGATCGGGCGCTTCCTGATGGCTGTGCCCATGCTTGCCATCGCCGGCAGCTTTGCCGCGAAAAAGCAGGTACCGCCGTCGCAGGGCGCATTTCCGGTGCACACGCCTCTGTTCACCGTGCTGCTGATCGGCACCATCGTGATTGTCGGCGCGCTCACCTTTTTTCCCGCCCTGTCGCTCGGCCCTGTGCTTGAGCACCTGCTGTTGCACGCCGGCAAAACCTACTAGATCGCGGGAGCGACAGATACACACACGATGGCAAACACAAACAAGCGCTCCCTGTGGGATACAAAGATCGTCGGTCGCGCGCTAGGCGATGCGTTCAGAAAGCTGAACCCGCGCACCATGATGAAAAACCCGGTCATGTTTGTGGTCGAGATCGGCAGCGTCGTCACGACAATCTATACCGTTCGCGATGTGCTGGCGCATCACCACACCTTGCGCTTCGACCTCCAGATCACCATCTGGCTCTGGTTTACGGTGCTGTTTGCCAACTTTGCAGAGGCGATGGCTGAGGGCCGCGGCAAAGCCCAGGCCGATGCCCTGCGCCGCGCCAAATCTGAGACGACCGCGGTGCGGCTCAAAGCGGATGGGTCGACCGAAGAGGTACCGAGTTCCCTGCTGCGCGTCGGCGACCTGTGCCGCGTGGTCGCGGGCGCCATGATTCCAGGCGACGGCGAGATCACCGATGGGGTCGCGTCGGTCGACGAGTCGGCGATCACGGGTGAGTCCGCTCCGGTGATCCGCGAGGCCGGCGGCGACCGGTCGGCTGTTACCGCCGGGACCCGCGTGCTGTCCGACGGAATCACCATCCGCGTGACCGCGAACCCGGGAGAGACATTTCTGGATCGCATGATCGCGCTGGTGGAAGGGGCCGAGCGGCAAAAAACGCCCAACGAGATCGCACTCAACATCCTGCTCGCCGGTCTGACGATCATCTTTCTGCTCGCGGTTGTTACGCTTGAACCCATTGCCATCTATTCGACCGCGCCGCAGACTGTGTTTGTGTTGATTTCGCTCCTGGTCTGCCTAATTCCAACGACCATCGGCGGTCTCCTATCGGCGATCGGCATCGCCGGGATGGACCGGCTGGTGCAGTTCAATGTACTGGCCATGTCGGGCCGCGCGGTCGAGGCAGCCGGCGACGTCAACTCGCTGCTGCTCGATAAGACAGGGACCATCACATTCGGCAACCGGCAGGCGTCCGAGTTTATTGCAGCGCCGGGCGTCACGGACCTTGAGCTCGCCGATGTCGCGCAGCTCTCGTCCCTGCCGGACGAAACGCCCGAAGGCCGCTCCATCGTCGTGCTGGCGAAGCAGCTGCACAACCTCCGCGGACGCGAACTGGGCGAGTTGCAGGCAGAGTTTGTCCCATTTTCCGCGACGACGCGGATGTCGGGCGTGAACATGGATGGCCGGGTCATCCGCAAGGGTTCGACAGACGCGATCGCTGCCTTTGTGCAGAGCTACGGCGGCACGCTGCCGTTCCAGGTGCGGTCGGCGGTGGACGGGGTGGCCCGCAGCGGCGGCACCCCACTGGTAGTCGCCGAGAACGGCCGCGCGCTCGGCGTGATCCACCTCAAGGACATCGTGAAAGGCGGCATGCGCGAGCGGTTTGAACAGCTGCGCGCCATGGGCATCCGCACCATCATGATCACAGGCGACAATCCCCTGACGGCTGCCGCGATCGCACGGGAAGCCGGGGTCGACGACTTTCTCGCCGAGGCCAAGCCCAAGGACAAGATGGACCTGATCAAGCGCGAGCAGGCCCAGGGCAAGCTGGTGGCGATGACCGGCGACGGCACCAATGATGCGCCGGCACTCGCGCAGGCCGATGTGGGCGTCGCGATGAACTCCGGGACGCAGGCTGCGAAAGAAGCCGGCAACATGGTCGACCTCGACTCCAACCCCACCAAGCTGATCGAGATTGTGCAGATCGGCAAACAGCTGCTGATGACCCGCGGCTCGCTGACAACATTTTCGATCGCCAACGACGTTGCGAAATACTTCGCCATCCTTCCGGCCATGTTTGCCGTGCGCTTTCCCGTGCTCGGGGCGCTCAACATCATGCACCTGAAAACGCCTGAGTCGGCGATTTTATCGGCTGTCATCTTCAACGCCATCATCATCATCTTGCTGATTCCGTTGGCTTTGAGGGGCGTAGCTTATAAGCCACTCTCCGCCGAAGCACTGCTGCGCCGCAACCTGCTGATCTACGGCGTCGGTGGGTTGATCGTGCCCTTCTTCGGAATCAAACTGATCGACCTGCTTATCACCGCCGTTCACCTGGCCTAAGGACCCTTTTCGTGCGCCAACACCTTCGTATCGCGTTTCTCTACACCCTGGTCACGACCGCCCTGTTTGGTGTCGCGTACCCCCTGCTGGTGACCGGGCTGGCACATCTTGTCTTCCGCGACCAGGCTACGGGTCAGCTGATTGAAAGCCATGGCCGCCTTGTTGGTTCGCGTCTGATCGGGCAGCCTTTCTCGTCGCCGGGCTACTTCCACTCCCGCCCGTCGGCTGCCGGCAATGGGTACGACGCAGCCAGCTCCGGCGGCTCAAACCTGGCGCCCACCAGCCAAAAGCTGGTCGACCGCGTGAAGGCCGATGCAGCGGCAGCTCGAATCGACAGCAACGGAAGCGACGTTCCGGTCGATCTCGTCACTTCCTCCGCGTCCGGCCTGGACCCGCACATCACACCTGCGGCAGCGGAGTACCAGGTGCAACGGATCGCGGCACAGCGGCACCTTTCGGCGGACGCGGTGCGTGCACTGATCGCCCGGCACACCGAAGGCCGGCAACTCGGGTTTCTGGGTGAACCGCGCGTCAACGTGCTGGAACTGAACCTCGAACTCGACCAGTCAGCAACCCCCGCTCACTGATCTCGAGCGAGTCCGTAGTCGATCCAGAAGCGGGGAGCTTCGATCCTTGCCTCATCTTTCATTGCTTGGTGGACGCGGAAGGAATCGAACCTTCAACCTGTCGATTAAGAGTCGAATGCTCTGCCAGTTGAGCTACGCGTCCAGGGTTGCCACGAGCGCGGGGAGCGCCCGCAGGCGTGCCTTGCCGGCACCCCTGCAAGGCAAATATAACACGCGAGCCCCTGCCGCCCGTTCCTGCAGTGGGCCGGCTAGCCGGTAACAGCAGGGGCTTCGGCAAAGGCCGAGGGTACTGCATCCGGCAGTTCGCGCATATGGGTCAGCACCCGCTCAGCACCGGCTTGCAGCAAGCGCTCCCCATGCCCGGATGCGCAGTGGCTGCCGCCGGTAAAGCCGAACACACGCATGCCTGCGGCGCAGGCTGCGCGCACGCCGGGTTCGCTGTCCTCGATCACCAGGCATTCGTGCGTAGCCGTTCGCATCCAGCCCGCGGCGAAGATAAATACATCGGGTGAGGGTTTACCCGATGCGACCGAGTGAGCACTGATGATGTGGGGCGCGAACAGCGGGTAGAGTCCCACAAAACGCAGGCCCTGCTCCAGCTTGTGCGGTGCACTGCTGGAGGCGACGACCTTCGGTGTCTGCATTCTGCCGATAACTTCAGCTGCACCCGCGATGGCCTGCAGGTCGCTCTGAAATGCATGGCCGACGCGTTGCTTCATGGCGGCAAAGTAAGCCGGGGGTACGGGCTGGCCCCAGTGGCTCGCGACCTCCCGCATGATCTCCCGTTCGGGCCGCCCGGCAAAGCGCCGCACCACGTCCGCGGGCGCGATCGGGTACCCAAGGCGCGTCAGCTCCTCGCTCATGGCCGTGCAGACAAGGATCTCGCTGTCAACCAGCACTCCATCGCAATCAAAAATCAACAGGCTGGGCTCTTGGGCATCGCTCATACTAGAAGATATTGTCTCTCAGGATGGAGTTTCAGCCACGCGTCTACGCACTTTTGCTGCTGTTTGCCGGGTGCGGTGGCGGCGATTACCAGCCAAGTGCGTGGCGGACACAGGTGCCGCCGGCGACGCGCGCCCTGCACAATCCCCTGCCGCAGTCGCCGGCCAACGTCGCGGGAGGCCGTGATGCCTACGGCCTGTATTGTTCCAGTTGCCATGGCGGCGACGGCGGCGGACGGCGAAACCGGCCCAGCCTCCGCAACGAGCGCGTTCGTGGGGAGACGGACGGGGAAATCTACTGGATCCTCGAGAATGGCAGCAAAGGTCACGGTATGCCTTCGTGGCGGTCGCTGGGTGACACAACCTTGTGGCAGCTTATCGAGTTCATCCGTTCCATGCCGCCGCAACCGGGCGGCCCCGTACACTGAGTGCTGCCGGGAAAGGAGCCGATGCATGGATCACCTGGAAACCCTGGAGGCGGCAAGCGGCGGAGGTGAAAACCGTGCGCGCGAGTTGCGCGAAAAGTACGCGCGTCTGGATCGCTGGTTTGCCCGGAACGACTACGACGGCCTGCTGCTGCGGCGGCACGAGAACCTGGCCTGGATCACGGCCGGCCAGGTGGGGGTCCGGGTCGCGATCCTGACTGAAACCGGGGTGGCCGCCCTGGTGATGCTGCGCGACGGACGCCGCTTCTATCTGACCCCGGACAACGAAGCAGCCCGGCTTGCGGCGGAAGAGTTCGCCGGGCTGGGCTACGAAGCGGTCGTCAAGCCATGGCACTCGCTCGATTTCGCAACCCAGGCACGGGAGGCCGGCAAACTGGCCGGTGCCAGGGTTGCCTCCGACATGGCCGGGGACGGCCTGCCGGTGGTGGATCTCGCATCCTTGCGCGCCCCGCTTTTCGAAGCCGAGGTGAGGCGCTACCGGGAGCTGGGGCAAGCGACCGCCCGTGCTGTGTCCGACGTGCTTCGCTCGCTACAGCCCGGCGTAAACGAGTACGAGATGGAGGCCTGGATGGCGCAGCGGCTGCTCGGGGAAAGCATCTTTCCTTCTGTTTTCCTGATGGCCGCCGACGATCGTATTCTGCACTACAAACATGCGGTGGCACGTGGAGCCAAGCTCGCGCGCTTCGGCATGCTCAACCTGTGCACACGGCGCTGGGGCCTGGCAGTTTCCATCACTCGCTTTGTCCACTTTGGCCCGCTGCCGCCGGAGCTGGCACAGGGTTTTGCCGTGGCAACACAGGTCCACGCGGCGCTTCAGCACGCGACGCGTCAGGGTGCAGTCGCGCGGGACCTGTTTCATGTCGCGGCCAACGCCTATACTGACGCAGGCTTTCCGGGCGAGGAGCAGTTGCACCATCAGGGCGGTGCCTGCGGCTATCTTGAGCGCGAGTGGGTTGCAAAACCGCGAGGGATGGAAGCCGTGCAGGACCCGCAAGCGTTCGCGTGGAACCCCAGCTGCCGCGGCGGCAAGGTCGAGGATACGACACTGCTACTGGACGGCACCATCGAACTGCTGACCCATACGCCGCTTCTGCCGGAGGTGGTGACAGAGGTCGACGGCACGCCCTACGTGTCGGCCGGTGTGCTGCTGCACGACTGAGCCCGACGGCTCCCCGCAAGAAAGGCCCTAGTGCACGACACTTTGGAATAGCGAGGAATGCAGCAGCGTTGCGAACTGGTTATCGGAAGCCGAAAAGTTAACGTCCAGGGTGCCCGCATTCGAGGTGATGGAAGTGTTTTCGATCGCCTGCTTTTCAACCGCCGATCCGCTCACCTTTTCGTACATGGCTGCCGCGTTCATCATGCTCGACATGGTGGCCGCCGTAAATGTGTCAGGGGTTACCACCGCCAGGTTGAAGCGCACTCCATTGTCGAAGTTCATGCTGTAGCGGGAGCTGATGAGCCGCTTGCGGACTGAATCGTAGTCGGCCAGCCCGGCCGCCTGGCCCATCACGCTGCGCATCATCATCTGGGTTCCCTTGCCGTCGAGCACGCTCCACAGCGGCTCGGTGTCGACCAGGCCCATCTGCTGCATCAAGGGCTGATTGGCCAGCATGCTGGGCGCAAAACCGTCGCGGGCGTTCAACGCATAGCGCATTGCCTCCGACGAGCCGAACACCATGGTCGTCGGATTCACAAAGCAGACCAGCATGCCGGAGCCCGACATAGGATACATCTTGTTGGCGCGAAGCACCTGCGGCCGGACCTTGCGCTTGCGGAAATCGGCCAGGATATCGGGCACGGAGAACTGTCCCTGTGCGACCCCGACGATGCGGGAAGCCTCATCGTTGGGGCTGACGCGGAAGGAAGCAAAAGCCAGTTCCTCAATGTCGTGGTTGTCGTCGATGCCGGAGGAAACCAGCGCTTTTTCCAGGTCCTTGAGCTCGGGCGGCAGTACGCGCGCCTTCAGGTCCATGGCAGCCTGGGAGTTCTGCATGGCCCGGTAATCGACCACGATCAACTGCTGCACGTCCCTGGGGATCGCGCCGCGCGCATCCACACCCAACTGGGCCGCATGCGCGGTCGTACCAAGGAGCCCTCCCAGGAGCAAGCCCGCGAATAGGGAGGCTCGCGGAAAAATCTTCAGCAGCCCAGAGAAGTATTGCAAGTTAAAAGAACGTTTCAAGCAGGGCCTCGTTCCATGGCCTGCCCTCGGCTGGGGCAATCGGCCTCGGTTTTGTCTTTATCTTAGACGTCTTCCACCCGGGAAGGCGCGCAAAGCCTCACGCAGATTGTGTGACCTTCCCGTTTTGGGCCAGGATCGGGGGGAAGGGGAAATCGACTTCCTTGTTGGGATAAACGCACCGCCACTGGTACCGCTTACCGCCACCAGGAGTAGCCGATCTGGAACTGGAGGCTGGCGTTCACACCCGGGTTGCGGTCGCCGAGCGACGCGCTGGAGATATGGACGGCGCTGGCTTGAA
>CAXTWU010000002.1:0-44044 GCA_964248025.1 uncultured Acidobacteriaceae bacterium | reverse complement strand
GCGACCGCCGCCACGGCAGGTCGCGTTTGTGCGCGTCGTACCAGGCCAGCAGGGCGGAACCAGCTTCGATCGCCATGATTCAAATCTAAAGGCTCAGACCGTAGTCCACGTATGTGGAACGCCACAGCTGTTATACGAAAATATAACTCGTGCTATGCTCACTGTGAGGTACGTATATGCAAACGACGACACTGCGCAAGGTCGGGGGCTCCATCATGATGACCGTGCCTCCAAATCTGCTGGAAGAGCTTCATTTACAAGCTGGTTCGACTGTCGAGGTGGTGACGCAAGGTTATCAACTCGTTGTAAGACCGAGTCAACCCCGCTATACGATGGAGGAGTTGCTTGCTCAGTGCGACCCAAATGCTCCCATGTCAGACGAAGACCGTGAGTGGCTCAACTCTCCTCCCGTTGGACGAGAGCTCATTTGAAACGGGGCGAGATATGGCTTGTCTCACTGGACCCTGCTATCGGGCGTGAACAGCAGGGAACCCGCCCCGTGCTGATCATCTCACCCGAAGCCTTTAATCGCCTAACACATGCCCCGGTCGTTCTGCCGATCACCTCAGGGGGAGCCTTCGCGAGAAATGCGGGTTTTACCGTCTCGCTGGCGGCCGCCGGCACAAAGACCACGGGTGTAATCCTTTGCAATCAACCCAGAACCGTGGACCTCACAGCTCGCCGTGGACGCTTTCTTGAGTCGATCCCGGGCGGAATCGTCGCCGACGTGCTTGCCAGGCTTTCCTTGCTGTTCCAATGATGTGCACAACAGGATTGAAGCTTTATGGACGAGAGCAAAAAAGAGCTATGGCGGATCCTGTCGCACGATTGCGTGCAACTGCACAGCGATTTGGGAGAGTTTACCTACCTAAGTACAGTAGAAGAACGCGTCGCGCTGCTAAACGAAACCGCACCCGACTTTTTCGGACGGCTCCAAGGCACATTATGGAATGCCATGCTTTTACAAGTATGCCGCCTCACGGATCCTGCCCAAACGTCAGGTAAAGACAATTTATCTTTAGGCTCCTTCCTGAAGATGACGGCCTGCGATAGAGATTCCATCCATCAAGATCGGGCGGCCATGCTTGTTGTCAAGGCTGTCGGTCTGAGCGACTTTGCAAGAGATTGGCGCAATCGCAGGATTGCTCACCGTGATCTATCCACAGCTACTGGCGCTAGCCTTTGCGCCAATGGGACTCTGCTTCAACTGCGGCAAAGTGTATCGGCGATTGGTGAGGCGATGGATGCAATGGACCCCGGTGGCGGCCAGACAGCCTGGGATCCTGGGCTGTCCGGGGAAGGCTGTCGCCCTCTGCTTGACTATCTTCGAGAAGGCCTGATTAGCCATAATAAGCTTTGGGCTGCTTTTGAGCGTGGGGAGATAGGACTGGGAGAGACTTGGTCTGAACCTGAACCATGAACTGATTGTTCCGCTCTGAAACTAATAAAGGCCACCCTCGCGGGTGGCCTTTGTGTTTGCAGCAAAGCCGCCAGCCGCTGGACGCGCAGTGCTAGTCCCCCATGACAGTTTCTTCGGCTTTTTCGGTCTCAAACGCCATCGGCTTGGGAACAGCAGGAGTCCGTGCCGGAGCCGGCGCGGGCGCGATCGAACCGATGGAGATCAAACCCGGCTCCGCCGGCTTCTCGCCCAGCACCTGCTCGCGATACAGCTTGGCCATCCGAGCATTTTCCGCATCCGCCTTCATCTTCGCATCGCGGGCGCGAATCTTTTCTTCGCGCGAGTTCTTCGCGATGCCCGACTTTTCAAACGTGTCGTTGGCGCGCGAATCCACGTGCTCCTGGTTGAGCGCGAGCGTGTGCTGCGCCTCGCCCATGCCTACCTTTTTGCCGCCCGCGAAGATCTCGTGACGCCCATGCTCCTCGTACCACTTGGTCAGGGTCGAGGTCATGTGCATCTTCTCGATGATGTTGCGCCAGCCCACGCCCGTGTTGTAGGCGCAGAACGAGATTTCACCCTCCTGCGTCGCATACGGAATGATGCACTGTTCGGTGCGGCGGAAATCGTAGTTGAACAGGTCCTGGAACCACATACCCGCGATAAAAAGAAAGTTCCAGCGGTCCTTGCGGCGCTGCTCGATGTCGGCCATCGTGCGGTCCGCCGTCACCTTGCCGTATTTGCGGCCGGTCGCGCCGAAGCACTTGTCGAACTTGGCTAGCATGTCGGTGATGCGGAAGTGGGTCGGCGACTTGGTCGGGTCGTAGTTCCGCAACAGTGCCAGCGTTACGCCCACAATCGACAGGAACTTGCCGCGCGCCGCGTCGTTGATCTTGGCGACGTCCTTGGCCAGCCGATCCGCGTTCAGGAACGCGGTCACCGGCACGGCTTCCTTGGTTTCCTTGTCGATCATCAGCGCCATGCCGATGCCGCAGTTCGGGTGGCATCCGCAGGAGAGCTGACCCCAGTCGTGGTTCGGTCCATGCACTAGGTCGGCCCAGTCTGAAAAGGTCGACATGAACGAGATGGGAAACCAGTCGCGCGTCGGCTCGCCGAGACCCGTCTGGTTTTTTACATCGTGCGCCATGTGGCTCAGGGTGTAGCGCTGCGCTTCGCGGCGCTCGTCCGTCACATCCTCATCGCGGCCTGTGAACGAAACCGGCTGGAACGAGATGAAGTTGATGCGCTTCGGATTATCAAGCGCGAACTGGATGATACGTCCGACCTGCTCGTTGTTGATGCCGTTGATGATGCAGGTGACGGGCACAATATCGACGCCGGCTTCATGGAGATTGTGGATCGCCTGCAGCTTGACGTCGAACAGGTTGCCGACCTTGCGGTGCGAGTTGGCGGCATTGCCAATGCCGTCGAACTGCAGGTAGGCGTAGCGCAGACCGGCTTCCGCCGCGGCCCGGCACAGCTCCTTTGACTTCGCGAACTCGATGCCGTTGGTCGCGGCCTGCACGGAGTTGTAGCCGACCTTACGGGCATAGGCGATCGCATCGAGGAAGTACGGCGACAGCGTCGGCTCGCCGCCCGAAAACTGAACCGACATCTGGCGGCGCGGCTTGATGGTGATCGCGTTGTCCAGCATCGTTTTGATCTCTTCCCATGTCAGCTCATGCACAAAGCCGACCTGGTTCGCGTCCATAAAGCATGGATCGCACATCATGTTGCAGCGATTGGTGAGATCGATGGTCAGAACGGAGCCACGCCCATGAGTTACGGTTGAAGTCCCGTGGTTGTGCAGCCCTTCATCGTTGTGCGCCTTGATGTCGCGGCCCGGAAACACCTCTTCCAGGTGCTTGAAGAACTCCGTGTCGATCGACATCACGTCTTCAAAGTGGCCGTGCTTGGGGCAATCCTTCACCATCAAGATCTTGCCGTCACGCTCAACGATTTGTGCCTTGATCTCGCCGACCTTTTCGTTCAGCAGAATCTCGTGCGGCAGCTTGCCGTCGACGATCTGCTGACGGATCTCAGGCACGCAGCGCGGGCACAGCGAATCGGTGGTTCGCGGCCAGCCCAGAGGAGGCTTTTCCTTCTGGTAGCTCTTCAACAGCGGCTTGTCCGACCACTTCGGAGTGAACGAAGCATTCGGCTTGATGCTGTTGAGCTTGTCAAACACAGTCCATGCGCCCTGGGCGGCAAGGGTCAGTGTGCGCTCGGCGTATTTCATGGCTTTCGGCATAGGGGAACGCTCCTCGAAGGTGTTCAAACATCAAAAATCGGTCGTGTGCTGCTTGGATGCTGCGCCTGAAATAGGAGGTCCAAAAATATGCATCCATATGGGACGCGAGAATGCGAAGCAAACACAACAGGTTGAGCCTGATTCATTGCCATCGTTGGGCGCGTCCACATGTTTGTCCGACCACCCGCTTCATTTACGATAACCGGCTTGCTCGCTAAGTCCATCGCTCAAAGGGCGAACCGCGCTTCAGCGGCGCTGAACGGGGAAGGAAAGAGGGTGAACGGAGAGCTGCTGAAAACGGTGCAGCCGCTTCCGTTTCCCATCCGGCTTGCGCGATCTGCCGGAGATGGGGCTGACACCTCAAAGGGGCTCCTTGCGGTACTGTTTTTACTAGAATTGTCGTGCTGCGGGGCAGAGAGCAACCCGCCGCAGAATCTCCCGGGCGGCCGGCATGCCGTGGGTTTTGCCTGTCAAACACCCCGTATGCGTCTGTGCACGAAGTTTGCTTCCCAAGCGTCCATACTGTTGGGGAGGCCAGCGAGATGAAGGATCCGCAATCCGGCAATGCACGGCCTTATGCAGCGGGCCGCTGCTCCGGCTTTTTGGCCACCGATGGTGCAATCCGGCCGACGGGAACAGGGTCACTGATGCACGTGACTGCAGTGGGGGCGCATCCTTTTGCGCTCAGGCAGCAGCCCGGACATGCACAGTGCCGTCAACCGGACGGGCGCGCATGAAGGCATTCCGACGGCCCCCGTCGCTCTTTGCGCTGCTGCTGGCTGTCGGCTGCGGACACAGGCAGGCAGCCGTGTACACGCCGGCCCCGGCACCGCCGCCGCTTGCGACGGAGCCGCCATACAAGACCTTTCCGCGCAGCGGCTCCGGAGCGCCTGCCGGATCGCCGCCCGCAGCCGCCACGCCGTCCGGGGGCATCATTGTGGCGGCCGACACACCGGAAGACCGCGCGTTTGTTGAAGAGCACGCACCCATCTGGACGCAGACCGGCATCGCCAGCTGGTACGGGCCGCCCTATGACCGGCACAAGGGTGCCAACGGCGAGATTTACGACCAGAACTTGCTGTCGGCCGCGCATCGAGAGCTGCCGCTCGGCTCGCTGCTACGCGTCACTAACCTGCGCACCGGGCAAAGCTCCGTCATGCGCGTGACCGACCGAGGCCCTTTTGTGCCGGGTCGCGTGCTTGACCTGTCGCTGGCCTCCGCAAAGGCGATCGGGGTTTGGGCGCCGGGCACGGCCACCGTGCGCATTGAGGTTTTCGCCGCGCCTAGACCCATCGGGCAGGGCGGCCGCTGGTGCGTACAGGTTGGCGCTTTCCACAGCGAAGCAAAAGCCATAGCGCTGCAAAGGGAGTTGCAGCATCGCTACAGCACCGCCAACGTGATCGAGTTCACCGGACCCACGGGGCACTGGGTGCGCATCCGCCCGGCAGGCGACGATAAAGCTAGAGCAGAGGAGATCGAGTCCGCTGTGCAGCCGGAAGAGGGCGCGCCGTACCTTACGCGGCTCGACTGAGCCGCTCGGAAAAAACGCCGTCGTGGACCCTGTGTCATTTGTGGCATGCTTTTCGGGACACTGCCCTTGCCGATGAACATACGTCCGTGTTGTGCCTGTTTTCTTTCTGGGCTGTTCTGTACTTTCTCGCCGCCAGTCGCGCTTTCCCAGGCTGTGCCCCAAACCGTCTCCCAGACCGGGGAGCCAGCCCCGCACGCCCCGGCACCGGTCGTGCTAAGCGTCTACGAGAGAGCCCGCGTAGACGCGACTCAGTGGTTTGCCGCGACGCCTCACGCCAAGCAGTACGGCTACGGCGAGTCGCTGCTGCGCATCGCCCTGGCGCAACGCATCCGGCGATTCGATTGGCAGCTGGAGCTGGCGCAAGGCTCCGTGTTTCTGTTGCCGCCCGATGCCGTTTCGCCGGTCGCCGCGCAGGGCCAGCTCGGCCTGGGCGGCACCTATTACGCCGCCAACGCCAACGGGCGAAACAATGCCGCCGCTTCTTTCAAGCAGGGTTTTCTTCGTTACCGGTTCGCGCATGACCACAGCGCCATCCGCCTGGGCCGGTTCGAGTTTTTCGACGGACTGGAAACCCGGCCTGCCAACCCGACCCTGGATTGGCTCGACACCAACCGCATCGCGCAGCGACTGGTCGGCAACTTCGGCTTTTCCACCGGGCAGCGCAGCTTTGACGGTGTTGACGCGCACACGGGCGGCACCCGTTGGAACCTCGCGGCCATGGCTGCGCGCCCCACGGGCGGGGTGTACAACATGAACGCGAACCCCGAGCTGAACGTGGACGTCGAGTACCTGGCTTTGACCCGCTACGGCTGGAAGGAGCGTCTGCAACTGCGCGGCTTCGCGCTGGGCTACCACGACGGACGCACGGGCGTCGTCAAAACCGACAACCGGGCGCTTGCCGTTCGTCAGGCCGATCACCGCAACATCCGCATCGGCACCTATGGGGGAAACGCCGCGGCCGCCATTCCCGCGGGCCGGGGCACGCTGGACCTGATGAGCTGGGGCGTTTTGCAGAACGGCGACTGGGGCGTGCTGAACCACCGGGCCGGGGCATTTGCCGTCGAGGGCGGCTACCACGCCACGACCGTGCGCACGGAGCCCTGGCTTCGCATCGGCTGGGACCGCAGCACCGGCGACAGCAACCCGCTGGACCGCGAGCACAACACGTTCTTCCAGGTGCTGCCGACCCCGCGCCTGTATGCGCGCTTCCCGTTCTTCAACCTCATGAACACGGGCGACCGCTTTGTGCAACTGATCGACAAGCCTGCACGGAAGCTCGAGCTGCGCGCCGACTTCCACGCGCTGGATCTCACCTCAGGCCAGGACCTTTGGTATAACGGCGGCGGGGCATTCGACGGCAAGGTTTTCGGTTATGCGGGGCGACCCGGTAACCGCCGCAACAGCTTTGCCACGTTTGCCGATCTCAGCGCCGATTACGCTCTGACCCCCCGGCTCACGTTGTCCGGCTACTACGGCAAGGCGTGGGGCCGTTCGGTGGTCCGCGCTATCTTTCCGAGCACCACCGGTGCGCAATTCGGGTTCTTTGAGGCGACATACCGCTGGTCGCGTCCGCTGGGCCACTGATGCGGCAGTCAGATCGAGATCAGGTGCCGGCCGATCGCGAGGAGCGATAACGTTGCGACCAGCACCCACAGTGCGACGCCCTGCAGAAAAGGTTTCACCCCGACCGCCCGCAGGGTCTGCCTCGAGATGCCGGTGCCGATGAGGAACAGCGTTGCCACCAGGCCCGACCGCCCCAGCCCTTGCATGGCATGCCAGGCAGGAGCCAGCCCGGGTGCATACGTTGCCAGTGCGGCAGCCGCGCAAAACAGGACGATAAACCAGGGCAGCTTGATTTTGGACGCCGCCCTCCTGCTGCCACGGGCGAACCGCGCCATCCACGCCGCCGTCAGCAGCGACACGGGAACAATCCACAGTGCCCGCGCCAGCTTGACGGTAGTGCCGATCGCGAGTGCCTCCTTGCCGTACCGGGCCGATGCGCCCACAACGGAGCTTGTGTCGTGAATCGCAAGCGCCGCCCACAACCCGAATTGGTTCTGGCTCAGGTGAAACGCCGCGCCGATCGGAGGAAAGATCAGCAGCGCGACTGAGTTCAGCAAAAATACGGTCCCCATCGCGATGCTGATCTCCTCCTCGCTGGCGTCGCTGATCGGCGCGATGGCCGCAATGGCGCTGCCGCCGCAGATGGCTGTGCCTGCCGTGATCAGGAACGAGGCCCGGCCAGCCACCCTGAGCAGCGACCCCAGCATCAGGCCGAAGGCCATCGCCACCGTGATGCCGATCGCGCTGTAAACAAACCCGGACCGGCCGGCCTCGAGCACCTGCCGCAGGTTCATGCCGAAGCCGAGAGCCACGACGGAGGCCTGCAGCAGGAACTTCGCGAGCGCCGTGCTTTCCCGTCGCAGGGGATGCTCCACCGCGAAGCCGAACGCGATGCCCCCGACCAGCGCCACCGGGGGTGAAACAAGGCCACTGCCTGCCAGCAGCAGGCCCAGCAAAAAAACCGTCTTGCTATTCAGAAACTTCATCTCTCCCTAGCTTCGGCCTTGGGCGCGCCCGCCGTCCAAGCGGAAATTCTTATTGCCCATAACGCCAGGACGCTCTGCCTCATAGCCGGGCAGCTATGCTGGACCCATGCTTCTTGCCGGTCCTGCGTATACGCTGCCGCCCGACCTCCTGGTCAAGGCACGCGCCCTGTCGCACCTACGCACGGCGCTTCACTTTGGAGGCACGGCCTGGACGTTGCTTGCCTTGGGCGTGCTGCTGCGCCGGCGCGTGGGCGCGGGCATCGCCGAGTGGGCGGCCCGTGTCACCTGCAGGCCCGGCGGCGGTCCCTTTGCGTCGCGGCCCATGCTGCAGGGTCTGCTTGTTGCACCCGCATGGCTGCTCATTCTTGCCGGCATCGCCTTGCCGGGCGCGCTGATCGCTCACGCAGTCTCCGTGCGCTACGGTTTGTCCGTCGAGCCCTGGGCCGCCTGGTGGGGCGACTGGACTCAGTCTGAACTGCTCGCGCTGCTGATCGGCACCCCGGTGCTGCTGGGCCTGTTTGCGCTGCTGCGCCGCAGCCCGCGCGCATGGTGGCTGTGGTTCTGGGCGTTGAGCCAGCCGTTGATCATCCTCGGCGTGTATCTCAGCCCCGTGCTCATCGACCCGCTTTTCAACCGCTTTACGCCCTTGGGGGCGCAGGCTCCGGTGTTGGCCGGGCGTTTGCAGCAGGTTGCCGCGCTGGGCGGCCTGCGCATCCCACCGGGCCGCATGTTTGTCGAGGACGCCAGCCGCCGCTCCACCGGCATGAACGCGTATGTCACCGGCATCGGCGGCTCGAAGCGCATCGTGGTGTGGGACACAACGCTCGCGGAGGTGCCGCCTGATGAAATCCTGGCCATCTACGCGCACGAGCAAGGGCACTACGTGCTGGGCCATATCCCCAAGGGTATCGCCTTCTCCGCCGCGCTGATGTTTGTACTGCTGGCGCTGTTTGCCTGGCTTTTGCAGCGCCTCACGCGCGCCGGGGCCGAGCTTTGGCACATCGACGACCCATCCAGCTGGGCCGCGCTGCCCCTGATCCTGCTGCTTGCGGCTGCCTTTTCGTTCCTTGCCGAGCCCGCTGTTAATGCGTGGAGCCGCATGGACGAGCACGCTGCTGACGTGTATGGACAGCAGCTGCTGATGCGGCTGTTGCCCAACGCCGCCACGCTTGAAGTCGACGACTTCAGGCGCCTGGGCCGTGCCTGGCTGGAAGACCCTTCGCCGAATCACTTCGTTGTGTGGTGGACCTATACTCACCCGCCGACCGCCGATCGCGCCGAAGAGGCCCGTCGCCTTGGAAGCACTTTATAATCGGTCGGAACGATATGGACTCGCCCCTGAACGACCCGAAGCCCGACTCGAGCCCCGCGGCCGATACCTATGACATTGCGGCCATCATGGCCCTGCTGCCTCACCGCTACCCGTTTCTGCTGATTGATCGCATTCTCCGGGTCGAGCCCAAACAGCGCATCGTTGCGCGCAAGTGCGTCACCGTCAACGAGGGCTTTTTCCAGGGCCACTTTCCCGGCTACCCCATCATGCCAGGCGTCCTACAGATCGAGGCCATCGCCCAGGCCGGCGGGGTGCTGATCCTGCTTGATTTCGAACGCCCCGGCGACACCCTGATGTTGTTTACCGGCGTCGAGCGTGCCAAGTTCCGGCGTCCCGTGGTGCCAGGCGACGTACTTGAGATCGAGGCCAGGATTCTGAACCTGCGGTCGCGCGCCGTGCGGCTCGAGGGCTCCATCCATGTCGACGGCAAGCTGGTGTGCGAAGCGACGGTGACCTGCCAGCTGGTCAAGCGCGAAGGCGGCGGCGCACCCTCGCTTTCACCCAAACCCATGCTGGTGGCGGAGCCCTCCGCGCCCGACCTGATCGGCAAGGCGGATGCCGAACTGGAAGATGCGACACCCTCGCCCGATTCACGAGGAGTCACAACCGAGTGAGCATTCACCCCACGGCCATCGTGGCAGACGGCGCCGTGGTGCCCGCATCGTGCACCGTCGGCCCGTTCTGCACGGTTGGCGGGGACGTGGTGCTGGGCGAAGAATGCGTGCTGGTTTCGCATGTGGTGCTTGATGGCCACCTCCGCGCCGGCGCTCGCAACCGCTTCGCTTCTTTCTCTGCTATCGGCGTACCTCCGCAGGACCTGAAGTACAAGGGCGAACCGACCGGCCTCCAGCTGGGCGACGGCAACGACATTCGCGAATACGTCACCATCTCGCGCGGAACCGCAGGCGGCGGGGGCACCACGCGCATCGGCTCCGGCTGCCTCATCATGGCCTACGTCCACATCGGGCACGACTCGGTGATCGGCGACGGCTGCATCCTGGCCAACGCGGCCACACTCGCCGGCCACGTCACGGTGGAGGATTACGCCTCGGTCGGCGCGCTGTGCCCGGTCCACCAGTTCTGCCGCATCGGCCGCTACAGCTACGTCGGCGGCGGCACGACCGTCACGCAGGACGTGCTGCCGTTTTCCCTCACCAGCGCCAAGCGCGACGTGCACGCCTATAGCCTCAACAAAGTGGGACTGGAGCGGCGCGGCTTTTCCGCCGAGCGCCTCCGGGCTCTCCACCGCGCATTTCGCCTGCTGCTCACGGGCAAGCTGAACACCACCCAGGCGAGCGAAAAGCTGCGCGCGGCAGAACCGTCCACCGAGGACATCGAGTACCTGCTCGCGTTTATCGAGAGCTCGCCTCGCGGCGTTCTTAAATGAGCGCGCCGGAAGCCAGGCCACCCACCAAGCTGGGCCTCATCGCCGGCAATGGCCGCTTCCCGTTTCTGCTGCTTGACGCGGCCCGCGCGCATGGGCGCGAGGTCGTTGTCGCCGCCATCCGAGAAGAAACGGAGGTTGAAATCGATGGGCGCGCCGCCGCCGACCCAGGCACTACCGTGCACTGGCTCTCGCTCGGCGAGCTTTCGCGCCTGATCGAGACGTTTCAACGCGCAGGTGTGCGGGAAGCCGTGATGGCCGGCCAGGTACGGCACAAGCAGATTTTTTCAAGCATCCGGCCCGATTGGCGCCTCGCCAAACTGCTGCTTTCGCTTCGCTCCAGGAACACGGACGCGTTGCTGGGCGCGGTAGCGAAAGTACTGGGCGACGAGGGCATCGAGCTTGTCTCATCGACTGCGTTTCTTAGGCCGCTGCTGGCCCCGGCCGGTGTGCTGACCCGGCGCTCGCCCTCGCCCGGAGAAGAGCAGAACATTGCCTACGGCCTCACGGTCGCGCGCGGGGTGGCCGGCTTTGACATCGGGCAGACCGTGATTGTCGCGAGCGGCGCGTGTGTCGCCGTGGAAGCCATGGAGGGCACCGACGCCGCCATCGCGCGCGCCGGTGCCCTGATGGGCACACTCGACGGCACGGCCTCCACGCTCGATCGCGGCCTCACCGTGGTCAAGGTTGCCAAGCCAAGGCAGGACCGGCGTTTTGATGTTCCGGTCGTAGGGCTCGCGACGATCGAGGCCATGGCAGCCGCCGGCGCACGCTGCCTTGCGGTCGAGGCCGAACACACACTTTTGTTTGACCGCGCCGCTTTACAGGCGCGCGCCGATGCGATTGGCATTGCGATCATAGGCGTTCCGCGCCCATAATCGCTATGGAGCATTCAGCCGTCAGGCCCATCAAGCCATAAGCCGCTTAAGCTTCCCAGGAGAAACCATGCCGAAACTGTCCCTTGCCGTTGCTTCCCTCGTTCTCCTGCTGGGCCTTGGATGGGCCGGCAGCCGAGCCATCGCCGCCGGTGCCCCGTTTGCGGCCGATACCGACACCATGCCCGCCGCGGGACAAAAAGCGCCGGAGTTCACCCTGCCCTCGCAAACCGGTGAGCCCACCAGCCTGTCGAGCTTCCAGGGCAAGTGGGTGGTGCTGTACTTCTACCCCAAGGACATGACCAGCGGCTGCACGGTAGAAGCCCACAACTTTCAGCAGGATGCGTCGAAGTACGAGAAAATGCACGCGGTCGTCATCGGCATCAGTGTCGATACCGTGGACAGTCACAAGCAGTTCTGCGCGAAAGAAGGATTGAACTTTCACCTGCTGAGCGATGCCGACAAAAAGGTCGTTGCTGAGTATGGTTCGCTCGGCAACTACCTGGGCATCAAGATCGCCAAGCGCAACACGTTCCTGATCGATCCGCAAGGCAGGATCGTCAAGGTTTGGACCGGTGTCGACCCTTCACACCATAGCGCCGAAGTGCTGGCGCAGCTGGAAACCGATCAGCACAAGGGCTAGCCCCTGTGAAATGACGCAAAAAGGCCCGGCAAGCGCCGGGCCTTTTTGTATTCTCCATGTTGCAGGCAAGTTCCCGGAAAAGCTTACCTGCTGCTCTTTCTGGTGGCGGCCTTCTTCCCTGCAGTCTTCTTCGTAGCCGTCTTTTTGGCAGCCGTTGACCTGGTAGCCGCCGCGGTTTTCCTGGCTGGTACCTTGGTGGCCGCTGTTTTCTTTGTGGGCGCGCTTTTCTTGGCCGCTGTCTTTTTTGCGGGCGTCTTGGTGGCAGACTTTTTCGCCGCGGTTTTGGTGGCAGCTGCTTGTTTCGTCGTCGACTTCTTCGCCGCCGCGGTTTTGGTCGCCGACTTAGCCGTTGTTTTCTTCGCTGCCGCTGCTTTGGTTGCCGTTTTCTTCACCGCCAAGGAAGTACCTCGCTTTTTAGATGGAGTTTGTTTTGCGCTTGGTCCTTTTGTTTTCGCTGCTGCGGGCGCTTTCTTGCTCCGGGTCGCAGCTGTTTTGGTAGGTGTTGCTCGTGCCGGGCCCTTGCGGGCGGAGCCATTCGCCTGTTTTGCGGTCGCGGCTGTTTTCCCCGCTTCTGGTTCGCCCTCATCGTCCAGCTCGTCGGCAGCCGGTGTTAGCTCCACCTCATCTTCGTCGTCCTCGTCGAGTGTATCGGCGTCCTCGTCCGCCGCCGCCTCCTCGTCGTCCTCATCCTCGTCTTCGTCCTCATCATCTTCGCCGTCTTCATCCTCATCGTCATCGGAGGACGTCGACACTTCGCTTTCTTCTTCCTCGTCGTCGTCGAAGGCTTCTTCCCGTTCTTCTTCGTCGTTGCGCTCGCCTGGCTCTGTGTTGTTGTAAGCGGTTGCGTACATTCTGCGATCGTCCTGCATGCGATAGCTCCTTCGACTCGACTTGTGTGTGGACCTGCACCTGTTCCCAGCAGCGCGCTTGCACGCCGTTAGGGCGGCCGCGCAATTCTAGCAACAGCATGCATCGAGTTGCGAGCAATGGCAAGCACCAACTGTGCGCGGCCCGGCAAAGCGTCACTCCGTTGTAAGTGTTCCGCGATTTAAAAGCAGATCAGCGTCGTCGCGCCCGCTGTTTGCCCGCTCCCGTAGCGCGTCCCGCTGCGGCTGTGCTGTGCGTTGTACGCGCGCCGGTGCGAGTTGCTGCACGCACGGTGTTGCGCGTTGCGCCCCGGGTCGGCACGAGCCGCGCCCCAGAGCGAGACCCAGAGCGAGATTCGAAGCGAGACCGGGAGCGAGATTCGGCGCGCCCCGCGACTCTCGCTCCGCGCGCGCCGGGTCTCCGCTCCCCTCGCGAAATCCGCGCCGGCTCCGCGACATACAGCGTGCGTCCGGCGCTCACTGAGCGACCCCTGAGCCGGTTCCAGCGCTCAATCGAGTTGACGGAAACCCCGAACTGATCGGCGATGTTCACCAGCGTGTCGCCGCGCCTGACCCGGTAAACGGCCGCCTGGCCCCGCGCGCCAGTTGAGGAAGACACAGCAACCGCGGCAATCGCAGGTGCTGCGGGGATCACCAGCGCGTTCACCCCGTCAAGGCTGCTGCCCGCGTCCAGCTGGTTGGTGAAGGCAATCTCCGAAGCCGTTGTGTGGAACTGCCGAGCCACCTCATCCAGCGTTTCGCCCGCATGGAGCAAGTGGAAGCGCCAGCTGGTGCGTTTGTCCTCCGGAATCTCCGCGATGCGCTGTTGATACAGCGCCGTGGTGCCGGCAGGCAGGTGCAGCTCAAACGGCTCGTCCGGCGGCGTGCGCCCGCGCAGCAGGCTGGGGTTGAGCTCCTCGACCGTGCTCAGCGAAGCGCCTGTGATGTCTGCAACCAGCGGCAGCGAAACCGACACATTCGTGGTCACTGCATCCGGCTGCAGCGCGGCCTCAGGCACTACCCCGTCCAGTCCGTACTGCTTGGGGTTCTTCGCCATAATGGCGACCGCCAGGATGATCGGCACATAGTTTTTGGTCTCCTGCGGCAGGTTGTTGCGCCGGTACAGCTCCCAAAAATCAACGTACCCGGTGCGCTGCACCGCCCGCTGGATATTGCCGGTGCCCCAATCGTAGGCCGCCATCGCCAGGTACCAGTCGCCTAGCTGCGCATAGGTTTTCTTGATATCGCGCGCATACGCACGGGTCGCCTTTTCCGGGTCAAAACGCTCGTCGTACCAGCCCGTTTTTTCCAGCCCGTATGTGCCGTACGGCATAAACTGCCACATGCCGGCGGCGCCCGACTTCGGGTTGACCGCCTGTGTCCGGAAGCCTGACTCCGCCACTGCCTGGTAAAGAAGATCCTGCGGGACCCCTTCTTCTTTCAGCACGCGCTGAATCATGGTTTTGTACTTGCCGGCGCGCTGCAGCGAGGCTACGATCGTTCCGCGCCCACGCCCGTTTGTCGAAAAGAAGTTGATGTAGCTGGCGACGTAATCATTAATCACCAGCGGCAGGTCAGATTGCGTAGTCCGAAGCTCCGCAATCGCTTGTGCCTTGACGTTCGGGTCCACGGGAAACGTCACATCGTTCGCCACATCGACCGGCGCGTCCTCCTTGGGCCCCGCCGCCGTATCCTGCCGAAGCGCGTCCAGCTGGAGGGTATTGATCGAGTCCACTACCCGGTCCAGCTCGGCCGACAACGCCGGGGTGTTTTTCACGTCCGCGCCGCTGCCCAGCAGCAGATCCACCGCATGGTCAAAGTCCGTGCGCGCCTCCTGGGCCCGGCCCGCCTGATACGCAGCCAGCCCGGCCGCATACGCCTGCTCCACCGACGTGATCAGCAGCGCGTCGCGCGCATTGTTCGCCTGCGGCACCGGCGTGCCCGCAGGGGAGCCCGGGCCTTGCGCGATGAGCGAAGGCCGAAGCAGTGTGAGTGCAAGCAGCAGGGCGGCCGCAGCCTGGAAGAAGCGTGTGCGCGAGGTAAACACTCTCCCTAGTTTAGAGCGAAGCCGCCGGCCTGTGCGAGGTTCTTGCGCCTGTCGCCGAATGGTAAATTAGGGGCTAGGGGAAGGGGTTTCGCGGACGATGGTATTTCGGAGGGGCTACGAACAAGGTCGTGTGAGAAAAGACACGGCTGGGTGCGCCTTGAAGGCCATGGTGGTTCGGCTAGCGACGCTTTGTATGCTTTCCGTGTGCTGCGCCTCGGCCCAGACCGCGCGCAGCGCTGCCCCCGCACCGCTGCCTATCCCGACCGTGGCTGAAGCGGCGCGCGCCGACATCGCGCTGCTGGAAGCCGTGTGCATGACGCGCCTTTCCGATGCTGAAAAGCAGCAGGTGCAGCAGTATGCAGCCACAGAGATGCCCGGGCATCAGCAAGGCTGGGCAAAGGGCTATGCGCTTGTGCAGCAGTCTATGAAGTCGCTGACGGGAAAAGACCCGTATACGACTGGGAAAGACCCGGTTGATGGCACCAATATCTACAACCGGGTCAATGTCAGGGAGGCATGGCGGCTTACCTTTGCCCAGGAGGCAACCAATCCGGAGAGTGAGATCGCGGACCGGTGCGACCCAATCATCGTCGCCAGCTATGGACCCGATCACAAAATCACCGGCGTCGTGACCGAAGCGTCGCTGCTGTCGCTCTACGACACCGCCAAGTGGGCCGCCACTCGGGGCGGCTTGCCTGCGCCGCCGTCCGGCTTCGTCGCGAGAGAACGCCAGTTGATCAGGCAGAACTGGAACTCGTACTCGCCCGACCTGCAAACGGCCTATGCTCACGTCGAGCGTAATTTTGCCGCATCCGCCATTAATATGTCCGATATTGAGCCCGAGAAGGTTCGCAGCTTCATCCGCGTCTCCATGGATCCTGCGAAGGTCAAAGGGGGGCCGGCGGCTGCGACGGCCGGTCCGGGGGCGTTGCCGGCATTGATGGTTCAGGCCTACTACAACTACCTTGTTCAGAATCACCGGACTCTCGGTATGTCCACGCAGGAAGAGATCATGTGGACACATCTGTGGAGCAACAGGATCTATCAAACACAGCGAGATACCGCTCACACGATGCTCGGAGGATCCCCTTCAGCACCTTAACGCATCGCTGAAAGCCTCCCCATGGACAACAGCCTCATCCGCAACTTCGCGATCATCGCGCATATCGACCATGGCAAAAGTACCCTTTCCGACCGGCTGCTTGAGCTCACCGGCTCGTTGACGGCGCGCGAGATGCAGGCCCAGGTGCTTGACGCCATGGACCTCGAGCGTGAGCGCGGCATCACGATCAAGGCGCACTCCGTCCGCATGATGTACCCGGCGAAGGACGGCAAAACGTACCAGCTCAACCTGATCGATACGCCCGGCCACGTCGATTTTTCCTATGAAGTCTCGCGCTCGCTCGCCTCCTGCGAGGGCGCTTTGCTGGTCGTCGATGCCTCTCAGGGAGTGGAAGCGCAGACCCTCGCCAATGCCTATCTCGCCATCTCCAACGGGCTTGAAATCATCCCCGTCATCAACAAGATCGACCTGCCTTCAGCCGACATCGCGCGCACCCAGGAGATGATCGAGAAGTCCGTCGGACTCGACGCAACCGACGCCATCCCGGTCAGCGCCAAGACCGGCCAGGGCGTGCCCGATATTCTCGAAGCCGTCGTCCATCGCCTGCCGCCGCCGCTCGGCGACCCCGACGCGCCCTTGCAGGCACTGATTTTCGATTCGTGGTTCGACCCCTATCGCGGCGTCATCGTGCTCGCGCGCGTCATCCATGGCAAGCTTCGCAAAGGCATGCGCATCCGCCTCATGTCCAACGGCAAGGTCTTCGATATCGAATCGCTCGGCGTGCTCACGCCCAAGCCGGTCGAGATCCCCGAGCTTTCCGCCGGCGAGGTCGGCTTTTTCGTCGCGACCATCAAAAACGTGGCCGATACCAAGGTCGGCGACACCATCACCGAAGACGCGCGCCCGGCCTCCGAGCAGCTGCCCGGCTTTGAAGACATCAAGTCCATGGTCTTCGCCGGCATCTATACCGTCGACTCGCACGAGCACACCCTGCTGCGCGACGCGCTTGAAAAACTCAAGCTCAACGACGCCTCGTTTTCGATCGAACCCGAAAGCTCCGCCGCGCTAGGCTTTGGCTTTCGCTGCGGCTTCCTCGGCCTTCTCCACATGGAGATCATCCAGGAGCGGCTCGAGCGCGAATTTGATCTCGACCTTATTACCACCGCGCCCAGTGTGCGCTACAGGGTCAAGCTGACCGACGGCCACGAGATCGAGGTCGACAACCCTTCACGCTGGCCCGATCCGAGCGAGATCCAGCAGATCGAAGAGCCGGTGATTACCGCGACCATTCTGACCAACGAAGAGTACGTCGGCGGCATCCTGAAGCTGGTCGAGGAGAAACGCGGCCGCCAGCAAAACTTCGAGTATGTATCGGCCACCCGCGTCAAGCTCACCTACGAGCTGCCGCTCAACGAGATCGTGCTCGACTTTTACGACCGGCTCAAGAGTGTTTCGCGCGGCTACGCCTCGCTTGACTACACCCTTTCGGGCTCGTGGATCTCGCCCATGTCGAAGCTCGATATCCTTGTTTCGGGTGAGCCGGTCGATGCGCTTTCCATCATTGTGCATCGCGACTTCGCCTACGATCGAGGCCGGGCGCTGGTCTCGAAAATGCGCGAACTCATCCCCAGGCAGATGTTTGAGGTGGCGATCCAGGCCGCGATCGGCTCCAAGATTGTTGCTCGCGAAACTGTGTCAGCCATCAAGAAAAACGTCATCGCGAAGTGCTATGGGGGGGACATCTCGCGCAAGCGCAAACTGCTCGACAAGCAAAAAGAAGGCAAAAAGCGCATGAAGCGGATCGGCAAGGTCGATATTCCGCAGGAAGCCTTCTTAGCCGTACTAAAGGTCGGAGAAGACAGCAGCCGTTAACCGTCGTAACTGGTAGGGATGTTACCGGGCCAGTATCCCCTTTTGTGGGAAACAGGATTTGTCCTTCTTTTTCGCTGCTGAGCGGCTTCTCTGGGTTCGCTCTTCCTCGACGCAAAGGCTAAGACTAGTCATTGCATATGCTTAGCACCTCTTTACGGAGGCCCACGGCATCACTCGGGGCCTCATTCCTCAGGCAACTCTCAGCCTTAGGGGAGAATTCCCACATTTTCTTCCACAGCCTGGTAACCACTTGCGTATAGCAGAAACGGTCAACGGCGCGTTAAGAGCCAAGGCGCGACCCGGGGCTTTGACGGCGGCTCGCCTTCAGGTTCAGGCCGCCCTGTCAACTCGCAAGAAAGGGTGAAGCCGCGAAAGTCCCTCGCAATCAAAGCGGGGCTCCTACCAGCTGCAGAGTCGCGCAGCGACTGTCGAAGAGCCACTACGGATGCGTTGCCGGCGGAGTGGCGCGGCGGGTCGCCGGAGCCGTCGTGCCCGGGGCGCGCGAACCCGTCGCGCCGGATGGGCTGGGCGCCGAAGGCGGGGGAGCCGCTATGCCGGACTTTTGGTTGTAGGCCGCAATCACCTGCTCGGTGATGTCGTTGCCCTGTGTTGCATACAGTACCGGGCTCTGCTGCTGCGAGGCGTCCAGCACCAGCGTGTAGCCGTTCTGCTGCGCATAGCTTTGCACGGAGCCATAAACCTTTTGCGCCAACTGCGCGTAGGTCTGCTGGATCTCCTGCTGGAAGTCGTTTTGCGCGTCCTCGCCGGAGCGCTGCAGCGCCTTTTCCTTGTCGTCGATCGTTTTCAGCCGTTGCGCGCGCTCTGTATCCGTCAAGGTTGCGCTTTGCGTTTGCAGCTGCTTTTTCAGGGTATCGATCTCGTCGCTCTGCTGCTTCAGCTGTGTCTGCTTGGGTTGGTACTTCCTTTCTACCTCTTCAAAGTTGCGCTTGCCTTCATTGGTCTGCGCAACCGCAGCTTGAAACATGATCACGGCAACCTTGGAGGGACCGGACGGAGCGGCTGCCATGCTGGCGGCAGCAGCGGGGGTTGCGGCAGGCGCGGTAGTCTGCGCCATGGCGGCAGAACCGACGAGCCCGGTAGCGAGCAGGCTTGCAAGAGACAGCGAAAGCTTCATGGGAAGAGTGGAACTCCTTCAAATTGCGGATCGGTGCATGGCGTCTAGTCCAGCCACTGCTCAGGACCCATTCTTTAGGTCGGGTCTTGGAACTGTCGTTCGGCGGCAAGCCCCGAGCGGCGACAAGCAAGCGCCCGGCGTTCTCACGCGCAATGGCTCGATTCTATCAGGCGGCGCTCACCGGGCGTCAAACCAGGGCACAAGGTGCCCGGGCTCGTGTACACTCGCTCACATCATGCTTCGCCCTGGCATCCGCGCCTGGAGCACCCTCCGCCTCCCGGCGGCCTGCGCGCTTGCGGCATGCTGTTGTTGCTGCTAGTCAGGCTCTTTTCCTCCCTGTTCCAGTTTTCCTTTAAATCATTGCCTCGCGAGGTGCTCCGTGCCCCGTTTCCATCCGCTTCCGTCCCGGGCCCGTCTGCCCCTCGATGTTTGGGCCGTCCTGGTTTCCTTCCTGTTCGCCTTGGCCGTCCGCTTCGGCCTGCTCACCAAGGTTCCCTGGTAACTGAAAAGGAGTTCCTCATGGCATCCGGTACCGAACGCCTGGCGGTAACCGCCGCAAGCCGCCTTTCCCCGCGCACCAGCCTGTTTTCACTCGCACCCGGCGTACTGCTGTTGTTTGCCGTGGGTTACGCCGGCAAGTTCGTGGAGCAGTCGCTGGCTCACTACGGCAAGTCGCACCACCTGATTCTGCCCAACGTTGAATACGTGCTCTGGGCGATCCTTTTCGGCGCGTTGATCGCCAACACTGTCGGGCTGCCGCGCGTGTTCCAGGCCGGTGTCGCGACCTATGAGTTCTGGCTCAAGGCGGGCATTATCCTGCTGGGCTCGCGGTTCATCCTCGGCGACCTGGCCCGGCTTGGCGGCATCTCGCTGTTGCTCGTGGCGGCCGAACTGGTCCTGTCGCTGGCCTTTATGACCTGGCTGGGCCGCCGTTTTCAGCTTGGCGCAAAGCTCACCACGCTGCTCGCTGTCGGCTCATCGGTTTGCGGCGTTTCCGCCATCATCGCAACCCAGGGCGCCATTGACGCTGACGAACGCGAATCCTCGACCGCCATTGCAGCCATCCTGGCGCTCGGTGCCATCTCCCTTTTTGCTTTCCCGCTTGTCGGCCACGCGCTCGGCATGTCGGACCACGCGTACGGCTTGTGGGCCGGGCTCGCGGTCGACAATACGGCCGAAGCGACCGCCGCCGGAGCACTCTACTCTGACGCGGCCGGCAAGTTCGCCGTGCTCGCCAAGACCTGCCGCAACGCCACCATCGGCTTCGTCGTGCTGGGTTACGCGGTGCAGTGGGCGCGCAAGGGGCTGGCAAGTGCCCGCACCGAGGCGCAGGTTCGCCACAAGGCCGCTTTCCTTTGGAACAAGTTTCCCAAGTTCGTGCTCGGCTTCCTCCTGATCTCCTTGCTGGCGACCCTTGGCGCAAGCCGGCATCCCGCGGTTGCCATGCTGGGCTTTACCAAGCCGCAGCTCGGGGTGCTGGCGAACCTCAGCCGCTGGGCCTTTCTGCTCACCTTTGCCGGCGTCGGCCTGCGGACCAACCTTCGCGATCTCGGGAAGGGTGGATGGCGGCCATTCGCGGTTTCGGCGCTCGGCGAAATCGCGATCGCAATCATCACTCTGGGGCTGGTGCAGGGAGCCGATCGCGTGTTCGGTCTTTAGCTCCTTCAAGCGCCCGCTCGACGAAAACCAGTGTTGAGTAAAAGGTCGGACCGTCACCCAGGTCCGTCAGCCGCTGCGAGGTGAGCTGGTTGACCCCGAGGCCGCCGTGGCTCAACTTATTCCAGCCCATCGACGCCGACACGACCCCGGGCCTAACCCGCCGGCTGATCAGCGTGCGGAGAACGATGGACCCGCGCTCATTTCGGACGGTGACCGGGTCGCCGTCCGCGAGGCTGCGTGCCGCGGCGTCCTCCGGGTGCAGCTCCAGGCGCCCCAGGGTTTCGCGCTCCATGGCCTGATGCGCCGGGTGGTTGGCAAAGGTCGAGTTCATGAAGTGGCCGCCTTTGCGCGGCAGAAACTCCAGGGTGCCCGCGGCGGCGAACGCGCGCGACTCCACCGGCGGGTGAAACGCCGGCAACGCATGGAGCCCCCTTGCGCGAAGCGCTTCCGAGCAAAACTCCACCTTGCCCGATGGCGTCGGGAACACTCCATCGCTGAAGGGCCGGAAGGGTTCGCCCTCCATCTCCGAAGGGAAGCGCAGCCGCTCCCAACCGCCGCCCGCCCGCAGACTGCCGCGCGTGATGCCGCGCATCAGCGGAGGCTGCTCCTCGGCCGGCGCACCTTCGCGTAGCGCCTGCGACATCAGTGTTTCCGGGTCGTCCGCGAAGCAGGGCTCTGTAAAGCCCATGCGCCGGGCCAGCTCGCTGAACAGATCAACATTGGACCGAGCCTGCCCGGCGGGCACGATCGCCTGCTCCGAAAGCTGCACGTAGTGGTGCCCGTAGGCCCCTTGCACATCCGTGTGCTCAAGCCAGGTGGTCGCCGGCAGCACATAGTCGGCGTAGTCGCAGGTATCGGTCAGGCTTTGCTCGTGCACTACGGTAAAAAGATCGTTGCGCCGCAGCCCGGCCAGCACTTTCGCCTGCTCGGGCGCAATGGCTGCCGGGTTGGAGTTGTAAACAAATAACGCCTGCACCGGCGGCCCAGTCTCCAAATGGCCCAGCGTGGTCAGCGCATCACCCAGCAGTGTCATGTTGACCACCCGCGCCGGCCGCCCCAGCGGACTGCGCAGCATCAGGTCCGGACGCTCCAGCGCCGCTTTGTCAAACCCGAACGCGCCCGAGGTTGAAAGCTGCAATCCTCCGCCCACATCGGCCCAGGCCCCGGTCAGTGCCGGCAGCATGGCAATGGCGCGCGCCGCCGCGCCGCCGTTTTCGCTCCGCTGTACCCCGTAGTTCATCCGGATCACCGCCGGCCGGGTGGTCGCGTACTCACGCGCCAGTGCCTCGATCGTTCCTGCATCGATGCCGGTCCAGCCCGCCACTCGTTCCGGCGTATACGTCGTCACATGCTCGCGCAACTCCGGCAGCCCATGCGTGTGCGCCGCGGTCCAAGCCTTGTTTTCAAGACCATCGCGCAGCATCACGTGCATCAGCCCCAGCGCCAGCGCGGTATCCGTGCCGGGGTGCGGCGCGAGATGCAGATCCGCCAGCCGCGCCGTTCGCGTTTCGTAAGGGTCGATCACCACCAGGCGCGCCCCATTGCGCCGTGCCTGCTCGATCTGCGGCCACAGGTGAACGTTGTTGCTGTGCACATTCGCGCCCCAGGCCACGATCAGCCGCGCGCGGTGAAAGTGCTCCGTATCGGTCCCCAGCTTGCGCCCGTACACCGACAGCAGGGCCTCCCCTCCGGCGGTCGCGCAGATGGTCCGGTCGAGCTGCGACGCGCCCAGCCGGTGAAAGAAGCGCCGGTCCATCGATCCATACCCCAGCTGCCCGATCGTGCCCGCATAGGAGTAAGGCAGCACCGACTCCGGCCCATGCTCGCGCGCGATCGCGCCCAACCGAGCCGCGATGCCGTCCAGCGCTTGATCCCAGGAAACACGCTCAAACGCAGTGGACTCTTCGCCCGGCGCGAGCGGGCCTTTGGGTACCCCAGACCGCCGCCTCAGTGGAAACAGCACCCTGTCCGGCGCATACACGTGATCCAGATATTTGCTGACTTTGCCGCACAAAAACCCGCGCGTGACCGGATGGTTCGGGTCGCCCGCGAGCTTGATTGCGCGACCGGAAGCTGTGTCGACGGTCACCAGCACGCCGCACGAATCCGGGCAGTCAAGCGAGCAGACCGAGCGTCGCATGTGAGTCGCCATGCCCACATCTTAGGCGTTTTGCGCTCGCTGCATCGATCTTTCACCCAACCTGTCCTGACGGGCATCCCAGATCAGAACTCACGTCAGAAAAGGAATCAGATGCCAAAGAAAAGCAGCTACTCTGACTCAAAAAGCCACCAAGACCGCTACTCCGACCCTGAACTGCGCGACCGTATCAAGGCCGAGATCACCGCCGGGGACAAGGGCGGCAAGCCGGGCCAGTGGAGTGCGCGCAAGGCGCAGCTGGTCGCGGCTGAGTACGAGCGCGCCGGCGGTAAATTCACGCACCCGCCCGACGAAGGGCAGCAGAGCCTGCAGAAGTGGGGCGGCGAACACTGGCACACCGCCGACGGCCAAAAAGCAGTGCGGGAAGGCGAAACCGCGCGTTACCTGCCCGACAAAGCCTGGCAAGAGCTGAGCCCAAGCGAAACGGCGGCGACGGACCGCAAAAAACGTGAAGGCTCAAGGGAAGGGAAGCAGTTCGTCGCAAACACCGCACCTGCCGCCGAGGCCCGCAAACACGCCACGGCCAAGAAGGCTCCTGCGGCAAAGAAGGCCCCGGCCAAGCCAGCCTCGGCTAAGAAGACCCCGGCCAAGAAAGCCACAACCACCGCACCATCGCCTGCCAGGAAGTCACCCGGCAAGAAATCGGCCGTAAAGAAGAGGTCCAAAGCAGCAGCCAAGGCCTGATTGTCTGGTAATTGGTGTCGCCCGGACCGGGCGCTACGCCGGCCACAGGGCTTCACGGAGGATCTCGCGCAGCTCGGCCCCTTCCACCCTCGTGTACACGCCGTGCGCACCCTTCTTACCAGGTTTCCGCGGTTGTTTGGCCTGTGCGGCAGTTCCGCTTGCCAGTATCATCACCGGCCCTCGCTTGCACAGCCCCAGGCATCCGCACGGCCGCACATTCAGCTCATCGCTTCCGATCGCCTCTGCCCCGAGCATCTCGCGCATCTGCGCCAGCTGCTCGCGCGCACCAGCGCCGGCACAGCTTGCTCCTTTGCCGTTCCGGTCGCGTACACACACGTACAGACTCCGCCCGGCTCCGTCCCCACCACTCTTTTTTCTATGGCCCATGCTTCCTCTTATTAACAGATGAGGCGGAGCGCCCAACGGCGCAGGCAGCCCAGACATCCTACTGCAGGACAAATGGAGGCAACACACATGGGCGTGATGGAAGCACTCGGGCTCAGAAAGAAAGTACGCTACGCCATCGTCGGGCTCGGCGATATCGCGCAGGAAGCCATGATGCCCGGCGTCGATCATGCCGGCAACTCGGAGATTGTGGCCCTCGTCACAAGCGACCCTACCAAGGCGGAAGAGGTGGGCAAGCAGTACGGCGTCACCAGAACCTATACCTACGACCAGTTTCCGTTTTTGCTGCGCTCGGGCGAGATCGACGCCATCTATCTGGCATTGCCGAACTGGCGTCACGCCGAGTTCGCTGTGCCCGCGCTCGAGGCTGGCATCCACGTGCTGCTGGAAAAGCCGATGGAGGTGTCCTCCGAGGGGTGCGAGAAGATCCTGGCCGCGCAAAAACACTCCGACGCCAAGCTGATGGTGGCCTACCGGCTCCATTTTGAGCCCGCAACCGTTGCGGCCATTGAGAAGGTTCGCTCCGGCGACCTGGGCGAGGTGCACCTGTTCTCCTCCGCGTTCGCGCAGATGGTCGACCCCGCCAATCACCGCGCGCAATCAGGCGTGCTGGCCGGCCCTGTGCTCGACATGGGACCCTACCCCATCAATGGGGCGCGAAACCTGTTTGAAGATGAACCTACCGAGGCCTTCGCGACCGGCACCCGCCATCCCGAAGCCGGCCTCGGCGACTTCGACGACACGGTCAGCGTGATCCTGCGCTTTCCGCGCAACCGCATCGCGCAGTTCACGGTCTCGTACTACGGCAACAAGCTCGACACGTACACGGTCGTCGGGACCAAAGGCTCGCTCGAGGTCAATCCCGGCTTCATGTACGGCAAGCCGCTTGAGCATTACCTGGTGGAGGGGCAAAAGGAAGACCACACCAGCTTTAAAAACACCGACCACTTCGGCGGTGAGATGCGGTACTTTTCCGAGTGCATCCTCGATGATAAGCACCCCGAGCCGGACGGCCTGGAAGGCCTGGCCGACGTACGGGTGATTGAGGCGATCCATCGCAGTCTCAAGAGTCAGCAGTGGGAAACGATCGAACGCGTCGACATCAAGCGGCGCATCACGAAAAGCGAGGTGGTGACCCTGAAAGCGGTCAGCTCGCCGGAGCTGGTGCGGACCAGTTCTCCGGCGAAAGGGCAGGAAAAGACGCCCAAGAACTAACACGCAGCCAGGCGGCGTCCGTATCAACACGGACGCCGCTTGACTTGCATTGATGTTACTCCGGCGGCGTGGAAGCAAGTGCCGGCTCCATATCTTTCAGCAGGCAGGGGCGCTGTTCAGCCGCCCCACGCCGGACAGGCGCACTACCCGATATCTTCGCTCCAGTGTTCAAGATACTTCTTGACTTCGGCCATGAACTTCCCGGCGTCCGAGCCATCAATGATTCGGTGGTCAAAGCCAAGGGTGAGGTGAATCATGTGGCGGATCGCGATGGAGTCGGTCCCGTGCTCGTCCGTCAGCACAGCAGGCTCTTTGAACAGGCCGCCGATCCCAAGAATTGCGCTCTCAGGCATGTTAATGATCGGTGTACCAAACTGCTCACCATAGATGCCGGCGTTGGTCAGGGTAAATGTACCCGTACCCACCTCATGAGGCTTCAGCTTCTTGCCGCGCGCACGTTCCGCCAGGTCGGCAATGGCTCGGGCCACTCCCAGGAAGTTACGTTCCTCGGCCTGCGAGATAACAGGCACGATCAAGCCCCAGTCGAGCGCAACGGCGATCCCCAGGTTGACGTTTCCATGGTACCGGATGTTATCCGCTTCCATGGAAGCATTGATGATCGGCATCTTACGCAGGGTGTGGGTGACCGCTCTGGCGATAAACGGCATATAAGTCAACTTGACGCCGTTGCGTTGCTCGTACTTGGTCTTTTCTTTCTCCCGCAGACGAACGATGCGGGTCATGTCGATCTTGAACACGGTGTGGACGTGCGCATTGGTGCGCTTGGAGTCGACCATGCGCTGCGCAATAATCGAGCGCATCTTGCTCATGGCGACGAGTTGACCGGCCGTCGCTTCAGCCAGGGCCGGACTTTGATTCTGCGAGCTTTGCGCGACCGTGGCCTGCGTCTCAGCGCGCGCCGGCGTGGCCCCTGGGGCAGGTGCTGACGCCCGGGCAGGTGTCGGAGCGGGAGCCGCTGGCGCCGCGCCACCCTCCTGATTTTGTCCCTGTAGGTGATTCAACACATCATCCTTGGTGATGCGCCCGGCCGAGCCCGTACCTTCGATGGCCTGGAGGCTCAATCCATGCTCCTTGGCCATCCTGCGAACCAGGGGCGACGAGCGCAGCTTCTCCGTGCTCTCCATCTCTGGCGCCGCAACCGGGCTACTCGGCACGGCTGCAGCCTTGCCGTTGGAGACCTCAGCAGCCGGGGCTTTCCCTGCGGCCGCACTTGCGCTTTCGATCACAGCAACCGCGGTGTTGACCTGGACCGTCGTCCCGGCTTCCGACCGAATCTCGCGCAGGATGCCGGTGGCAGCCGCCGGTATCTCTGCATCCACCTTGTCGGTGGAGATCTCGAACAAAGGCTCATCCCGTTCGACCGAGTCGCCGACCTGCTTTAACCATTTGGTGATCGTGCCTTCAAAGATAGACTCGCCCATCTGGGGCATGACCACTTCCGTGGCGGAGCTTCCAGTCCCGTCCGCGACAGCTTCGGCCGGCCGGCTCGTCGTGTTACCCGAGGGCACGGCCGAAGGGGTTGCGGCCACGGTGCCTGCTTCCTCTCCGATGGTCGCGACCACGGCGTTTACCTGCACCGTGGCTCCAGCCTCGACCTTGATCTCCTGCAGCGTTCCGGCAACGGGGGACGGTATCTCGGCGTCGACCTTGTCGGTCGAAATCTCAAACAGCGGTTCGTCCCGTTCCACGGCGTCGCCCGGCTGTTTCAGCCACTTGGTGACGGTTCCCTCAAAGATAGACTCGCCCATCTGCGGCATTACGACATCGGTTGCCATCGGTTCTCCCTGCCCATACACGTTCAGCCTTCTTGAGACTCAAGTGTACGGCATGGCCCATGGCGCCGGGGCCAGTTCGCCAGGCTCGGCAACGGCCTGCGCTTTTACGTAAAGCAACACCTCCTGCGCGCGCTGGCTGTCATCTCAGGGACGAGCGGTTCTTCCGCCACAGGAGTTTTTTTGATGAGTTTTATGAACGCTCTTTCTGCGTTTGCCGGTTCAGGCGGTGAAAATCAGCCGTCAACCGAGCAGCATGCTTCCGTCGCCCAGGCGTTTCTGCAGCACTTCAGCGGTCAGCCCGGCGGTTTGTCCGGGGTCGTCGATCAGTTTCACCAGCAGGGCATGGGGGGACACATGGACTCGTGGCTCAACACGCAGCCCGGTGCACAGCCCAGCCAAACGATGGAACCGCAGCAGGTGGAGCAGGCGCTCGGCCAGCAGCAGGTACAGTCCATCGCGCAGCGAGCCGGCGTAAACAGCGAGATGGCCAAGGTGGCGCTGGCCGCCGCCCTGCCCATGTTGATGTCGCACATGTCGCAGGGGTCCGGTCAACTCTCGCAGCAGGCCGGGTCCGGCGGCGGACTGGCCGGCATGGCGGAAAGCCTTTTTTCCCGCGCACTATAGCCGTCGGTCTGCCGATGGAGCAGCGATCCTAACTAGACCAGCGCCGCCCCGGCGATCCCTTCCAGGATCGTCAGCGGCGCATGCGCAGGTTCTGTTTGCGCCGAACGGTCCACAAGAAAGGTCTGCTCCAGTGCATACTGGCCCGCAAGCACGGCGTGGGGCACGGTGTCGGTAAAGACCACCCAGCTCGATCCGGGCGGGAACTCCCACTCCTCCTTTGGCGCCTCGCGCTGCCAGGCTGCGTCTTCCTTCAGAAAGTTGTGAAAGCGCATCATGAAGTCGTCGTACGGGGTCCGTTTGAGCGCGGGGAACGCCGTTCCCAGCCCCAGGGCCGTAGCCGCGGCTTTCGCCGCCCTTGTCGCCGGGCCGTCCGTACGCGGCGCAATGCGCCCGGGCGCGAAGCGAGGTGCCAGCTCACGAAAGGGCTCGCTCACAACCCAGTTGCGGGTGCGCTCGGGGTGGATGTTGTTGAAGAAGCGCAGGATGCGTGCCCCGCGCGTCGGCCGGGTGGGAAACGCATCGGTATGGAGCAGGTCATTGCGCCGGCGCAGCGGCAGGTCCCGGTTCTGCTCTTCCTGCGGGCGAAAACTCGCGTAATCCCGCTCGATCTTGCCGCGGTACGGCTCCAGAAAGTCCTCAAGAAAGGCCGCCACCGCGTCGGAATAGCCGTGCATAATGGCGCGAAGTTGTTCCACGGCTTCATTCCGGGCCTCGTCCCCGGCGTCCAACCCAGTCAGTGTGCGTGTTCTCGGCTTGTAAGCGATGTTTTTGTGCAGTGATGAGCCCGTTTGTCGGCGTCCCAGCAGGAACTCGATATTGGCCTCGCTGATGGGGACAGGTGTTTGAGGAAAGTACAGGATTGTTCCGGCCTCCATGCGCCCGCACCAGGCCCGCCTGCCGGCTGCCGTCGCTGTACGGACCTCATCGGGGCCGATCTCCAGAACCGCCATCGCACTCGCCCTCCGTCCTTAAGCATAACCGGGAGCGTTTCGCGCACGCGGCGCAAAGCCGCTCAGCTTCATAAGCTCGGTGCAAAGGTCGGGTGGGCCGTCGTGCCGCCGACCTCAACCGGGATCCCACGCTTGATCAAACCGCCGACCAGGCTGCCCAGCACACCGGAGCGCGAAAGCAGGCCAAGCAAGCCGCCTCCGCCTCCGGCAGCACCCTGCGCCGGCCCGCCCACCAGCTCCGTCAGCCGCACCAGCATCTCGTAGTGCAACGCGCCGCCCCTGCTCACGGTGCCCTCGCCGGTGGCCATGCCCAGGCCCTGCACGTCGAGCGCGATATGGTCCGTCGCCAGCCCCGCGCCCGAGTCGCGAACCTCCATCCGCAGCGAGCGAATCACGGTACCCGGGCCGGTCGCTCCGCCGATCCGGCCGCCTGTCAACCTGGACAGCGCCTCCAGCTTCTGCCCCAGGTTGAAGCCCGCCAACTGTGTACCGGTGAGCGCGACCGGCCCGGCGATGACCGGGGCGGCCACCGTGCCGGTCACCGCGAGCGAGGTCGTCAGGGCGCCGCCCTGCAGCCGTGAGCCTTGTGGCAGGCGCACGCCCACCGCCGGCAAAAACGCTTCAATGGCATCGACCGGCATGGCACTGCCTTTGACCGCTCCGTTCAGCGTGGGAGACGGCTCTCCCAGACCGCAGCTGCCTGACACCTGCAACAAGGCCCCGTCAACCGAGATCGTCGCATCCGGCACCTGCACAATTTCTGATCCTCGATCTGCCAGAATCGTGAACCGCGCGTCCACCGGTTTCGGCGAAGGGACGCCGTTGCGCGCCAGCCTGAGTCCCACGACCGTTGCTTCACCGCTCGCACGGAGCGTTTGCCCGCGCGTGGCCACCTGCGCCTGCAAATCCAGCAAGCCGTCGATGCCGCTGCCAGCCGTCAATACCCCGGCGGTTGCCAGCCGCAGGTGTTGGAGCGTAACGCGCGCGTCCACCGGCGTCCATGCCTGCCCGGGCTGGCGAAACGGGCCTACGTTGCCGCTGGCCCGCAGGCTGCCTCCGCCAGGCGTTTGCGCGCTGAGCCGGAACGATGCCCCGCGGCCTGGAGCCAGGTTCAACAACCGGGCTTGAATCCCAGCGTAGATCATCGGCGCACCCGCCCGGCCAGGCTTTTTGACGGTGAGCGCACCATTTCTGACCTCGGCATCCTGCACCCATAGCCTGGAAAGAAAGCTCGACTTGTGCGTCTGCCCGCTCGCAGCCGGTCCCGGGCCGCCGTCACTGCGTACCAGTGTCAGGCGTGGCCCGTCCATCAGCAGCTTCGTCGCATGCAGCTGGTGGCCGTCCCACGCGGCGTCCAGTTGCAGGCTGCCGACCAGCCCGGACACGCCGGTTGAGAGGGGCAGGAGTCCCGCCGCTAAAGAATCCACGTGGGTCAACTCGAAATGGGCCGACCATGGCATGGCGCGAGCGGACCCCTGGGTGAGTGGGCCGGCGATCCCGCGAAGGCTCAGGGTTCCATCTCCCGGCAGTTCGGCCGTCGCCTCGAATGGGAATGGGTCGGTCAGTCCCGGGTGATGGAGCCGAACGACGACGCCGGTGTATTCGCGCGCGGGCCCATCGCCCAGTCCGGCCGTGATCTTTCCGTCGCGGACAATGACTTCACTGATAGAAAGGGCGAGCGCGCTCGCGGGCCCAGTGCGAGGGGCAGGCCTGGAAACGCCGGCAGGCCCCGGCACCCTCGGCCGGCCGAGGCCCGCATAGTTCCAGCCACCACCCGCGGCGTGCAGCAGCAGCAACTTGGGCCTGTCGATCGAGAGATCGCGGACGCGGAGTTCCCGGTGAAGCAGGAAAGGGAGCACATTCACGCCCATCCGGATGCTGCGTGCCTGGAAAAAGGGCTCACGGCTGAAAGCGGGGTCGTCCGCCACACTCACGTTCTCCGCCACCAGGCTGCCGGTCCACACCGAGAACCGGGTCGCGCCCAGAGTGACCTTGCGTCCCAGCCGCTCGGTGAGCGCGTTTTCAATCCTGGCGCGGGTGCCGGCGGTGTTCAAGAACAAGGGCAGCACCAGCGCCGCGGCGAGCGCCAGCAGCACAAGCACGCCCCCAATCGTCAGCAACCGCCGCCAGGCCCGCCTCGCAGCCATCACACCGCCCTCTTTGTACGCCGGGATGCCGAGCCCCCAAATCTGCGGGGCGCAGCCTCTACCTAAAGCTGAACTGCGAAGTTCGGCCTAAGCTCCCAGCACAGCCTCGATCTCGTCGATGCCCCAATCCAGGTCGCCGCGCGAGATCATCAACGGCGGTGCCAGCCGGATCACAGTGCTGTGCGTTTCCTTGCACAGCACCCCGCGCCGCTCCAGCGCTTCGCAGAACGGCCGTGCCGCGGTGTTCAGCTCGATGCCGATCCACAACCCGCGCCCCCGTACCTCCACCACGTGCGGGCTCCGCATCGCGCGCAGCCGGTGGAGCGCGTGGACCCCCAGCTCGGCCGATCGCTCCGCCAGCCCTTCATCCACCAGCACCCGCAGGGCCGCCCGGGCCACCGCGCAGGCCAGCGGGTTGCCGCCAAACGTGCTGCCGTGGTCGCCGGGCTGCAGCACCCCCAGCACCTCGCGCCGCGCCAGCACGGCCGACACCGGATAAAACCCGCCTGAAAGCGCCTTGCCAATGGTCACCATGTCGGGCCGGATGCCCTCGTGCTCAAATGCGAACATCCTCCCCGTGCGCCCCAGCCCCGACTGGATCTCGTCGCAGATCAGCAGCACATCGTGCTCCCGGCAGATCGCCGCCGCCTCGCGCAGATAGCCGTCCGGCGGCATCAGGATCCCGGCCTCGCCCTGGATCGGCTCGATAAGAAACGCGCACGTCTCCGGCCTGATTGCCGCTCGCAGTGCTTCCGAATCGCCAAACGGCACGGTTCTGAATCCGCTTGCGAACGGCCCAAAGCCCGTCCGGTACTGCTGTTCCGTTGAAAAGCCCACCACCGCGATGGTGCGCCCGTGAAAGTTGTTGCCGCACACCAGCACCTCGGCCTGCCCATCCGGGATGCTCTTGACCATCATGCCCCACTTCCGAGCGACCTTGACCGCGGTTTCCACCGCTTCTACCCCCGAGTTCATGGGCAGCGCCATGTCAAAGCCGGTCAACTCGTGCAGAGTCTTGAGCAGAAGCGGCAGCTGGTCGTTGCGAAATGCACGCGAGGTCAGGGTCACGCGCTGCGCCTGCTCCACCAACGCCCGCAGGATCGCCGGGTGGCAGTGCCCCTGGTTCACGGCCGAGTACGCCGCCAGGAAATCCAGGTAGCGCCGCCCATGCACATCCGTCAGCCATGCGCCTTCCGCGCGCTCCACCACCACGTCCAGGGGGTGATAGTTGTGTGCGCCATACTGCTCTTCCAGGCCGATCAATTCGTCCGCGGACCGCTGTTCCACCAGCTGCATATCTTTGGGCTCCATCCTTTGCAGGAACGACGCAGGCGTAACCACACCAGGTTTCCAGTGCAGGGTTCCCTCCAAGTGTAGAGGTCGCCGTCATGGCTGCCTACCCCTCCTTTCTTGAGCGTCCCGACTGGTGGATCGCGAAAGCCGTATGATCCCGACAAGAGACAGCGGCGCGGTTTCCGTCGCGAAAAGGCACTTTCATGCAGCCCCCCGGCACCCTTTCGCTCCAAAGTCGCACCGCCGTTGTGATCGGCGGCACCACCGGGATCGGGCTCGCACTCTCCCTCGGCCTCGCGCGTGCCGGCGCCGACGTTGTCGCTTCCGCGCGGCGTCCCGAGCCGGTGGAAGCGGCCGCCGTCGCCATCGAACAACTCGGCCGCCGTACCCTCCGCGTCCCTTCCGACGTCGGCGACCGCGCCTCGCTCCAAACGCTGCTCGACCGTACGCTCGAGTGCTTCGGCAAGGTCGACATCCTTGTGAACTGCGCCGGTAAAACCAAGCGCACCCCCACCCTCACCCTGCCGGAAGCGGAGTGGGCCGATATCCTCGACACCAATCTCACCGGCACCCTGCGCGCCTGCCAGATTTTTGGTCCCGCCATGCTGGCGCGCGGCTACGGGCGCATCATCAACATCGCATCCCTTAGCAGCTTTGTGGCTCTGTTTGAGGTCGCCGCCTACGCCGCAAGCAAGGCCGCCGTCGCCTCCCTCACGCGCTCGCTCGCGGTTGAGTGGTCCCGCCACGGCGTCCTGGTCAATGCCATCGCGCCCGGCGTCTTCCGCACCGCGCTCAACGCCGAGCTGCTGGACGGCACCCCGCGCGGGCAGGAGTTCCTGCTGCGCACCCCCATGGGCCGCTTTGGGCACACAGACGAGCTGGTGGGCGCCGCCGTTTTTCTCGCCTCCGAGGCCGCCTCCTTCACCACCGGGCAGGTGCTCGCGGTCGACGGCGGTTTTCTCGCCAGCGGCGTCAACCAGTAGCTCCCATGGCCATCCTTTTGAGCGAAGGCTCCATCACTTCGGAGCTTTCCCCGGAGCGCCTGCACAGTTTGCTCGCCGAAGCGTTGGACCGGATCGGCGAGCGCCACCGCGTCCTCCTCGTCCCGCCCGATGCCACCCGCATCCACTCCCGCGCCGGCGAACTCACACAGATGGCCTACCAGCTCCTGGGGGACCGCCTCCAGGCCATCCTTCCCGCGCTCGGCACGCATGCCCCCATGCCGGAAGCCGCCATCCGTCGCATGTTCGGCTCCATCCCCCGCTCGCTCTTCCGCGTCCACCACTGGCGTGACGACGTTGTGACCCTGGGTGAGGTACCAGCCGCTTTCATCCGCGAGCAGTCCGAAGGCAGGCTTGAGTATCCGTGGCCAGCGCAGATCAATCGCCTCCTCACAGAAGGCGAAGACGGTAAGCCCTTTGATCTCATTCTGTCCATCGGCCAGGTCGTGCCGCACGAGGTCATCGGCATGGCCAACGGCAACAAAAACATCCTGATCGGCACGGGCGGGGCCGAGAGCATCGACCGGAGCCACTACCTTGGCGCGGTCTACGGCATGGAACGCATCATGGGCCGCGCCGACACGCCCGTCCGCCGCGTCCTCAACCATGCCGAGCAACACTTCCTCGCCGGCCTTCCCATCGTCTACGTGCTGACGGTCATCGACCGCAACCCGGCAGGGGAACTGGTCGTGCGCGGCTTGTTTATCAGCGACGGTCCCGAGTGTTTTGAGCGCGCCGCCGCGCTTGCCGCGCAGGTCAACCTTGTCCTGCTTCCTCGCCCCATCCACAAGTGCATCGTCTCGCTCGACCCCGGCGCATTCGGCAGCACCTGGCTCGGCAACAAGAGCATCTACCGCACCCGCATGGCGCTGGCCGACGACGCCGAGCTCCTCGTACTCGCGCCCGGCGTCCACACCTTCGGCGAAGACCCCGCGATCGACCGCCTGATCCGCAAATACGGCTACCGGGGCACCCTGGCCACGCTTGAGACCGTCCGCGAGCACCCGGATCTTGCGGGCAGTCTGAGCGCCGCCGCGCACCTTATCCATGGCTCCAGCGAAGGCCGCTTCCGAGTCACCTACTGCCCCGGCGGGCTCAGCCGGCAGGAGGTGGAAAACGTGGGCTTTGACTACGCCGATCTTGCCGAGGCCACCAGACGGTACAGCCCCGCAAGGCTCGCAGAAGGGTGGAACATGGTCGGTGGCGAAGAGGTCTTCTATATCTCTAGTCCCGGCCTCGGTCTTTGGGCCCACGCCGGCCGGTTTGCCCCGGCGCAAGTGCCTCAACGCCGCTTCGCTGAACGAGCTGCAACAGCTGCGATCGAAACGATGGAAAGCGGAGCCGGTCCGCCCGACGACCGAACCGCAACGGTATAGTCGAAGCACAGTAGGCCCGGCGATCCGCGAGGCGCGCCGCCGACTAGCCATCTGGAATCGCGCATGCGCCCGTCTTCAAACCTCCCTCCGCCGCGGCAGCTCGCCTCGCTTCTTTCGACGGCAGTGTCGTTTCTCAAGGCTGGCCAGCCGGGGGATGCCATCGCGCCGTTGCGCCAAGCAACGCTGCTCGATCCGAGGAATGCGACCCTTCAGCACGATCTTGGCCTTGCCTGCCTTGAGGTCGGCCGCCTTGCCCAGGCCGTCGCGGCGTTAAAGCAGGCCATTGCTCTCGACCCGGGCTATGCGGACGCATACTTTCGCCTTGGGATCGCGCTCGAAAAACTGGGCGGCCTCGACGAGGCGATGTTTGCTTACCGCAACGCAACCAAGCTGCTTCCATCGCTGACGGAAGCATGGTTCCGAACCGGTGCGCTGCTTTATACCCTGGGACATCGTGAGGAGGCGATCGGCTGCTTTCGCCGCGCCGGGGAGAGCGGAGGCACAATCGGCTTTGGACCGCTCGGCAAGGCACGGGCGTTGTTGACCGAGGATCGGCATGGGGAGGCCGAACAGGTGCTGCGGCACACGATCGCCCGCGACCCAGGCAACAGCATGGCGCACGATCTGCTCGGCAACCTGCTCACCGAGTTCGGCCACTTCGAGGAAGCCCGCCTGCACTTTGAACAGACGGTCGCCCTTGCGCCCTTGCTCGCGGGCAGCTACTACGAGCTGGTCCGGTGCCGCCCCATCACGCAAAACGACCGTGTCCTGCAGCGAATGGAAGCCGCGCTGCGCACGCCGGAGCTGGAAGCGGCGCAGCGCCACAGGCTTCATCTCGCGCTCGGCAAGGCGGCCGAGGACCTGGGCGATGACTCCCGAGCCATGCGGCACTTCGACGCAGCGGACGTAGTGCGCCGGGAATCAGTCCCATTCGACCCGGCTGCATTTGACCGCGAGATTGAGCGCATCATCGCCCGCTGTACACCCGAATGGATCGCCCGAGCGCCCCAGCTCGGCAGCCCCGACCCGCTCCCGATCCTGATCCTCGGCATGCCGCGCTCCGGCACAACACTGGTGGAGCAGATCGTTTCCAATCACCCGGAGGTCCAAGCCGGCGGCGAGCTGCATTTCTGGAACCAGCGGGGCCCCGCCTGGTTGCTGTCCGGCGCGGACAGCCCCGACACCCCGTTTTTTGCCGAGGCCGAGGCGGCCTATCTCAGGGTGCTTCGCGCGATCGCGCCCCAAGCCGCCCGAGTGACCGATAAAATGCCCTTCAACTTTCTTTGGGCCGGGCTGATCCATAGGGCGTTCCCGCGCGCGACCATTCTCCATTGCCGCCGCAGCCCGATCGACACGGCGCTGTCCATTCACCAAACCCACTTCAGCCCAACCCTCGCGTTTCCGACCGGAGGCACGGAACTGGTCGAGTATTTCCGCGGCTACCGCCGGCTCGTCGACCATTGGCGGAGCGTACTGCCGGGCAACCGCTGGATCGAGGTCGATTATGAGGAGCTGACCCGTGTGCCCGAGCCTGTGATCCGGCATGTGATCGCGGCCTGCGGTCTCCGGTGGCACGACGCATGCCTGCGCCCCGAATCCAATCCGAGGGCGGTGCGGACACCCAGCAGGTGGCAGGCCCGCCAACCCATCCACCGCGACTCCGTCGCACGCTGGCGGCGCTACGAGGCATGTTTGGGACCGTTGCGCGCGCTTCTCGATGACGAAGCGGGGCCGGGGGCGGCTCAACCGTCTTCAGATTGACGGGGCGGCCGTTTTCGCGAGGGTGCTCAAAGCCCAGTCCTGACAGTGCTTCAGCGGCTTGCTCCCCGCCTGATTCTGCTTTTCCCGCAAGATGACAAACTTGTCATTTAACGGTCATAGGCTCGTCACCCATCGCCTGTGATACTTGGGCTATGAGGGTGGCTGGCCGCAGGCAATCATCCACGCCTCACGACAGATGTCGGGCACCTGCCGACCTCCGTCCGTGATCTCCGACAAGCTGCGCAGCCATGCATCCGCGTCCCCGGTACCCGGCCGCGCGACTCAACTTTGTTTACCCATGCCTTGCCCTGAGCCTCCGGCCGAAGTCAGATTTCTTCAGGCTCCGAACCGCCGGCGCGTCCTCCAGCAGCAATCAACAGTTCGGGAGAGAAATCGATGTCCAGGAAGCCGCTCCAAAGATCAATTCGAAACCGTTCGGGAATGAAACGGCTGCGTCCGCTTGCCGGCTTGCTGGCGACCGGTCTCAGCGTTCCGGCCCTTGCCCAGTCCGTGCCCTTTCCGACGTACACCACCGGCGCTCAGCCGGACGGCTCCTTTGTGGTCAGCAGCGGCCAGGTCATCACCCCGGCCGGCAAGCAGGTCGACCTCGGCATCCGGGTCCGCGCGAAAGCCGTCGCTGTCAACCCCAACGCGAGCACCCACACGGCGGCTGTCCTCACCATGGGCGCGATGGAAGCCGTGGAGGTGTTCGACACCCTTAACGGCGAGGTCCTGCAGCACTACATCACCCTGGGCATGGATGCGAGCGGCAGCTACAGCGGTATCGCGTACACCCCGGACGGCAAGCACCTGATCTTTTCGCAGGACAGCAGCAACGTCACGATCGCCAATGTCACCCCCGAAGGGCTGCTGACCGACGACGCCCAGGTCAGTGTGGCACCGGACAGCTCCTTTATTCAGTGCTTCCCGAACAGCCCACCGGCCTCCTATGACAATCCCTGCGGTTCGTTTTACAGCCCCAAAACGTCCTATCCTGGCGGCCTGGCTATATCGCAGGACGGCACAAGCGCGTATGCCCTGCTGAACCAGAACAACACGCTCACAAAGATCGACCTTACCGCCAGCCAACCTACGGAAGGCACGCAGCTTCGCGTCGGCAACGCGCCGCACAGCATCGTGATCGGCAGCGACGGAAAAACCGCCTACGTCAGCAACGAGGGCGGTCGTATTGCGACCGAGGCGGATTTTCAGATCAATTCCGCTGGCACAGAGATGATCGCGGACCCCGTGGTCGGCGCAACGGTGACCGGTACGGTTTCCGTGGTGGACCTGCCCTCGATGAAGGTGACCGCGACCATCCCGACCGGCTTGCATCCGACGGGGATGGCGTTCTACGGCGGCCAGCTTCTGGTTGCCAACACCTACAGCGATACCCTTTCGGTCATCGACACAAGCACCAACAAGGTGATCAGGACCATCCCCGTCTCCCTGCCGATCTCGGTACCCGGTCAGGGCCCGGCTTACGGGGCGGCACCGGTCTCGATCGCCGTAGATGACGAATACGGCATCGCATTTGTCGCCTGCTACAACGCCAATGCGATCGCGGTCATCAACCTTGCACCCGGCGTGGCGAACCCCATCCTGGGCGCGATCCCTGCGGCCTACGCGCCTGCCTCGGTCGTGCTCGACAACGTGAACCACCAGCTGGTCATCGCCAACGACAAGGGCGTCGGCACCCTGTACTCGTTTGAGACGGACTACAAGGTCACCGGCTACAACACCCACCAGGACAACGGCGACGTCAGCATCATTCCCCTTCTCCCCTTGACGGCACCGGGAGCCCTGGCCAAGGCGACCCTGCAGGTTTTCCGCAACAACCACTGGGATCTGACGCAAAATATCGAGTCCGCCGCCGGAGGCAGCAAGAACACAACCCCGGTTGCGATCCCGGCAAAGATCGGCGATCCGTCGCTTATCAAGCATGTCTTCCTGATCATCCGTGAAAACCGCACCTACGACCAGGTTTTGGGTGACGTCGCGGCCGGCAACGGCGATCGTTCCTTGGCCGTGTTCGGCGGCAAAGACACACCCAACGCGCACAACCTGGTGCAACGCTTCCCGCTTTTCGACAACTTCTACGACCCGAGCCGCCAATCGGCGGACGGCCACCAGTGGATCGTTGAGGCCCTGGCACCTTATGCCGACGATATCCAGGCACCCGACTGGGTTCGCAGCTACCCCGGCGGCAACGCCGGCGATGCGCTGGCCTACCAGCCGAAGGGCTTTCTCTTCTCGGAAGCCACCGCGGCCGGCTTGCCGTTAAAGATCTACGGCGAGTACGTCGAAAACGATACGTTTAAGCAGCCCAATGGATCAACCACTGAGCCGAGCTGGAGCCAGTTCTACGCCGACTCCCAGAAGTTCGAGTCCGGGGCCGAACCGACACTGTTTTACCAAAACACAGTCCAGGCGGAATCCTCGATTCCAGCCGTTGCCGACCACCTCATCAAGAACTTCCCTCAGTTCGACCTGGGCATTCCCGACCAGTTCCGCGTCGACCTGTGGCTGCAGGACTTCACGAAAGACGTCGCCGCGGGCACAGTACCGGCACTGAGCATCCTGTGGGTCATGGACGACCACACCGGCGGGCCGCCCACCCCGGCTGCCGAACAGGCCGACAACGACCTAGCCATCGGGCGCATGGTCGACTACATCAGCCACAGCAATATCTGGAGCAGCTCGGCTATCTTTATCGAAGAGGACGACGCGCAGAACGGCGTCGACCACGTCGACGGCCACCGGAGCCCAGGCTATGTCATCAGCCCGTACACAGTGCAGAATGGACCCACCGACAGCACGTACTACACCCAGGTCAACATGACCCGAACCATCGAGCAGATTCTTGGCCTGCCGCCGATGAACCAGTTCGATCTCGTCGCGTCGCCCATGACCACGGCGTTCGTCAAGGGCACGCCGCCCGCGGCGAACTTCGCACCCTGGACCCACCTGCCGAATCAGGTCCCCTTGGACCAGGGCGTCACCACGACCGCCGCGCTGGACCGGAACATGACCCCTGCGGCCAAGGCGATGAAGGCCGCCTGGATCCGCAAAAAGAAGCAGGTCTTTGCCGGCAAACTGACCAAGCCCGACGCCCAGGACCCGGATACCGTCAACCATTACAACTGGTACATGTCGACCGGCTTTACTCGCCCCTACCCTGGGGAAAGCAAGGTCCGCCCGCCGAGCGAGTTCCGGAAGCCGGCGCCGGCAGGCGACCTGGACGACTAGAACCTGCTTACCGCCAAGGCGACGGCGACGTGGGAGCAAGAGCAATCTCCGAACCGACCTTACCCTCTTCCCGGCAACGGGAAGGGGGTTTTCTTTCTTGCGGAGCCCTCCCGGGAACGCTCCCTGGGCCTCGGCCATACATCGAAGAAACGGCGGGATGCGTGCACATGAACAAGGCAATCCGCTCCGGACAGAAACTTCAAAAGCCCGTCTGTATTTGGTTTACCGGACTTTCCGGAGCAGGCAAGTCCACCATCGCGAGCCTTCTTGAGGCCCGGCTGTTCGAAGCCGGACGCCACACCTACGTGCTCGACGGCGATGCCATTCGCCAGGGCTTGAACGCAGACCTGGGCTTCTCCGCGGCTGATCGAAGGGAGAACATTCGTCGCGCGGCCGAGATCGCGCGGTTGTTTGTGGATGCCGGGCTGGTGGTGATCGTTTCGTTCATCAGCCCGTTTCGCGCCGACCGCGCGCTCGCGCGATCCCGTTTCAGCCCCGACGAGTTCGTCGAGGTTTTTGTGGATGCACCCCTGGAAGAGTGCGAGCGCCGCGATCCCAAAGGGCTGTACGCGAAGGCGCGCCGCGGAGACCTGGTGAACTTCACCGGCATCGACAGCGGGTACGAAGCTCCCCGGTCTCCCGAAATTCACCTCGACACCGTGGCCGCAGGCCCTGACGAATGTGTGGACCAGATCTTTTCTAACCTGTACCCTGCAGCAGGTTGAAATTTGGTGTTCAGTGTCGCCCTGCACCTGACGGTCCGGCAGCAGCGACAGGCAGGCGCAGTGTGACGCGCGTGCCTTGCCCGGGCTCGCTCTCGATCTCGGGCTGGCCGCCATGAAGCAACGCGATGCCGTGCACGATCGCCAGACCAAGGCCCGTGCCGCCGGAAGCCTGCGACCGTGACGGGTCCACGCGGAAAAACCGATCAAAAACACGCGGCAGCGCTTCCCGGGGAATGCCAACTCCCGTATCCGACACTTCGATGCGGACCGCGGCAGCCTCTGCGACGGTCCGCAGCACGACCGTCCCGCCAGGCGGGGTATGAGCGATCGCATTCGAAACCAGGTTGCCGACGGCCCTCTGCATCAGCGTGCGGTCCAGCTCCGCCACAACAGGCTCGCTCCCCCCAATGCTTGTGAGCGAGACCCCGCCGTCCGCCGCCGCAGCGTCATAATAGTCGCGCACGCCCGCCAACAGATCGTCTACGTTGACCCGTTCCAGGCGCAGGTGCGTCAAAGGATTTTCGGTGCGGGCCAGAAACAGGAGATCGCCGATCAGATCCGAAAGACGCACGGCTTCCTCCAGCGAAGACCCGAGCGCGTCTCGATACTCGTCGATCGTCCGCGCGCTGGCAAGCGCCACTTCCGCTTCGCCGCGTATGTTGTTCACCGGCGTCCGCAGGTCATGGGCAATATCGGCGGAAAACTGCGAGATTCGCTCAAAGGAGTCTTCGAGCCGGGTCAGCATCCGGTTGAAAGTCGCCGCCAGGGACGCCAGCTCCGAAGGATACCCTTCCGCGTCGATGCGCTCACCAAGACGGCTCGAGGTGATGCGGCGGGCCGTCGCCGCCATGGCTTCGACGGGGCCGATACCCTGGCGAGCGACCTGGTAACCGATCAACGGGAAGGCCGCCGAGGTTCCAAGGAGGATGACCCAGAACCCAAGGCGAAAACGAGCCAGGATGTCCTGCTCCTGCGATACATCGATCGCGATCTGTATCGCGACACTGCGCTGCACGGGCATGCCGACTCCCGCTGTCGCGGCAGCCACTCGAAATAGCCGGCCGTTCCTGCCCTTGATCACAAGGGCTGGACCATGACGAGCGCCGGTTCTTCTGGCCAACTCCGGAAGATCGAGCGCCGTAGCCATCGCAGGCGTGGTCAGCAGCGGAGTCCCGTGTTCATCGAGCAGGCGTATGTAGAACCGCTCATACTGGCGCGCGGCGGACTCCAGTTCCACCTCCTCGCGCAGGGCGTCCGTGTCGGCCGGACGATCGCGCAGCATCGTGCGCAGCACGTTCAACTTATCGATCAGAAACAGGTCCGTGCTCTTGTTCAGCTCCGCAACCAGGAGGAAGTAAAGACCGGTGCCGGCAAGAACCACCAAGACCAGGCCGGCGGCCGCGTAAAGGGCGGTCAGACGGAATGCCAGCGTCTGGGAAAGTCGTGTGACGCGTCCAAGGGAGTTAATCGGCTTCCAGAACATAGCCGGAGCCGCGAACCGTGTGGATCAGCTTGTGGCAGAACGGTTCGTCTACCTTGCTGCGCAGCCTTCGGACGCTCACGTCGACGACGTTGGTGTCACTGTCGAAGTTCATATCCCAAACCGCTTCCGCGATCACGGTTCTTGACAGGACCTCCCCCGCTCGCCGCACCAGAAGGGACAAGAGAAGGAACTCCTTGGCTGTCAGATCGAGGCGTTGTCCCGAGCGTGTCGCCCGATGGCGTAGAAGATCGATCTCCAGGTCGCCCATGCGTAGCACGTCCTGCGGGCGGGGTGGCGTCCGTCGCAGCCGCGACCGGACGCGAGCCAGCAGCTCGGAAAACGCGAAGGGCTTGATGATGTAGTCATCGGCTCCGAGCTCAAAGCCTTTCACCCGTTCATGCACCGAATCGCGAGCCGTCAGCAGCAGCACCTGCGTGGACTTGCCGGCCTCCCGCAGCCGCGTAAGAACCTCCCACCCGTCGAGGCTCGGAAGCATGATGTCCAGAATGATGAGGTCGAAATCGAGGCTCTTCGCCAGTTCCAGTCCGTCCAGACCGTCCCCAGCCGTGTCTACAACGAAACCGGCCTCCCTCAATCCCTTTTGAAGGAACTTGGCAGTCTTGAACTCATCTTCAACAATCAGGATCCTCATCTGCGGCTCAGCTCCATTCTGGCGGTCGTGTCCGGCGGCACATGCCTGCGCTCGGTCCTTCCAGATTCACGATCTCTGCCCCGGAAGCGGGCTTCGCGGAGGTTCGACCACAGCCTGCACAGCTCCTCCACCGACCTGGCGAATCTGACCACAGCGACATGAAGGCAAGATGAAATTGCGGAGGTCGCACCGGTGCCGCACCCCCCTTCCACGCAGGGACTGGAGCGGGTCAGGAGCGCCGAGCGGGCCCTTTTCAGGACCACTCGGGACACTTTGGAAGGCCGCATGGAAGGATTTATGGCGGAGGGAGAGGGATTCGAACCCCCGTAGCCCGTCAGGGCTAAGCGGTTTTCAAGACCGCCTGTTTCAACCGCTCACACATCCCTCCGCGGGCGGCGCGTGTGCCCTCACAGTCTACAACGCCGGCCAGCCCGCCGCGCGATAGCGTACCCCCGCGCTCGCGTACCATGGGTGGAGCGATGCCGGCGCTCCGCACTCCATCCCGCTCGTCATCCTCCCCGCCCTCCGGCAGCACCTTTGACGCCACGCTCGCCAGCTCCAAACGCACCATGCAGCTGTCGGAGATCGTTTTGCTCGCGATCGACAGCTTTCGCGTCAGCAAGGTGCGCTTTGCGCTCACCGCTCTCGGCATGGTTATCGGCGCGGCTTCACTTATCTTTGTCGTTACGATCGGGCTTACCGGCAAGCAGTACATCCTGGGACTGCTCGAAAGTATCGGCACCAACATGGTGTACATCGAGTACTCCGGCGGTTCGTCGGGCGGCGTCAACAACTTCCAAAGCGACTACCTGACCCGCGACGACGAACGCGCCGTCAAGGAGCAGGTGCCGGCCGTCGAGTACTCCTCGCCCATGCTTGAAATGCACGACCGCATTGCCGTGCGCGGGACGGAAAAAGAGCTGCTGGTGCTCGGCGTCAGCCCGCAGTACCAGCAGGTCCGCAATCTCAAGGTGCTCAACGGCCGCTTTTTCGACGACGAGGACGAAACCTCGCACACCAAGGTTGCCGTCGTGACCGAGCTTTTCGCGCAGCAGCTGTTCGGCTCCGACCAGGACGCCATCAACCAGACCTTCTCGCTGTCCGGCATTCCGTTCACCATCGTCGGCGTTTTCAAGGAATCGGTCGATACCTTCGGCCAGTCGGAGATTGCCGACCAGACCATCCTGATCCCTTACTCAGTGGGTCGCTACTTTTCCGGCACCGACAACGTCAAGCAGATCTTCTTCACCATCCGCGACCGCACGGACGTGGACCAGGCCGCCAAGCAGATTGTCAACGTGGTGCATACCCGCCACCTTCCCAACTCCGTTTACCGTTTCAGCACCCTGACCGAGCTGCTCACCACCGCCGCGCTGATCACGAACGCGCTCACCGTGGTGCTGCTGCTCATCTCCACCGTCACGCTCGCGGTCGGCGGGGTGGGCATCATGAACATCATGCTGGCCACTGTGCGCTCGCGTATCCGCGAGATCGGCATCCGCAAGGCACTGGGAGCCACCGCGCGCGAAATCAAGCTGCAGTTTCTTATTGAGGCTGTATTTATCTCGCTCACAGGCGGCATCATCGGCACCATCCTGGGGCTTATGCTGCCGCTTTCCCTGCGCTTGTTTACCTCTTACGCCATCCCTATCTCGCCCTGGTCGGTGGTGATTGCGCTGCTCACCTCGACCGCGGTCGGCGTCATCTTCGGCACCCTGCCGGCCAACCGCGCCGCCCAGCTCGATCCGGTTGAAAGCCTGAAGTACGAGTAGCCCCTGTTAGACTGGAACAAACGCCTCGCGTGCCGCTGGGCCGCGTTTTTGCGCCCACACCCATTCACTCGGTTCCATACAGAACAGGACTCTCTTCGCGTGCCTCACTCCGACATCCGCAACGTCGCCATCATCGCCCACGTCGACCA
>CAXTWU010000001.1:0-56182 GCA_964248025.1 uncultured Acidobacteriaceae bacterium | reverse complement strand
TGTATCTTCGCCCATCGCCGCATACCGGCCCGCATGAATCGAAGGTCATTTGACGGCGCGCCCGCCTGTGCGTATAAAACGAGGCAAGCGGGGTTTTCCGTGACGCTCAATCTTGCCACCACTGCAGGTTGTGTGTGTGGCACCAGCCCTCGCATGGAGGCACAAGGCCGCCGCATGTCCAAAACCCTCACCTCCCCCAAAACGCTAGCCGCCAAGGTGCATCCATTCGCAAACAACGCGCAGCGAGAAGCGCTGGGAGCCTATGGTGCCGCGCTCCAGCACATGCAGTCTGGCCGGTTTGACGAAGCGCTTGCCGGCTTCGCGGGCCTGGGTGATGGCGCACCGCCTGAGGTTCGCGAACGCGCCCTGGTGTATCGCCAGGCCTGCCAGCGTCAGATCGAGCAGCAGCGCGGCGAGCTTCATTTCCAGACTTTGTCCGAGCAGTACGACTACGCTGTCGCCTGCATCAACAATGGCGATTACGAGGAAGCGCGCGACCAGCTTGAGGCCATCCTGACCGGGGACGACGGGCTCGATTATGTTCACTACGGGTTGTCCGTGCTCCACGGCATGACGGGCCAGGCCGAGGGCTGCCTCCATCACCTGGAGCGCGCGATCGAACTGAACCCTCACTGCCGTGTCCAGGCCCGCAGCGACGTCGATTTTCGTCCGATGGCCGATGATCCCCGCTTCACCGAGCTGCTTTATCCGGAAGCGATCTAGCCCGAGAACCGTCGCGGCCTGTGCGCCCCCTGCTCTCGGCCTGGCGGGTGCGCATGGACCCTTGCTGGTGCCCCCGTCCTCGCTGTGGGGAGCGACCAACGGGCTGCGCGTGGTCGCGCTCGGCGGCGGTACGGGGTTGTCCACGCTTTTACGAGGGCTCAAGCACTTCACCACGTCAAGCGGCGCTTCGGGGGCGAGCCCTGCGGTCGAGGGACTGATCAGCGACCTGGCCGCGGTGGTCACCGTCACCGACGACGGCGGCTCCTCCGGGCGCCTCCGCAAGGACTTCAACATGCTGCCCCCCGGGGACCTGCGCAACTGCATGGTCGCGCTCAGTGAGGACGAGCAGCTGCTGTCGCGCTTGTTCCGTCACCGCTTTCGCTCAGGCGGCGAGCTAGAAGGTCACTCCTTCGGCAACCTGTTTGTCGCCGCCCTGCAGGAGATGACAGGCGACTTTGCCCAGGCCATCAAATTGGCTGCCGAGGTGCTGGCGACGCGCGGCCGTATCTATCCTTCCACCAACGCCAATGTCACGCTTGCGGCGCGCATGGACACAGGCGAGCTGGTGCGGGGCGAAACAGAGATCACGGGCAGCCGCGCCCGCATCGTCGAGCTGGCGCTGGAGCCGGCGCATGCCGCGCCCTTGCCTGAGACCCTAGACGCCATCGCGGCGGCGGACCTGATCACCCTTGGGCCCGGATCGCTGTTTACCAGCGTCATCACTAACCTGCTGGTCGCAGGCATTCCGGAAGCGCTGGTGCGTGCGCGCGGTACGCGCGTGTACGTCTGCAACCTGATGACCCAGGGCAACGAAAGCCTTCATCTGACCGCGTCGCAGCACATCGAGCGCATGTACGAGCATGCGCGCGAACCGTTTCTCGACTATGCGCTGGTCAACACAGCCCCAGTCTCCCCCGCGATTCGCAAACGCTACGCCGCCGAAGGAGCCGAGGTGATCGAGGCCGACATCGGACGGATCGAGGCCATGGGCATCCGCTGCATCGCGGGCGCGTTCGCGGCTGAGGGGGATGTGCTGCGACACAATGCAGACCTGGTCGCGCGCACCGTGCTGAGGCTGGCATTGGCAGATCGAGCCGTGCGCCGCCGGCACTCGGCCCGGTTTGAATCAGTCCCGGCGACCTGAAGCTGTACAGGCTTGGATACAAATGTGTACATCTGTGATAGGCTCGCCCCATGAACATCACCGTCACCAATCTGCGTCGTGAGCTGTTTCAGGTGCTGGAAAAGGCGAGATCAGGGGAGGAGGTCATCGTGACACACAAGGGAACACGGTTTCGGTTACAACCGGAGGTGCCTGCGAGCAAGCTTGACCGGGTGACGCCGCTTGGTGTGGCTGCTGCCGATCTGTCGGACAAAGGTTGGAAGGAAGACAAAGAGCAGATGCAGACTGACTGGGAAGCGAAGTGGGAAAAGAGGCTCGGCTCCTGATCGCTTACCTCGACACACATGTTTCGCTATGGCTTGTAGAGGCCAAAATCCAGAAGCTGAGCCAGCCGGCACGGCGGGCAATCGAACGGTATGACCTGCGGATTTCGCCCGTCGTGCTGCTTGAGCTCGAGTACCTGTACGAGATTCGCAGGGCACCGGTCGCGGCCGTGGCAGCGACAGCCAAGCTTGAGGCTGAGTTGGGCGTCGAAATTTGCGACTACCCGTTTCCGAAAGTGGCCTACGCGGCTTTAAGCGAGATCTGGACGCGCGATGCCTTTGATCGCCTCATCGTCGCGCATGCCAAAGCCAACGGAACGGCACCGCTGATCACCGCCGACGAAGCGATTCACAAGCACTACCCGCAGGCCGTCTGGTAGTTGCGCCCGGTCAGCTTGTTGTGCGCTTCAGCTGGCCGCAGGCCGCGTAGATATCGCGTCCGCGGGGGCGGCGCACAAATGCCGCGACACCGCCGGCCATGATGCGCTTCTGGAACGTATCAACCACGCCAGGGTCGGGCTGGGCGTATGGCGTACCGGGGCCGGGGTTCCAAACGATCAGGTTGATGTATGCCGGGAAGCCGGCTGATTTAACCAGCGCGATGACCTCGTCCGCATGCTCCGGGCGGTCGTTGATCCCGCCCAGCAGCACGTATTCAAAGGTGACCTTTTCGCGCGGCCCAAGCGGCACCGCCCGCACCGCGTCGAGCACCGCGCCGATATTCCACTTGCGCGTGATCGGCATCACCTCCGCACGGACGCCGTCATTGGAAGCATTGAGGGAGATCGCCAGGCGGGGCCGCGTCGGCTCAGCCGCGAACCGCAGAATGCCCGGCACGATCCCCGAGGTCGAAACCGTCATGCGCGAGGCATGGAGCCCCACCGGGCCGCTCAGCAACCGAATTGCGGCAATCCAGGCGTCGTAGTTGAGAAACGGTTCACCCATGCCCATAAACACCAGGTTGATGCGGTCGCGGCCCAGGTGCACACTTTGCCGCTTCAATACCGCGACCACCTGTCCGGCGATCTCGCCCGGCGTGAGATTGCGCACAATACCCATCTGCGCGGTCAGGCAGAACCGGCAGTTGACCGCGCAGCCGATCTGGGAAGAAACGCAGATCGTCGCCCTGCGCTGGGGAGCGTTTCTGCCGCGTAGGTCGCCGGGGTTGCCGGATTCGCCGGCTTCCTCTTCGTCATTGCCGTCCTCGTTCGGCATCCACACCGTCTCCACGGTTTGGCCGTCGAGCCCGGCGATCAGGTAGCGCTCCGTACCATCGACCGAGCGAAAAGTTTCCGTAATCTCGGGCAAGCCGACAGAGTAGCCCGCTTCGCGGAGGCCGTCCCGCAAAGCTTTCGGCAAGGTGGAGATTTCATCGAGCGAGCCGGCCCAGTCGCGATACAGCGCCTGCTCCAGCTGGCGGGCACGAAAGGTTTTTTCTCCGAGCTTCGCTGCCAACTCCGTCAGCGCAGGGCTATCCAGCCCGAAAAGCGGCGTCTCAGCCGCCGGAGGCGCCGGTCGCGGCTGGCCCTCTACAATGGGAAGAACGATCGGCAGAACCCCGCTGGAAGACAGTGTGGACATAAGTGGATACCACTCAGGATACCGCGGCGGCGACAGGACGGCATGACAGAAACGCAGACATTTCAGGAAGCGATACTCTACAAAGCGCCGGACCGCAATATCCGTCGCACCACGCTGCCCAGTGGCATGATTGTCCTGACAGAGGAGATGCCCCACCTGCGATCGGTCGCCATGGGCGCCTGGGTGCGCTCCGGCTCGCGGCACGAAGCGCCGGAGGTCAACGGCATTTCGCACTTTGCCGAGCATATGGTGTTTAAGGGCACGGCGCACCGATCGGCCCAGCAGATCGCGCGCGAGGTGGACGCCATCGGCGGCAACCTGGACGCGTTTACCGGCAAGGAGACCGTGTGCTTCAACATGAAGGTCCTGGATGAGCACACCCCCAAGGCGCTCGACATCCTGTCGGACCTGGTGCTGCACCCGACCTTCGCCGAGGAGGAGATCCGGCGCGAACGCGGCGTCGTGCTCGAAGAGATCAAGATGGACGAGGACAACCCCGACTACTTGGTCCACGAGATCTGGACGCAGAACTTCTGGCAGGGTCATGCGCTGGGCAAGCCCATCCTGGGGACTGAAAAAACAGTGGGCGCGTTTGAGCGATCGACCCTGCTGGACTTCTACGGTTCACGCTTTCGCGGCGGCAACATCGTATTCTCCGCCGCCGGGCACCTCGACCATGACCGCTTTGTCGCCATGGTGTCTGGACGCTTTGCCGCCCTGCCCGCGGGCGAGTCGCTCTCCTTCGAAGCCCCGCCCAAAACAGCCGCCAAAATCATCCTGCGCAATAAAAAGTCTCTCGAGCAGGTGCAGCTCTGCCTGGGCGTCCCGGCGCGCCCGCTGGCCGATGAGTCGCGCTACGTTTCGCTGCTGCTCAATACGATCCTGGGCGGCGGCATGAGCTCGCGCCTGTTCCAGACCGTGCGTGAAGAGCACGGCCTCGCCTACTCCATCTACTCCGACCTGAGCCCCTACCGCGACACGGGTTCGCTGTGCGTCTTTGCCGGCACCTCGGCCGACAAGGCGACGGAGCTGATCCGGCTCGTCATGCAGGAGTTTCGACGCCTGAAGGAGTCGCCGGTCGAGGCCGACGAACTTCGTCGCGCCAAAGACCAGCTCAAGGGCAACCTCCTGCTGTCGCTTGAAAGCTCGGGCTCGCGCATGTCGAACCTGGCGCGGCAGCAGATGTACTTCGACCATTTTTTTGGGCCGAATGAGATTCTGGAGCACGTGGAAGCGGTCAGGGTGGAAGACCTGCAAGCCATGGCGCAGTCCTTGTTTGACCCTGAACGGATCGCGCTGACCATGCTGGGACGGCTCGGTGGAGTCAAGGTGGAGCGCGAACACCTGGCTTGCTGAGTCTGTTCTTCCGGAAAACAGAAAGGGCGTTCCTGCAAAGGAGCGCCCTTTCTAGTGAATGGAAACTTACTTTTTCGCGATCGGCTGGGCCTTGGCACCCGGACTGTTGGTGGTACTCGCCTGGTAGCGCGAGTGTTGTCCGTCGCCCGGCTGCAGCGGTGAGACACCGCCCTTGGCCATTAGCTGAGCGGCGATCTCGTAGATCTCCTCCGGCGCGTAATCCGGCGAGAACAGCGAGCGCGCTTCGCCGATCACCGGGCCCTCGGCGGCGTAGTCCGGCGCACCCTGGATCACTTCCAGCTCCTCGCCGTCCGCCCAGTCCGCCGGACCCGACCACACACCCGCAACATCCTTGTAATCCTCGGGCGAGAACGTATAGATCTTGCGATGGCTGCCGATCTCCTGCCACTTGCGGGCTTCGGGAATCTTGGCGTCGTCGATGTTCGGTGTGGGCAGCATCTTCGTTACTTCCACGCCGGTGATCTTGCGCAGGGCCAGCGCATAAGCGGCCTGGTGCACGCCGCCGCGCACCATCAGGTAACCGATGACATCACGAGCCGCGTCGCTCTCCGCCATCTGGTAGCAGCGATGCTTGTGCATGCGCGCCCCGGTCTCCAGAAAGAAGTTATGGAGCAGGTCGGCAACCAGGTTGCCGCTTGAAAACACGTTCTGCCCGGTCCAGAAATGACCCATGGAATCCATCACCTGATGCCCGCCACCGCCCACGATCGTGTGGTGGGTATTGCGCAGGTTTTTGGCTGCCTCAAGTGGCGCCGAAGTTGGTTCACCTTCCGGTACGCTGCCTTCCAGCATCAGGTTGATGGCCGTCGAAACCAGCTCGACGTGGCCTACTTCCTCCGCCGTGATACAGGAAATCAGGTCGTAAAACGGCTTGAGCTTCTTCTTCTCTTTGAAAGCAAACGACTGATGGAGGTAGTTGTTCAGGGTCGACATCTCGCCGAACTTGCCGCCCAAAAGCTCCTGCACGGCGGCAGCGCCGTTAGGGTCGGGGTTTTTGGGTTTTTGAAGCGGAATCAGAAGCTTGTCTACGCGCAGAAACATGCGGGGATGCCTTTCAGGGCTGTGATACGGAGGGAGGGGAACCCGGACCTTGCGTCGGGGTCGAAATGCAACGGCTTGACTCATTGGGATGCGAGCCCGGAAGCAACAGGGCTCCAGAGCCTTTGTGAACGTTGTAAGTTTTTATGAGGCACAACTGAAGCCGCGCAAACGTGGAAGGCCGGCACCGCCCAAAGTGACTTTCGGCTGACACCCGGACGAACGGTCGGGTAGGATTTAAGCGGCAACCCTGCTACCCAGAGGGGCCTTTGCGGAGTCGCATGTACATGATGCTCTTTTTTCGCCGCCAGCCGGAGCGCCGCTCTCATCTGAAGCACGGCCGGGAGTTCGGCTTCACACTGATGGAACTGCTGATTGTGATCTCGATCATGCTGATTCTGATGTTAATTGCGATCCCGAACTTCTCCGGCATGAAGATGCAGGCCAACGAAACCTCAGCCATCCAGAGCCTGCGCGCCATCTACCAAGGTGAGATCCAGTACCAGACCAATTACCCAGCGCAGGGCTTCGCGTGCTCGCTGCAGGCTCTCGGCGGTGCGGCCAGCGCTGGGGCGCCTTCGCCCACGCAGGCCCAGGTGCTGCAAGGCGATTTGGCCGGCGGGCAAAAAAGCGGGTATACCTTTTCCGTTGTCAACTGCACCAAGGTGACGGTCAACAACCAGGACCAGTTCACCGGCTACGAGGCGATCGCGGTACCGCAGGCCGTGGGCAAGACCGGCCATCGCGGCTTTTGCATCGATCAGCAGGGTGAGGTCAAGGCCGATCCGGCGGGCGGGTCCAACTGCACACAAACCCTCCAGTAGGCTCGCGCAACAAGGCTCGGAAGCGTGCACTCTGCCTCCTGGCCGCTTTGGCTTGGCTGACGATTCCGGACGGGGCGCAGCAGGTACCGGTCACGGCACCTGCGCTGGCGCAACGGATTGACGCGCACTATAACGCGCTCCACTCGCTCCGGGTACAGTTCACGCAAAGTTACGACGGCATGGGGCTGCACCGGGTAGAACGCGGCACACTGCTTCTCCTAAAAGGCGGCCTGCACGGCGGCAGGATGCGCTGGAGCTACACGGAGCCGGCTGGCAAGCTGTTTGTCTTTGACGGCCGCGACGGCTACTTCTACACGCCGGGTCAGAGCGAGGTGCAGCGGGTGCCGGGGAGGCAGCTCGACGACCTGCGCTCACCGCTCGCGCTGTTGCTGGGCCATGCTGATCTCACAAAGCAGTTGACCGGGCTCACGCTGGCCCCGGCCGCCAATGGCGAGCAAACGCTCTCCGGCACGCCGCGCGGGCTGGAGCGAAGCGTTGCGCGATTGGCTGTGACTGCCAGCCCGGATGGCGTGATCCGCCGGCTGGAGATCGAAGAGCTGGACGGCTCGCGCAATGGGTTCGACCTCGCCGGGGAGCAGCCAAACGCCCCCGCGCCGCACAGCGCGTTTGTGTGGACGCCGGTGCCGGGCACGCAGGTGGTGACCGGCATGCCCCCGATCTGAGCCGGCGCACGGTCTCTGAACCGCTGTGCTAAACGGGTATGCTGGGGCCATGCGACCTATCCTCGCCGGTCTGCTTCTGCTGCTACCCCCCTGCCTCTACGCGCAAAAGACGAGCCCGTGGGCGCTGGAGCCGAGCGAAACCACGGCCGACCTGCGCGGTGTGCACGCGGTCGGCGGTGGGGTGGTCTGGGCTTCCGGCACCAATGGAACGGTGCTGCGTTCGCAGGATTCCGGCTTTGAGTGGCAGAACTGCGCCACCCCACCCGGCGCGGAAAAGCTGGATTTCCGGGCGATCTGGGCCTGGGACGACCAAACCGCGATCGCCATGTCGAGCGGGCCGGGAGCGCTGTCGAGGCTTTACAGGACAACCGACGGCTGTTCGCACTGGACGCTGGTGTTTACGAACCCGGAACCAGGCGGCTTCTATGATGCACTCGTCTTTCTGGATCGGCAGCATGGCTTGGTACTTGGAGACGCAACCCGCAGTGAACCCAATGTCGCACCCGTTGAGGGGGGCTACTATGCACTTCGCATCCGCGTGACCCATGATGGTGGGCTATCGTGGGTGCCGGTTACCGCTGCCATGTACCCCCCTACGCCAGGTACTTACCTGTACGCGTACCCCGGCGAGGGCTTCTTCGCTGCAAGCAACTCGTCTGCGGCAGTCCAGGCAGGCACCCTCTGGCTGGCCACCAACCAATCGCGAGTTCTCCAGATTCCACTCACTCAGGCAGCGTTTCAATCGGCTTTGTGTGCCGGGGCAATGGACCCTTACTCGCTATCCTGTGGTATCCCATGGGTGGCATGGGAAGCGGCCATGGCGCCCTTCATCAAGGGGAGCACTAGGGGGCCTTTCTCCATCTACTTTCGAGACGCAACACGGGGGCTCATGGTCGGTGGAGATTATGCAAAACCCGACGAACGCACAGCCACGGCTGCATGGAGTGCTAACCGTGGTCTTTATTGGACGCTATCAGCCACTCCGCCCGGTGGCTATCGCTCCGCCGTCGCCTGGGACGCGGATCTGAAACTATGGATCGCCGTCGGCCCGAATGGTTCAGACGTTTCGCGCGATGACGGCCGCACCTGGCAGCCGCTCGAGCACGCGCCCGCCGATGCCCCCAAAGGCGGCGAGTGGAACGCCCTGAGCCTGCCGTGGGCGGTTGGGCCGCACGGGCGCATCGGCAAGCTGAACCCATACGCCCTTCCACCCGTCGGCCCGGCGACGGCCCGGCCCGCGCAGCCCAAAAAGCCTGCCCCGGTACCCCGGTAATCTCCGAAACACAGAACGCCCGGCACCGCTTTGCCTGTTGGTACGTCTATACGGCAGAAGCCGGGCGCAGGCCTGAACTGGTACCCTAACCTCAATCCAGTTTTGTAACGACAAGGCAAGGAGAGACCGCGAAAGCGGGCAGCCATGGCAGAGTTTCTGGTCAAAATGGCCGACGAGCGCGGGCGCATGCAGGAGCAGACGCAATCTGCGGCGACTGCCGAAGAACTGCGCCTGCGCTACACGCAGGCCGGCTACCAGGTGCTGTCCATCAAGCCACGCGGCGGCATGGGCCGCGCCGGCGGCCAACGCAAAGCCAAGCTCGAAACGTTTCTTGTTTTTAATCAGCAGTTCCTCACGCTGGTCCGCGCTGGACTGCCGATTCTTGGCTCGCTCGACATGCTGGCCAAAAGCCAGAAGAATCCTGCTTTTGCGGCACAACTCCAGAACGTCGCCGAGCGCGTCAAGCAGGGTGAGTCTATCTCCGCCGCGTTTGAGGCGCAGGGCGGCTTCCCATTGATATACACCGTCACCCTGTTGGCCGGCGAGCGCTCGGGCAACCTTGAAGAGGTGCTGAGTCGCTATCTTTCTTTTCAGCGCATCTCGCTCACATTTCGTAAAAAGCTGCAGGCCTCGCTTATCTATCCGGCCCTGCTGATCTCGCTCGTCTTTGGGCTGTTTGTATTTCTGATCACGTTTGTAGTCCCGCAGTTCGCGACCCTCTACGACCAGGTGGGCACCAAGCTACCTGCACTCACGCTGGGCCTGCTGGCCTTCGGCAAGGCGGCGCAGCACTACTTTTTCTATGTACTGCCGGTGCTGCTCATCGCCGGCTACCTGCTGTTTCGCTGGAGCCGAACCCCGCGCGGCGCGGACACGATCGACGCCATCCGGATCAAGATGCCGGTGTTCGGATCGATCTGGCTCAAGTACCAGGTTGCCCTGTTTGCCCGCACCTTGTCGACGCTGCTCACAGGCGGTCTGCCGCTGGTGCCCTCGCTTGAAACCGCGGCGCGCTCCATCTCTTCGTCGCGGATCTCACGCTCCGTGTTCACCTCAGTCACCAGCGTGCGCGAGGGCAAGGGACTCTCCACGAGCCTCAACAAAACCGGTGTCTTCCCTGCTCTTTCCACCGAGATGATCGAGGTCGGCGAGTCCACCGGGGCGCTGCCGCAGATGCTCAACTCAGTTGCCGAGTTTTTCGAGGAAGACGTGCAGACCGCGCTGACTGCGTCGCTCGCTTTGATCGAGCCTGCCATCCTGATCGTGATGGGCGTGGTGGTCGTCATCATCCTGATCGCGTTGTATCTGCCGATCTTTTCGCTCGGCAATGCGAGCAATTTTCAGCAGCATTAAACGCACGCCCGAGAACATAGGGAAGGAGATTCCGCAATGGCCCTCGACAACACTGATCCAGCAACCAAGGGTGATTTAACCAACTTGCGTATTGAGCTTAAATCCGACATGGCGGACCTACGCACTGAGCTCAAATCCGATATGAATGAGCTTGAGTTCCGTGTTATGGATCGCATGGAAACGATTGAAACCCGGTTGCTGACCGCGTTTCAACAATGGGCGGTGCCGGTCAACGCGCGGCTGCGTAAGCTCGAAGCTGGCGACGGCATGTTGGATGAGCGATTGGCAATGATTGAGGAGCGACTGATGACTGTTGAACGCCGACTGGGCGCGCCGCCGCAGCGACCCTAGATAAAACACACCTGACGTAAGACACGAGAAAAGTCCGCATGGCTGAAGCACCCGTACTGCCGCTCCCGCTGGAACTCGACGAGGCCGCCCACGCGCAGGCGCTCGCGCGCCGCTACCGCTGCGATTTCGTCGATCTGAAAAATTTCCGCATCCAGCACGACCTGTTTCGCTCGGTGCCGGTCGATATGATGTTCCGCTACTCCTTTGTGCCCATCGAGCAGCTGGAAAATCGCCTGATCATCGCGGTGGCCGACCCGAGCCGCCTGATGGTGCTGGACGAGATCGCAAGCCTGCTGGGTCAGCGGCTGGTTACGCGTGTCGCGACGCTGTCGCAGATCAACGAACTGCTGAAAAAAACCGAGCAGTCGCAGCGTGTGCTCGACGAGGCGACCGAGGGCCTGACCTTTGACGTGATCTCGGTCAACGACCAGGATGACGAGTCGATCACGATCGAGAAGCTGACGAGCGAGGAAGATATCTCGCCCATCATCCGGCTCGTCGATACGACCATCTTCACGGCCCTCGAGCGGCGCGCCTCCGATGTCCATATCGAAACCTACGACGACCAGCTGATTGTGAAGTACCGCATCGACGGCGTGCTCCATCCGGCCATGGCGCCGATCGCGCGCGAGCACCACCAGACCATCCTGTCCCGTATCAAGGTCATGAGCGAGCTCGACATCGCCGAGCGTCGCGTGCCGCAGGACGGTCGCTTCCGGGTGCGCTACAAGGGGCGCCTCATCGACTTCCGCGTCTCCATCATGCCGACCGTGCACGGCGAAAACGCTGTGCTCCGTGTGCTCGACAAGGAGTCGATGAGCGAGAAATTCAAGTCGTTGACCCTTGACGTGGTGGGCTTCGGCGAGGACGACCTGCGCCGGTTCCGCCGCTACATCCGCGAGCCTTATGGCATGGTGCTCGTGACCGGGCCGACGGGCTCCGGCAAGACAACAACGCTGTACGCGGCGCTGAATGAAATCAAGTCCGACGAAGACAAGATCATCACCATCGAAGACCCGGTCGAGTACCAGATCCGCGGCATCACGCAGATTCCGGTCAACGAGAAAAAGGGCCTGACCTTTGCGCGCGGTCTCCGTTCCATCCTGCGTCACGATCCGGACAAAATCTTGGTCGGTGAAATCCGCGATCAGGAAACCGCGCAGATCGCGATCAACTCCGCCTTGACCGGCCACCTTGTGTTCACGACGGTCCACGCAAACAACGTTGTGGACGTGCTCGGCCGCTTCCTGAACATGGGGGTCGAGGCGTACAACTTCGTGTCCGCGCTCAACTGCATTCTGGCGCAGCGGCTGGTCCGGATGATTTGCGAGCACTGCAGCTACACCATCACCTGCACGGATGAAGAGCTCGAGTTTTCGGGGCTCGAACCGGCCGAGTGGCGCGGCTTTCCCTTCCAGGACGGGCGCGGCTGCGTGGAGTGCGGCGGCACCGGCTACCGCGGGCGCACGGCCATTCACGAACTGCTGGACCTGACCGATCCCATCCGTGAAATGATTCTTGAAAAGAGGCCCTCGTCCGAGGTCCGCAAACTGGCCGCGCAGGAAGGCATGAAATTCCTGCGGGAGTCGGCGCTCGACCGTGTGCGACGCGGCCTGACCACGCTCAAAGAGATCAACAAAGTAACCTTTATCGAGGCCAATCGCTAGTGCTTCTTTTCACTCTCTTCGGCGGTACCCACCATGATTGAAAAGCTGCCTCGCCTGTTTCCGGGCATCAATCTGCGGCCGGCCCTTGCCTGTGAGATCTCGCTTTACGGGGTGCTTGCCGGGCGGCAGGACGCGACTCTGGGCTTGCTGACACAGTTCGTGCCGCTCGACCCGGGGCTGCTCCATGCGGGCTGGAAGATGCCCAACATCCTGGATCGCCCGGCGGTGATCGCCGCTGTGCGGTCCGCTGTGGGGGCGGTAGCAGAGGGTGGACGGCAGCTGCCGGGCGGCAGGCGCCTGCCCGGCAACCGCGCCCTGACGCTGATCGTGCCGGACGCGGCCGCGCGCGTGCTGTTGCTGGACTTTGATTCCCTGCCCGCAAAGCACTCGGAGGCCCTGCCGATCCTGCGGTTTCGTCTGCGCAAGCTGGTGCCATTCGACGCGGACGACGCGGCAGTAACCTGGCAGACCATGAGCACGGGGCCGGACGGCATCCGCGTCCTTGTTGTGGCGATCCCGCGCGAAGTGCTGCACCAGTATGAAGGGGTCGTGCGCGAAGCAGGGTTTTTGCCCGGCGCGGTATTGCCCAGCACCCTGGCTGCCGCTCCGCTGCTCGGCGAAGAGCCGACGCTGCTGGTCAACCGCAACGGGCACACGCTGACGACCACCATTGTGCGCGGGCAGGACCTTCTGCTCCATCGCGCGCTCGACTTTGCCGCAAATGACGAAGCCCCAGCAGCACCGGACGCACCGGCACGCCTGCCCCGCAGCGCGCAAGCACGGGCCCAAGAAGAGCAGGAAGATGTGCGGCAAAGTGTTTCGGTCGCGCTCGCCTACTTTGAAGACTCGCTGCAAACCCTGCCCAGCGAGTTGTTCTATATCGGTCCCGGCACCGCGGAGGAGTTTCGCACCGCCCTGGGCGAGACCGCCCCTGGCGAACCGCGAGTCGCTGTGCGCGAGCTCGGGCCCACGCCTCAACTCGCCTCCCGCTCCATCCCGCGGTCGTTGTTGGCGCCGGTCACCGGAGCCCTTTTCAATGCTTAGAACACTGCCGGCTCAATCATGAATATCAGCCTCAATCTCGCTACACGCCCTTACATCGAGCTGCGCTCGGTGTACGCACGCCTGCGTGTCGCGGCCGCACTGCTGGCTGTGCTCGCGCTGCCTATGCTGCTGGTGCTGCACACCGCGCAGGCCAAGGCTCGTCTGGCGGAGGCCCGGGTCAACCAGCTCGAGTCCGACATTGCCCTGCTGCGACGTCAGCAGGCAAGCGCCCGAGCACTGGCCCTCAACGGACCCAACAGCGACGTCATCGCCCAGGCTGCGTTTTTGAACGATCTTTTCCGCCGCAAGTCCTTCTCCTGGACGGCCACCATGAGCGACCTTGAAAGCACACTGCCCCCTGGTGTGCAGGTCCAGGCGATCGACCCGGTCGTCGCCCCCGATGGCCGCGTCACCATCCGGATGCGGGTCACAGGAGCCCGCGAACGAGCCGTTGAAGTCGTTCACAATCTCGAGCGCTCGCGCTATTTTGTCGCGCCGCGCCTGGCCGCTGAAGCCCTGGCCAATCAGAACAGCGGCGCGCGGACGCAGACGGTATCGGCCCCCGGCTCACCTGAGGATGTAAGCTTCGACATCCTTGCCGACTACCGTCCACTGCCGGACACGCATGACGACAACACACCGGTTCTGCACGCAGCAGCAAGCGCCCAGGCGGCTGTGGTTGTCCCAGGGCCGGTCGTAAACACGGGGCGGGCAGCGCCTGCGCAGCTCACCAATCCCACGCGGCAGGCTGTGCAGCCAGATCCAGACGAGAACCCGCACCCGGCGCGACCTTACGGACGGCCACTCCCGGCCATTCCCGCCCCCATCGGAGGCACTCAGTGATACGCGGGAGACGCTTCCCTTCCCAGTGGCTGACGCTGCTCAACGCTTACCTGCTTGTGGTAGGGCTGCTGCTGCTTTTTGACCTTGTGCTTGCGACCAAGCTGATCGTGGCCTGGCACGACGGTCGCAGCGACCAGACCGCGCAGTATGACGCAGACCTGCAGACCTACGCGCAGCTCCGGGCCCAGGCAAGCCGTTTGCAGGCGCTGCCGGTACAGCTGCAACGCTCGCGGACCGCGGCTGACGCGTTTATTGCCGCGAGGATTCCGCCAAGCGAGTCTGCTGTGCTGACGGAACTCGGGGCTCTGACATCTCGCGACCACGTGCGTCTGAGCCGCGCCAGCTACCCCATCGCTTCGGCCATCCCCGGCCTGATCGAACTGCGGATCGACGCCAACGTCGCGGGCGAGTACACCTCTGTGATGCGCTTCATCAACGACCTGGAGCGCGACCGCAACCACTCCTTTTTCATCATCCGCTCCGTCACGCTCACCGGCCAGCAAGGTGGAGTGGTCAACCTGCGCCTACGGATGACGACCTACCTGCGCGCCGATGCCGCCAGTTCCGCCGCGCTCGCAGCCGGCAGCCACGGCGCGGAAAGCGCCGGGGAGACCGAGTGATGGTCCAGCTTAAAGGGGCAGGCACCGAGGACAAAAGGAAGGTAGCGCTCGCAGCCGCGCTTGGGCTCGCGGTGCTGGTGATGGCCCTGCGCACAATTTTCAGCGGCCCCGACTCAGCCCCCGCCCCACCTTCTCCACCCGTGGCGGCGCGCCCGGCCACCGCAGCAGTTGTTGCCTCACCGGCCGCCGCTCGTCCGCTCTCCACCTCTCGCGTCCCTGTTGCGACCACGGCGTCGGCTGCCTTGGATCCGTCGCTTCATCCGGAGTTGATGGCTGAAACCGAAACCTACCTGTACCGGGGTTCCGGACGCAATATCTTCTCGCAAAGTTCGGGCAGCCCGGTCGTGGCATCCGCACGGATTGAGCCTGTCCGCGGACCAGTTCGACCATCACAACGGGTCCAGGTCAACCCTGGTCCGCCACCGCCGCCGGCGATCGATCTTCACTTCTTCGGCTATGCGGCTCGGACCAATGGCGCCCGGCGGGCCTTTTTAAGCCACGGTGACGAAGTCTTTGTCGCCTCCGAAGGCGATGTGGTCGGCCATCGCTATCGCATCGTGCACATCGCGCCGACCTCGATCGAGGTCGAAGACCTGCCGTACCACAACACGCAAAGCCTGCCGCTGGTGCAGAACTGATGCCACGCATCCCAGTTCATCGCCCGACCAGTCGCTCGCGCGCTTCCGAGCAAGAGGACGGCTATGTCCTGGTCGCCGTGATCTTTTTTGTCGCATTGGTCACGCTTTCGCTGGGGCTGGCCGCCCCACGCATCGCGGCCTCTATCCAGCGCGACCGAGAAATGGAAGCGGTGCACCGGGGTGAACAGTACAAGCGTGCCATCCGGCTGTACTACAAAAAGTTCGGCCGCTACCCGGCCTCCATCGACCAGCTCGTCAAGACCAACGAGATCCGCTTTCTGCGCCGGCGGTATCTGGATCCTTTGACCGGCAAGGATGACTGGAAGCTGATCCACCAGGTGGGCGAGGCACACGTGCACCCGCTGGGCTTTTTCGGCAAGCCGCTGGGGGCCGCTGCTTCCACTCTCTCCGGAGCGACCTCGGTCAGCGCGGCGGCGACCGATTCGAGCAACTTCGGAGGCGGGATGGGAAGCAGTTCCGGAAGCGGGATGGGAAGCGGCTCGGGCAGCACTTCAGGCGGCGGTTCCAGCTCTGGTTCGACAGGCAGCAACGGAGGGGGCACGAACGCCGGCTATGGGAGCGGTTCAGGCTTTGGCGGAGGGACATCCTCTGGGACAGCGAGCGGGTTTGGAAGCAACGCGGGGACCGGATTTGGAGGCAGCACGGGCTCAGGCTTCGGAAACGGTGCCGGCCTGATGGGAGCCACCTCCGGTGGGCTCGGTGGTTCGCTGGGCGGCAGCGTGATCTATGCGGTCGACACGCTGCCCGGCACCAGCCCGATCGGCGGAGCGAATGGCTTAGCCGCCGGAAATAGTACAAGTGGGAGCACGAGCGGCTTTGCCGGCAACGCACAAGGCACCGGCTTTGGCGCGGGCTCCGGATTTGGCCCAAATGCAGGGGGCTCCGGATTCGGCTCGAATGCCGGGAGTTCCGGACTTGGCTCGAATGCAGCGGGCTCCGCTTTCGGCTCAAACGCCGGAGGCTCCGGATTCAGCTCGAATGCTGGGGGCTCCGGCTTTGGCTCGAGTGCCGGGAGTTCCGGATCTGGTGGCGCGGGCGCCGCGGGAGGCCTGACCGGCGGCAGCGGGCTGACCGGACTGGGCGCTGGGCAAAGCACAACCCTTGGAGGCAACGCGCCCATCGTCGGCGTCCGGCTGCCGATGGAGAAGGCCTCTGGCATTGCTTACCGCATGCAGGGTAAGTACAACCGATGGGAGTTCGTCTACGACACCGTCGAGGAGCAGACACAGTCTGCAAATCTGATGAATGCGGGCAGCGGTTCTGTCAGCGGGGTGAACGGGAGCAGCATCTCCGGCGGCCTTGGCAATTCCGGCACGGGTTTCGGCGGTGTCCCGAACGGCGGCTTCGGTGGCGGCTCCGGGTCGGGATGGGGCAGCGGCTCCGGTGGCAGTGGCGCTGGCGGCAGCTCGGGGGGTGGCTTCGGCGGCAGCGGTTCGGGCAGCTCGGGCGGCGGCAGCAATCCGTTTCCGGGTGGCTTCGGCTCTCCGCAATAGGCTTCTCCCGACATCAAAAAAGCCCGCCATGCCGGCGGGCTTTATTCAAGCAGCGCGAGCTTTACACGCTGAACGATGAACCGCAGCCGCAGGTGCTCTTCACCGCCGGGTTTTCGAACTTGAAACCAGCCGCTTCCAGTGTTTCCACGTAGTCCACCACGCAGCCATTCAGGTACATCATCGAGGTCGCGTCGACGAACACCTTCATTCCATCAAATTGGAGCACCTTGTCCATCATGCCGGCCTGGTTCTCAAACGACATGGAGTATTGAAAACCGGAGCAGCCTCCGCCCACCACGCCAATACGGAGGCCGGCCGGAAGCGGGTCCTGGGTCGCCATGATCTCTCGTACCTTGCCGGCGGCGGCAGGCGTCAATGTCACCGCGGTCGGGGTTTTGAACTCTGTGGCTGCCGGTATCTCTGTTGCAGTCGCCATGTAGGTATCTCCTTGGGTCGACGAAACTCTTGTTCTTACCCATTCTAATGCAGAGCCCGGCGCAAATAGCAGCCGGCGAGCAGCTAGGTGTCAGTTGGATAGCGGGCTGCCGCCGGAAGTTGCAGCAATTATGTCAGCGAGCCCTGAGCTTCGGCGCGATCCGGCGATACTCAGCTCGGGAGACCAGCCCTTGCCGTTCAAGGTCGGCGGGGTCTCGCCAGGGTTGTCCCTCTACGATCCTGTCCGCCGTTTTCCGATCGATGCCGGGCAGCCGCTCAAGCTCTCTCGCCGATGCGTGATTCAGGTCCAGGACCCCGCTCCCCACTGACCCGGTGTTTGCTCCCAACAGCGGTCCGTCCTTGGCCGCACCGTTTCGCCAGCCTTCCCGTGCCCCAGTCACGATGTCCCGGGTCTCGCGCCCGGCGGTAGACAGGGCTTGTCGGGCTTCCCTGCCGGCCTGCTTCATATCGTGATGGACCTGCGCGGCGTCCTCCGCGGCCTGCCGTCGCAGGCGCTGGTCGGGCGTCTCCACGGGCCGGCCCTCGCACCCGAGGAGACAGAGCAAGGTTGCGGCCATAAAGCTAGCTGCCCGCATGGAGGCGTTCAGCTTTGCCATGGCTTTCGACCCGGATGCGAACGTTCCGGTTCCGCATGAAGAAAGTGCCTGCATCTTGCATTCCCCATTGCACATACGGAACGTCGAAGGTGCTCGTCAGTACTACGTCTTCGCCGAGGGTCACCGCCAAAACATCGACCGTCAAGGGGTGATCCCCGCCATGGATGTTGAAGGAGCCCTGCAGCTTGAGGTGATGCTCTCCGTCCGTCTCCGGCAGTGCGCCCGAAACCTTTTCAGGATGAAAAAAGATGCCCGGGTACTTTTGGCTTTCCAGTGTTTTGTTCCTGATCCGCGCATCCAGCTTCGCGTCGTTGCTCTTTTCAGACTCCGCGTCCACCAGGATTTCGCCCTGGGCCAGGCCGCTGCCGGGGTCGATCGCAAACATACCCCCCTTGAGCTGAAATGTTCCATGAACCCGGTGAAAGGAGCCGGCGGCAAACTGCACGGACGTGCGAGCCGGGTCCAGGTGAATCGAGATCGTGCCTGTCGGCAGCTGACTCGACCCCTTTTTGGCGGCTGAACCTTGCGGGGCCTCGGCCACCCCTGTCATGGCGGCAAAGCTCATGGTGAGGGCGATGGTCAGGACACATGCTTGCAGTCTCAAAATCAATGGGGCTCTCTCTAGCAGGGTTGCTGAAGCACTCTGGCGACGGTAGCACGAAACGGGAAATCGCAGTGTTTCACGTGGCAACTGCTTCCGGCAGCAGGGCCCGCTCGGCCGACTCCACAGTTTGCGCCATCAGCGTCGCAATCGTCATCGGGCCGACTCCGCCGGGCACAGGGGTGTAAGCGACAGCACGGCCCAGCAGTTCCGGCGAGAGTTCCACGTCGCCGGACCCAGACGCGCCCTCCATGCCCGGATGGTAGCCGGCATCGACGACCACCACCCCATCGGCAAGCCAGTCGGCACGGATGAACTCACGCTGCCCCAAGGCGGCGACGACGATCTCAGCGTCCCGGAGGTGCCGCCGGAGATCAACGGTGTAGCGGTGGCACAGCGTCACCGTACAGTTCGCATGATCCAGCATGGTGGCCATGGGCCGGCCCAGGATCGCGCTCCGGCCGACGACCGTCGCCCGCTTGCCATGGAGCGGGATCCTGTAGTGGCGAAGCAGCCGCATGATACCGGCCGGGGTAGCCGAGCCGAACGCAGGTTCCTTCATCGACATGCGGCCAAAACCAAGGCTGGTGACACCGTCCACATCCTTCTCCGGCGCAATCCGGTCAAAGCAGGTCCGCTCGTGAATATGAGACGGCACCGGGTGCTGCAAGAGAATCCCGCGAACACGGGTGTCCCGATTCAGCTCGTCGATCACGCCGAGCAGCTGCCGTTCCGTCGTCGCCTCGGGCAAGGCCAGAGGCAGCGATTCCATGCCGACCCGGCGACAAGCATTGCCTTTCATCCGCACATACGTCCCCGACGCGGGATCGTCGCCGACCAGGATGGTCGCGAGCACGGGAGGCGCGCCGCCTGTGCTCTGTCCCAAATACTTCACCCGTGCCGCCAGCTCTGTTTCCAGCTCGCGGGCCAAGGCTTTTCCGTCCAGCACCAAAGCCGCCATGCCCTTTATCTTACCGGCTGCAGACTGCTTGGACGGCAGTGTTTTGCAGCCGCAAAGTCCGTTCAGGAAGCGCGGGCGGTCGCGGAGACAAGAACCGGCTGGTGGCGGATATCGGCCCCCTGGATCCAGAAAATCACGTCGCTCGCGATGTTGGCGGCATGATCCGCGATGCGCTCCAGGTTTCGCGAGATGATGATTCCATGCAGGTTCTGTTCCGCCACGGACGCGTCACTTGCAATACGGGCGATGAGCCGCTCATGCGTCAGGCGGTTCAAGCGATCGATCTCGTCATCCATCTCGATCACAGTGGTTGCAAGCCTGCAGTCGCCTTCCAGCAAAGCCTGCAGGGCACCCCGGATCATGGTGCGGGCGATGTCGCGCATGCCGGCGATGTCAGCCGGCACTTCGACCTCGGGCAAACGCGCCAGCTCGCGCGTGCGCTCGGCGATACTCATGGCCTGGTCACCGATTCGCTCCAGGTTGCCGTTGATCTTGATGACCGCCAGGATAAAGCGCAGGTCAATGGCCATGGGTTGCTCCTGCGCCAGCAGCTCATAGCTCATCTCGTCCACTTCCCGCTGCGCCATGTTGATGGCCGTTTCGTTCTCGCGGACGTACTGGCAGATTTGCTCATCCCGGTTCAGGTAGGCCTCGACCGACGATTCAAGCGCCTGCTGCGATAAGGCTGCCATGGCCAGCAGCTTGTCTTTAAGCTGCGCAAGTTGCTGATGAAAGTGAACGCGCGGCACGGCGGAACCTCTTCAGCGAAGGAAATGGTAGATACGACCTCGGTATCATTGTGCATGAAATTCAGAACATTGAAAGTTACGGAAGTGTAACTTCTTCAATCGGTGAGCTCCCGGCGCTCCGGCTCTCGTCCGAGCGACGTCACCACTGAGACGTAAATGGCGACGACCACGACCGAAACAGCCAGCACCGGGCCGAGCGAGCCGAAGCGCAGCGCCACCCGGCTTTGCACAACGCTGATGCGCGACGCCAAAAGATTGCCAAGCTGGTAGGCGAGGCCAGGAAAGATGGCCCGAACGGGTCCGGGAGAAAGCTCATTCAGGTAGGCCGGGACCACACCCCAGGCCCCCTGCACCATGAACAACAGCAGAAACGCGCCTGCAGCCAGGGCCCAAAGCGAGTGAGCAAAGGCGTACAGCGGCACGCACGGGATCGCCGAAAGGGCGGCGGTGACAATGGTGCGCTTGCGGCCCCAGCGCTCGGACAGCGAACCGAAAACCACTCCGCCAGCGATCGCTCCAAGGTTCAGCGCAACCCCGATCAAGCCGGTCGCATGCGGCCCGGCGTGGCGGTCGCGGATCAGAAAGGTCGGGTACAGGTCCATGCTGCCGTGCGAGAACGCGTTGAAACCGGTCATCAGCAACACCAGAAACACAAAAACACCGCCGTGGCTGCGCAGGCTCCGGACCCACAGGAGGGGCTCATGCGAGGACCGCGCGCGCGCCCGCCAGACCGGCGATTCTTCCACGCGGCTGCCGATGTAGAACGTAAGCAGCGCCGGCAGCGCCCCCACGGCGAACAGGCCCCGCCAAGCCAGTGAGGAGCCGAGAACGTGCAGGTGCGACAAGGGCAGGAACAGGATTCCAAAGGCCAGCGATGCCAGCAGGGCTCCAAACGAGTAACCCTGTTGCAGCACGCCTGAGTAAAAGCCCCGGCCCTCGGCGGGCAGGGTTTCAAAAGCGAGGGCGGCGCCCACGCCCCACTCCCCACCCATGGCCACGCCAAACAAGGCCCGTAACACCAGCAGAACAGAAAGCGAGGGCGCGAAAGCACACCCAAGTTGCAGGGCCGAGTAGCAGGCGATGTTCAGCATCAGGGTCGGACGGCGCCCGTAGTGCTCTGCCATGGCCCCGAACAGCAACGCGCCGACGGGGCGAAAGGCAAGGGTCAAAAACAAGGCGTTGGTGACGGCCGGGACGCCCGCGCGGAACTCCGCCGAGATCGCCGGGATCGAAAAGACCAGAAGAAAGTAATCGAAGCTGTCCAGGGTCCAGCCCAGAAAGCAGGCCACAAAAGCGTGTCGCTGCGCCGGACGCAATGCACGCCACGCAGTTAACCCTTGACGAAACGCTTGCGGCATCGCGACCTTTCATCGGGGTCGCGGCCAGACGCTTCCCTGCTGCGCCACAGCTTCCCGGCGCTGCTTCCAGTGTGCATGAGCCTTTCCGGCGGGCGCAACCTGTCCCGCCGATCCATGCATGCGGGTTCCTCGCAGACTGGCAGAGCTGGTTCCCCGATTGAGGGAGCGGCGGCTCGGGAGGCGGCCGCAGCCCCGTTGTCTCATTTCAGGACACACACCGGGCGGTGCCTCGTTCGGGGTAGATACATGGCCCTTTCTGCGGTGTAGAATGTCGAGAATTATGCCGGTGTCGGTTCATCCGAGAGACACACGCATCGCGCGCATTCCTCGCACGCAGGAATTTCGCCCGGGCGGTTCTTTTGGTCTTGCACTTTTTTCGGTGAAGGCGAGCTCGAGCCATGGTTTGGGAAGAACTTCGAAGCGCGGTCCGGTTCCCGATGCACCTGCCTGTGCTGTTGATGGTGAACGGTGAAGAGGTAAAGGCCGTGACCGTGAACATCTCCCATAATGGGGTGCTGTTGCGGGCACCGCAAACAGTGTCCGCCAACGCAGGATTGGAGTTTTTGCTGGAAGTTCCGAAAGAAGTAACACTGAACGACACGACTGCCGCGATCCACTGTGCCGGGCATGTCACTCGAAGCTACAGTGAAGACGGCCAATGCTACATCGCCGCGGTGATTGACGAGTACCGATTTCAGTAGGCAGCAGGAAAGGTTACAGGCAAGCCTTTGTCCACCCAACCCGACCTCACGAACACGCCCGGCAACAGCGGCAATGACAGGCAGCGGCCCGCCAATGGGACGCAGGCCTCCGGCAGCCAGCCGCCAACTTTTCCCAGGCCGGCAGCGAGCTATCCTGCAACTTCGCCCGGCAACACCATGGTGGCGCATCGTGAACACCCGGTCCGGGTCATCCTGGCTGACGCCCAGGCGATCTTTCGCGTCGGCATCAGCAAGGTGTTCGCAGCCGAGCCCGATATCCATGTCATTGCCCAGGCGGACAGCCTTCCGAATCTCCGCTCGACCCTGAAGCAGCACTCGGCCGACGTGCTGCTGCTGGACTGGAATATCCTGGGCGGCCATACGGAGTTTGTGCCGGAGCTGATCAAGGCAGGGCCTTCGCCGGTCAAAATGATTGTGCAGGGCGCGATCGCGGACGAAAACCGCATGATCGAGCTTTACCGCAACGGGGTACGCGGCACCATCTCGCGTGCGATCTCCCCCGATCTGCTGCTGCGCTGTGTCCGCAAGGTCGCTTCAGGAGAGACCTGGATCGACAATCAGTCGCTAACCCTGCTGATTGATGCCTATCGGCTGCAAGCGACGCAAGGGCTGACGACCAAGGTAGCGCCCCGGCTTTCTCCCAAGGAGATCTCGATCATCACCTATATCAGCCAGGGCAAGCGAAACAAGGAGATTGCGCACCATATCGGCACCAGCGAACAGGTTGTAAAAAACTATCTGCGCAAAATCTACGACAAGCTCGGGGTTTCCGACCGGCTGGAACTGGCCCTGTACTCCCTGCATCATGACCTGCAAAGAACCGTGATCCCTGGGACCGGTCGCAGCACGGTCGCGGTGCCGCCGGCGACTCCCCGTTCGACGGAGTATTAGGACGCTAGATCGCGGAGACTCCGGGGGCATCCATGCTTTCGCCCGCGCCTTCAACCAGAGCCTGCAACAGGGCCGCCCGGTATGCCTCCGGCAGGCGCCTGCGCTCAAGAGTCCGGCTGACGGCCACATGCTTGGTTTCCGCATCTGCCAAGAGGGTGCCGGCCCGAAACAGCTGGTACGAAAACACCACCACGGCACCGCGAAGCGCTTGCACCAGGGTCACCAGGGTGAGCATCTCGTCATACCGGGCCGGCCGGCGGTAGCGGCACGAAGCCTCTACGACGGGCAACATGCAGTCTTCCTCCTGTTCCATGCGCGAATACGAAAACCCCAGCGAACGCATCATTTCCACGCGCCCTATCTCAAACCAGGAGAAGTAGTGGCCATGGTAAACAACGCCCATCTGGTCGGTTTCAGCGTAGCGCACACGAAGGCTGGTGGTGAACTTCATAAGGCAGTGTACCGGGCCGTGACGGAAGCGCCTGGGTACCGTGAGCTTCAGCCTCTCTACAGGCCTCCACCCCTGGGCGTGTACCTTTAAGGGAATGCTTGAGGAAATCTCAGAGATCACGACCCCGTCTCACGCGGCTCACGCCTCCGCGCCCGCGAAGATGCCGGTCCGGCGTTTGCGACACGCCCAGGCGGCGGTTGCGGCGCTTTTTCTCGTAAATGGAGCTGCAGTGGGCTCCTGGGTACCGCATATCCCGGAGCGGAGCCGTGTTCTCCATCTGAACGAGGCACAGCTCGGATCGGTGCTTCTGGCCGCGGGTATCGGCGCTGTTTGCTCCATGCCGATCTCCGGCCCTCTTCTGCGGCGCTATGGTTCCGGACCCGTTGCGCTGTTGTCCGGCTTGTTGTTCCCTGCCTTGCTGAGCGTCGCGATCCTGCTGCCGACCGTCCGGTCGGTGATCGGTGTTTTGTTTCTGACCGGCTTTGCTGCTTCGGCGATGGATGTGTCGATGAACACGCATGGCGTGCTGCTGGAAAAGCTGCTCGGCCAACGGACGGTCTCCTTTTTTCATGCTGTTTTCAGCGTCGGGTGCTTTGCGGGTGCAGGCATCCAGAGTTTTTTGATGTCGCGCCACGTACCTGACAAGTGGCTGGTCCCGGGCTTTGGCTTGGTGTTGTTGGCGCTGGTCGTCGTTTTGGCTCCTTTTTTACTCCCCCGTGCCGTGGAACGGGCAGAAAACGCCAAGGATCAGATTCCCAAGCAACTGGCAGGGGCGCATACCGGCTGGCGGGCCCTGTTGCCGGCGCGCATGCCGCATCCGTTTCTGCTGTTGCTCGGCGTTCTTTGCTTCTCGGCCATGGTGTGCGAGGGCGCCATGGGCGATTGGAGCGCCCTGCTGCTGCGGGTGGTGCACCATATGCCGAACGGCGCATCCGGATACGGATACACCTGCTTTGCCGGTTTCATGGTGCTGGGCCGTTTTCTGGGCGACCGGCTGGTAGCGCATACCGGCGAGCTATGGGCGTTGCGCCTCGGCGGCACCGTAAGCGCGGCTGGCATGCTGCTGATTCTGCTGGCCATGCCTCTGCCGCTGCTGCTGCTCGGGTTTGCCCTTGCGGGGATCGGCCTGGCAAATGCATCGCCGGTGCTGTACCGCACGGCTGGCACCATGCCGGGGTTTGCACCGGGCGAGGGGCTTTCGACTGCGGTCGGAGTAGGCTATGCCGGGCTGCTGGTCGGCCCGCCCCTGCTGGGACTGCTCGCGCACAAGGCCGGGCTGCCCAGTATCTTCTGGGTCCTGTTCAGCCTCAATCTCGTCCTGGTGCTGGCGGCCAAACTCGTCCGAACCGGGCAGGGGCATGCGGCCGCTTCAACGCTGGAGGGTCCCGCTTAGAAGGTCATCAGCGCGGCTCGCGGCGGTAGACTGAATCCCTATGCCGACCTCCACTGCAGCTGCTTCTTTCTCCCCGTTGGCCTCCTCACTCGCCTCTTCCCTTCCCGGCCGCATCGACACGCTGGCTCGCGTCGCGGTTGCGTCGGGGCTCGGACTGCGGTCTGGACAACAACTGCTGATCTCCGCCCCGTTAGAGGCGGTCGATCTTGTCCGGCGGATCACCGGCTATGCCTACCAGGCCGGCGCGTCCGTGGTCACGACGCTTTACAGCGACGACGAAACGACGCTGGCCCGGTACAGGCACGCTGGCGCGGAAAGCTTCGACCATGCTCCAACCTGGCTTTTTGAGGGCATCGCGCAGGCGTTCCGGTCAGGTTCGGCGCGGTTGGCGATCACGGGCAGCAATCCTTCGCTGCTGGCTGGGCAGAACCCGGACCACGTTTCACGCGCAAACGTGGCGACCTCCAAAGCCTATCGGCCCGCGCTCGAGCTGATTACCCGGCACGAGATCAACTGGTCGATCGTGGCAGCGGCGACTCCCGCCTGGGCTGCCATCGTGTTTCCGGGTGAGCCCGAGCCCGTCGCGATGGAAAAGCTGTGGGACGCGATCCTGACGGCCTCGCGCATGGACGGGCCCGACCCGGTGGCCGGGTGGAAGCAGCACAGCGCTGCCCTGCGTGAGCGCGCCGCCCGTCTGAACGCAAAACGCTATGCCGCCCTGCGCTACGCCGGCCCCGGCACCAATCTGGAGATCGGCCTCGCGGACGGGCACCTGTGGCTAGGCGGCGGTACCACCGCGCTGAACGGCATTGAGTGCCTGCCCAACATCCCGACCGAGGAAGTGTTCACCACCCCGCACAAAGAGCGGGTGCACGGGACCGTTCGCTCCACCAAGCCGCTGTCGTACCAGGGCACGCTGATTGAGGAGATCGCGGTGCGCTTTGAGGGCGGCCGCGTGGTGGAAGCCAGGGCCAAAACCGGCCAGGAAGTGCTGGAGCGCATGCTGGTGACCGACGAGGGCGCGGGGCGCCTGGGTGAGGTGGCGCTGGTGCCGCACTCGTCGCCGATCTCGGCCAGCGGGTTGCTGTTCTCCAACACGCTGTTCGATGAGAATGCGGCTTCGCACATCGCCATGGGCCAGGCTTACAGCACCTGCGTGGAAGATGGGGACCGGTTAAGCCCGGCGGAGCTGGCAGCTCGCGGCGCCAATGAAAGCCTGATCCACGTGGACTGGATGATCGGTTCTGGCGCTTTGGACATCGACGGGGTGACCGCAAGCGGGGAGCGGGAGCCGGTGATGCGCGCGGGGGAGTGGGCGTAACGTCCTAAGCCGATCCGCGGCTGCTGCCTCGAGTGCGTCGGCGCGGCTCTTACAAACGTGGAGATCGCCGCTCCCATACAGGCGTCTACAACTTCGAAAACCCTGCAATCCGCGACACGTCATTGAACGTGACAAAGACAAAGAACAGGATCAGCACCACAAATGCGGCCTGGTAGATACGCTCTTTCACCTGCTGGTTCAGGTCATGGCGCAGGGCCGACTCGATCAGCAGCAGCAGGATCATGCCGCCGTCCAAGATCGGGAACGGCAGCAGGTTGAAGATGCCCAGGTTAAGGCTGATCATGGCCATCAGGTTGATAATGGGCTGCCAGCCGGGCATCAGCGCGGCTTCGCCGGTCGCCCGTGCGATGCCGACCGGGCCGCTTAGCTGCTTTACGTTGGAATGACGCGAAAAGAGCCGTCGCATCACTTCAAAAATCTGGCCTGAGCTTTGCACGTTGTAGTGAAACGAGCGCGCCGCAGCCTTGCCGAACGGCTCCTGTTCGACCGTGAACGGCGGCGGCTGAGGGCGAAACCCTAAGCGCCAGCCCTGCTGCCCGGCCCCATTGTCGCCCTGGACCGGGGTGACCGTGAACGGGAGAGTCTGTGAACCACGCCTGACCGTAAGCGCCACCGGCTTGTCGCCGTTCTGCTTGAGGTAGGCAGCGACCGAGCCGACCGAGTGGAAAGTCAGGCCGTTCAAGGATTCGAGCACATCGCCCGGGCGAACGCCGGCCTTTTGCAGCGGAAAGCCCGGCTCCACCTCGCGGACGATCAGCGGTCCGGCCTGGATGCGCGGCTCCAGGCCGAGAGCCGTCGGGTCGGGCCCGTCCTTGCTCATAGCCCCGGCCAGCGGCAGCTGGACCGTGGTTTCGCCGGAAGCTCGCGCGACCATAACCGGCACGGTGGCTGTCCCGTCAATGCCGATGCGCATGCCGACCTGTTGCCAATCCGGGCTCTGCTCCTTGTCAAAGCGAACGATGCGATCGCCGGCCTGCAAACCCGCGGCGGCGGCCGGCGTATTTGCCGGAACGAAGTCAATGATCGCCGGCCCGTTCAGGTAGGCGTCCACCTCGTTATGCATCATGTAAAGCCCGGTCATGAGTGCGAAGGCCAGCAAAAAATTCGACACCGGACCGGAAAGCCCGATCAGGATGCGCTGCCAGCGAGGCCTGGCGTTGAACTCGGCCGGGTCGTGCGCGGACTCGTCCCCCGGCAGCTCGCCCGCCATCTTGACGTAGCCGCCCAGCGGGAGGAGGCTGATGCGATAGTCCGTGTCGCCGCGGCGAAAACCGAACAGCCGCTTGCCGAAACCGATGGAAAAGACCTCAACGCGCACGCCGCACAGCTTGGCCGTGATGAAGTGGCCGGTCTCATGAACCAGGACCATGATGCCCAGAACAATGAGCATGGATGCGATGGAAACAAGGGCAAACGACATGGGCGGTGGTCTGGCTCCGGGCTACCTGGCCGTCCCGCGGGACGGCGCTGAGTTGGGTCAGCGAGCCAGGATCTCCAGGGCCCGCATACGCGCCTGCGCGTCCAGCTCCAGCACCTCGGCAAGGGAACCGGGGATCACGGATGGGGTCGCAGCCAGCACTTCTTCGATTGTACCTGCGATGGCCATAAACCCGATGCGCCCGGCGAGAAAGGCTTCCACCGCAACCTCGTCGGCCGCGTTCAGCGCGATCGGATGCGCGCCTCCTGCCTTGGCGGCTTCGTAGGCCAGGCGCAGGCAGGGGAAACGTGCGAAATCGGGCTGCTCGAAGTGGAGGTCGGCCAGCGCGCTCATGTTGAAACGCAGGTCCGACTCGATCCGGTCCGGGTAGGTCATGGCATACAGGATAGGCAGGCGCATGTCGGTCACGGAGATCTGCGCCAGGATCGAGCCGTCGATGTACTCAACGAGCGAGTGCACGGTGGACTGCGGATGCACGGTGACCCGCACCTGCGAAGGCGGGAGATCAAACAGGCGGCAGGCCTCGATGATCTCCAGTCCCTTGTTCAGCATGGTGGCCGAGTCGATCGTGATGCGCCGGCCCATCACCCAGGTAGGGTGCTTCAATGCCTGCTCGACCGTGATGGACCGGAACTGGTCGAGTGGCAGCGTACGAAAGGGGCCACCCGAGGCTGTAAGCCAGACCGTGCGGACCTCGCCCAGGCGCCCGGCCCGCATGCACTGGTGCACGGCGTTGTGCTCGGAGTCAATCGGCAACAGGGCAACATTGCGTTCGCGGGCCGCCGCGTTCAGCAGGTCGCCGGCCGCTACCATGGCCTCCTTGTTGGCCAGGCCCACCGCTTTGCCGGCCCGCACGGCGGCATAGGTGGCCTCGAGGCCTGCGAGACCCACGATGGCGGAGACCACGAAATCCACCTCCGGCAGCGTCGCTGCCAGAACGGTGCCGGCGGTACCGTGGACGACCTCGGTCTCCCTCACACCCTCGAGGCGAAGCCTGTGCCGGAGCTCCCCTGCCAGCTCTTCCGTGGCGAGCGAGACGACCCGGGGCCGCCACCGGAGGCACTGGCGCAAAGCGGAGTCGAGATTGCGGCCAGCGGCCAGGGATGCCACGCAAAAACGCTGCGGGTACTGCTCAAGGATGGAAAGGGTGCTTTCCCCAATCGAACCGGTCGAGCCCAGGATGCAGATCTGTTTCAAAACAAAGCCTTTAGACAAACGACAGCGGCATCACAAGGCCTGCTGCGCTAGAAGAGCGTACCACAGCACCGGGGCCGCCAGAAGCAGCGCATCGATACGATCCAGCACGCCGCCGTGGCCAGGCAGCAGCGTGCCAGAATCCTTGACGCCTGCCCCTCGCTTGAGCGCGGACTCCAGGAGGTCGCCCAGTTGAGCGGCCACATTCAGCAGGACAGACAGCAGGAGCATGCGGACGATGGAACCCGGGTAGCTCAGGCCTTCATAGCCGTGGCGAGCGCTTTCTGTCGCGACCAGCAATAGCACTGCAGCGACCAGAACGGTGCCGGCCACTGAAGCCATCGCGCCTTCCCAGGTTTTGTTGGGGCTGAGGCGGGTGAGCCGGTGTTTGCCGAAGTTGCGCCCGACGTACAAGGCAGCCACGTCGCCCGACCAAACCGACAGAAAAAGAAACAGGAGCAGCGAAGGACCATTGCCCTGCGCCGAAAGCAGCGGGATGGTCGTGAGCGACCAGCCCGTGTAAAGCAGCGCAAATACGGCAGCCGACGTTGCCGGCAGTACCTGCGCGAATGGCAGCCGGAAGGCGCACAAGCCGAGCAGAAGAAAGGCAAGCGCACCCAACAGGGGGGCCACATACTCCGGACGGAACAATGTGCAGGCAAACAAAAGGGCAATGCCGAGAAGAACCGCAATCCGCGGAGCGCCGGAGACTCCGGGTGCTCCGTGACGAGCCGCTAGGCCTAGGAACTCCCATGCAGCGAGCCCTGCGACCATGGCCGAGACCACCGTGAGCAGGGGCAGCGAGTTAAAAAAAACAACAAACAAGACCAGCGGTACCAGCACCGCGGCCGTCAACACTCTTTGCATCTCCTTCAAAGCATAGACCAGCGAGCGTCTTTCGCATCGAATGTGTGTTTACAACGTGGTGATGCTGTTGCCGCGAACCAGTGCCGCACACAGCCACGAAAGGAAGATTCCATGAAGGTTTTTGCCAAAGCCCTTCCCCTCGCATTTGCTGCACTCCTGTCAGCCACAGGAGTTTTCGCGCAGTCCGAAGCAGACCAGCCGGCCGCTCAGACTGTTGTGACTGTGCTGCCAAGAACCGGCGACAACGCGCCGATAGTGCCGGCCAGCGCGCTCCAGGTCAAGGTTGACGGCAAGGTGGTACAGCCACTTGCCTGGCAACCGTATGGGCAGGGCCAGGTACAGCTGGTGCTCCTGATCGATAACTCCCTGCGAACCTCGTTCGGCCGGAATATTGAGGATCTCGGCAAGTTTGTACAGGGCCTGCCGCCGAATGTCACCGTCGGGGTCGCCTACATGCAGAACGGCGCTTCCGTCTTCGCGGCACCTCTGTCGGCCAACCACGCAGAGGCGGCGAAAACCATCCGATTGCCTGCAGGATCGCCCGGCTCCAATGCCAGCCCATATTTTTGCCTGCAGGATTTGGCAAAACGCTGGCCCGCGCCCCCATCGGCGGCCCGGCGCGAGGTCATCATGATCACCGACGGCGTCGACCCCTACGCGGTGCGTTATGACCCGGAAAACCCGTATATCCAGGCCGCGCTGAATGCTGCGAACCGGGCCGGGCTGGTCGTCTACCCCATCTACTACCGTGATCAAGGCCGCCTGAGCAGCAGCTACTACGAAACCAACGCCGGGCAGAACTACCTGACGCAGGTGGCCGATGCCACTGGCGGCAACCTGTACTACGAGGGCCTGAGCAACCCGGTATCGTTCACGCCGTTCCTGTCGGACGTGACCCGCCGGCTGGAAAACCAGTACGAGTTGGCCGTGCCGGTCAAAGCCGAAAAGAAGGCCTCATTTGCTGATCTCAGGCTGAAGACCGACAATGGAGCCGTGAAGCTGCGCGCGGCCGACCGGGTGGCTGTGGCGCCGGAGGGTGCATCGGCCCAGTAGGTGCAGCGCTCCCCCTTTTACCGACACAACAGGCGACCATGGGGCATACGACGCAGGCGATCAAAAGGGAGAACCAGCACCGGTCGGCGCGGCGTATTCTGCGGGCAACAGCCCTCGACGAAGCCGTTGCCCGCACGCTGATCGAAGAATATTGCGACCTGGTTGGCGTGGTGCAGCGCGACACTCCGGACGCTTTGCGGGCTCTGCTCGGGGCCGGAACCACCGGCAGCGGTTTGTGGATTGCCTATGTGGGCAGCGCTCCGGTCGGCTGTGTCGCCCTGCGGCCTCTCGCGCGGTTCGACGCAGCCGGGGAGTGCAAGCGGCTGTATGTACGCGCGGCCTTTCGACAGCGCGGGGTGGCTTCGGCCCTGCTGGATGCGTTGGAAACGCACGCTCAGGTAGCAGGACTGCGGACGATCTATCTGGACAGCAAGGACGATCTCGAAGCCGCCATTGCACTTTACCTTCGGTGTGGTTATCAGCCCTGCGAACGGTATAACGACAACCTTCAGGCCACGATCTTTCTTCGCAAGACACTCCCGGTTGCAAACAGATGAGCTTCCCGCGAATCGTGGTGGTCGGCAGCCTCAACCTTGACCTGGTGGTCCAAGCGGCACGTCTGCCCTTGGCCGGCGAAACGATTCACGGCACCAGCTTGCAACAGTTTGCCGGCGGCAAAGGGGGCAACCAGGCCGTGGCGGCCGCGCGGCTTGGAGCACGGGTCAGCATGGTGGGCCGTTTGGGCAATGACCCGCTCGGCTTGAGACTTCGCGAGGCGTTGCGGAAAGAGGGCGTGGACGAAGCGGCGGTACACACCACGGATGGCAGCAGCGGAACGGCACTGATCACGACAGGCGAAGGCGGCGAGAACACCATCGTCGTGATCGGTGGAGCCAATCGTGAGCTGTCTGCCCAGGATGTGATCGCGGCGGCAACGCTCATCGGCACGGCTTCGATGGTGCTGGCGCAGCTCGAGGTGCCGCTTGCGGCGGTTGAACAAGCCGCGCTGATCTGCGAGGAAGGCTGCGTGCCGCTTTTGCTGGACCCGGCCCCGGCCTGCCGCTTACCTGGGAACCTGCTCCGTCGTGTGAGTTGGCTCACACCCAACCGGACTGAAGCAGCCACGCTGCTTGGCCATTCGGCTGAATCCGCGCCGGATGCTGAAATTTGCGCGCGTCTGCTCGATCTGGGCTGCCGGAATGTGCTTTTAAAGAGCGGATCGGCAGGGGTGTTCCTCGCCGGGTCCAACATTCCGTTTGCATCCATTCCGGCACCTGCAGTGCAGGCTGTGGACACAACGGCGGCGGGTGACTGTTTCAACGGCGCCTTCGCGGTCGCGCTTGTTCGCGGCGACACACCCGCTCAAGCCGCGCGGTGGGCCTGTGTGGCCGCGGCTCTGTCGGTCACACGCGCCGGGGCTCAACCTTCTTTGCCGAACCTTCATGAGGTCGAGGACTTCTTGCAGCAGCAGACCGCTTAGGCAAGGGCCGGGGTGGCAGCGCGTGCGATCAGCTTGGTCGTCGAGAAACCCTCCACCGTCGGCACGATCTTGACCACGCCACCCCAGCTCCGGACTTCCTTCGCGCCTACCACGGTGTCCTCGACGTAGTCGCCGCCCTTCACGATCACATCGGGTCGCAGCGCCTTGATCAGCTCAAGCGGGGTGGGCTCGCCAAAGACGATCACGGCGTCCACGGCCGCCAACGCCGCCAGTACCCGGCCCCGGTCGCGTTCGGACACAACAGGGCGGGTCGGCCCTTTGAGCCCGCTCACTGAAGCATCGCTGTTGATGGCAACAATCAAACGGTCGCCCTGCCGGCGCGCGTCTTCCATCAGCGTAATGTGGCCTACGTGCAGCAGGTCAAAGCAGCCATTGGTAAATACCACCCGCTCGCCGCGCGAACGCCAGGCATGAACGCGTGTTTGGAGACGAGGCAGTTCAAGCAGCTTTTCAGACGCTTGCAGCTCAATCTCCGGCAGGAGGCTGGTAATGAGCTCATCGCGCGTAACCGGCACGGTACCGATCTTGCTGACGACTACGCCGGCTGCAATATTCGCGAGCGGCACGGCTGCCTCGATCGGCAAGCCGCTGGCGAGCGAAAGCGCAAGTGTCGCAATCACGGTATCTCCCGCGCCAGAAACGTCGAAGACCTGCCGCGCGACCGCCGGATAGGTTTGCGTTCCATCCGGCCGCACCACCGCGATCCCCTTTTCACTCAGCGTCACGCTCAGGTAGTCCAGTTCGAGGCCGGGCAGCATGGCGGCTGCGGCTGCCAGGAGCGGCGCTGTTTCCTTCGGAGGCAGGCCGGTCGCAACCGAAAGCTCCTGCAGGTTGGGGCAGATGGTGGTCGCGCCGCGGTAGCGCCCGAAATCGCGGTGCTTCGGGTCGACCAGCACCGGGATCGCCTGCGCGCGGGCCGCATCGATCACGGCCCTGCAGACCTTTTCTGACAACACACCCTTCGCATAGTCCGACAGGACCACGGCCCTTACGGAAGGCAGGGCGGCGAGGATGCCGGCCAACAACGCGTCGTGGCTCTCTGCCGGGTAACCTGCAGTTCGTTCCACATCCAGCCGCAGAATCTGCTGCTGGCCGCCCAGGATGCGCAGCTTGGAGGTGGTCGGGTGCGTCGGCACCGTCGTAAGCTGCGAGCTGACTCCTGCTTTTTGGAGGCAGTCTTCCAGCGTCTGCCGGTCCTCATCCTGCCCGGCGAACCCGGCCAGCGTCACCTGTGCTCCCAGCCCGGCAATGTTCATCGCGACGTTGGCCGCGCCGCCAGGCTGGTCACTCCGGTGTGCCATCCGTACCACCGGCACCGGCGCTTCCGGGGAGATGCGGTCGACGTCACCCCAGATATAGCGGTCCAGCATCACGTCACCGACGACCAGGACCCGCGTCTGCCGCCAGTCACCTTCTATCCTTGACACGATGCCGTGCAGGTCGTCAAAAGGAATCATGGGCGGCTTACTCGGCCTTCTTTCCGGCCATCTGACACCATGCCAGCTCCACCCAGTCGCAAAGCATATGCCCGCACAGGATGTGTGCTTCCTGCACCCGCGCCGTATCCTTGGTCGGAACGCAAACGCTGCTTTCGGCCAGGCCGGCCATTTTGCCGCCGCCTTCGCCCGTCATCGCGACCGTGTATGCGCCGCACTCCTTCGCCGCCTCAAGCGCCTCGACGATGTTGGCGCTGTTTCCGGAGGTTGAAATGCCTACAACGATGTCGCCCGGCTCGGCCAGCGCCAGCACCTGTCGGCTGAATACGTGGTCGTAGCCGTAGTCGTTGCCGATCGAGGTCAGCACGGAAGTGTCGGTGGTCAGCGCGACCGAGGCCAATGGTTTGCGCTCGCGCCGGAACCGGCCAACAAATTCGGCCGCCAAGTGCTGCGCGTCGGCAGCCGAGCCGCCGTTGCCACACCACAGCACTTTCTTGCCGTCCATCATGGCTTCCGTCATCTTGCGGGCCAGTGCTTCCAGCGTGGGCTGCTGCTGCTGCAGCTCTTCGATCACCCGCAGGTGTTCCTTGAACGCGCCCGCAAAGACTGCTTCGCCCGTCAACTCTGTCGTGGTCATTGCTTGCCGCTCCCGGCGCACACCTGCCGCCCCATCGAGGGATCAATCTTCCGCTATGATACCCCGTGTGAAAGCCCCGCAAACTTACAACGGTATACGGACCGTGTTTCTGGACCGCGACGGCGTCCTCAACCGGAAAGCTCCGGAAGGAGAGTATGTTTCGCGCTGGGACCTGTTTCACCCCCTGCCAGGCGTGGAAGAAGCAGTGCGCCTGCTCAATCAGGCGGGGCTGAAAGTGTATGTCGCGACCAACCAGCGTGGCGTGGCGTTGGGGCTGTACACGACCGCCGACGTGGAGCGGCTCCATACCCGCCTCAACCAGGAACTGGCCGCGCACGGCGCGCACATCGACGGCTTTTTCTACTGCCCCCACGACAAAGGCGTGTGCGAGTGTCGCAAACCCGAGCCAGGCTTGTTCGAGCAGGCCCGCGCCCTGCACCCGGAGATTTGCTGGGAGACCAGCGTAATGATCGGCGATTCCCTGTCCGACATCGAGGTTGGGGTGCAACTGGGCATGCGGACCGTGTTTATCGAGGGCGACCGCGCCACACAAAAAGCCGGGGCTGAGAAGGCCACTTCACTTGGGGGCGCGGTATCCGGGTCGTTGCTCGAGATAGCCCGACTTATCACGGCATCTAAACCGGCGTGCGAACCGGGTCACTAACTCGGGTGAAGCCGTAGTCTTGAGGTTCATAGGCTATGCCGGGATAGGGCACAGCTGTTCAGCTTGCCCCGTGCCAACCTCTGGCCGCAAGCAGAGCACGGATGTCTCTGCCTCCCATCCGCCTGATTCACATCGTCGACAAGGCAGCAAACGTCTCTCGCACTCCGTCTTCTAGCTGGGTGAACTGAAAGCCACAGCCGGTCTCTCGCAGCGCATGGAGGTCGGCTTCGGTGAAGTGCTGGTAGCGCGCATCGAGATCCTGCGGAAATGGAATGTACTCGATCGGCGTTTCGCCGTGCACGGTCATCAACGCGCGGGCGACCTCGTTGAACGTTCGCGACGCGCCGGAGCCGGCGTTGACGATCGCGTGATACTTTTTGCGCTCGGTCACAGGCACCCCGATGCCGGCAAAAAACAGGTTGAGCCGGCACAGGTCGCGCACGTACACAAAGTCGCGACGCTGCTCGCCGTCCGCGTAGCCGCCGGACCCGGCGAAAAGCCGGACCTTGCCGAGCTCCAGCATCTGCTTGGTGAAGTGGTGAATGACAGAGGCCATGCGCCCCTTGTGCTGTTCGCGCGGGCCGTACACGTTGAAGTAGCGAAGGCCGACCACAGTGGTCGGTACCGCGCCGCGCTGGAACAGTTCGCGCACGTAATGATCAAACACAAGCTTGGAAAAGCCGTACACGTTGAGCGGTTTCTCATTCTCCCGCGTGGGCGAGAATCTACCCGGACCGCTCAGCCCGTACACCGCGGCGGTTGAGGCATAAACAAGTGGCGCGTCCATCTCCATGGCGTACCCCAGCACCTCTTTCGAGTAGGTGAAGTTGTTGTCCATCATGTACACGCCGTCGTCCACCAGCGTGTTGGAGCAGGCACCCTGGTGCAGAACCGCTTCCACCCTGGGAAGGCCGAGCGACCGGGCCGCCAGCGCGCGCCGAAATTCGTGCTTGTCCATGTAATCGACGAATCTTGCGCCGTGGAGGTTGAGCGATTTGCGCGCATCGGCGAGATTGTCGACAACCAGGATGTCATCGATGCCGGCCCGGTTCAGTTCATGCACCAGATTGCTGCCGATAAAGCCCGCGCCGCCCGTAACAACATACATATTTTCTCCGATCGCCTTGCTGTGCCGGCTGCCCGGTTTATCCCAGCAGAGCCGCTTCCCGTTGCGCCCGCCTTTGCTGCCCGGCCTGCCAGGCTTCACGCGCGGCGTCAAACATCTCCTCGGCTGTGATGCCGGTCAGGCAGCGTTTTTGGTTGACGATGCAGGTTTCCAGGTCGCAGTTGGAGCACGGAAGCCGGTGATAGACGACCCGATGGCCTTCCCCGGCCGGATACCAGACGCCGGGCTCCGTACGCGAAGCAAAGGCGATGGCGCAGGGCACACCGGCTGCCGCCGCGAAGTGCATGGGGCCGGAATCAGGCCCCAGAAAAAGCTCCGTATGCGCGAGCGCGGCGGCGGTCACGCGCGGAGCCAGCTTGCCGCACAGGTTGAGCGAGCGCCCAGCCCACCCTAGCGCAACCTCCTCGCTGACGGCAAAATCGTCCCTCGCCCCGACCAGTACCAGTCCATGCTCGGGAAAGACCCCCGCAAGCCTGTCGAGCAGCAGGCGCCAGTTCGCCGTTCCCCAGTCCTTGGCCTGCATCTTGGTGCCGGGCCCACAGGCGAGCAAAGGTCGCCGGCCCAGCGGACTGAGCGCCTGTGCCGCCGCCATACGCTCCTCGTCGGTCAGCTGGAGATCCCAGTTGCGAAGGTCGTTGACGTCCAAAGGGCCAAGCGTCGCCAGCGTCCGCGCCAGTCGACCCGCCTCACTTTCCCACTGCTCCGGGGAAAGCTGGCAGTTGGTCCCGAGCTTGCCGGTGGGCAGCCCCACGATCTCACGAACTCCACAAAGGATCGTGAAGAATTTCCGGTCGCGCTCTAGCACGGCCTCACCACGCGGTTTTGTCAGATAGACCAGCAGATCGGGCCGGAAAGCACGGATCCGGAGCGCAATCCCCGCAAGCGTTAGCGGGTTGCGCGTGCCGACCGGGTAACTCATGTACCCGGTGATCAGGCCCGAGTGGTCCAGGATCGCCGAGGAAGGAGCGGCTTTGCCGTGCACCGGCTGGTTCGACAGCATGCGCCGCTCCGCCCCTGGAAAAAGCCGGGCCAGCAGATGAAGTGACGGCAGAACGACCATCGTATCGCCGAGCGAACCCAGGCGGTAGATCAGGATCCGGCGGATCCGCGACCGTTCCGCCGAATTGGCCGGAGTTATGGCAAGCTCCTCCATGGACGGCGGTTACCGGCTGACCGGGGCCAACATCTGGCTTTCAATCCAGGCGTAAGTTTTCGCCATGCCGTCCCGCAACCGGATAGAAGGCTCCCAGCCAAGATGCTTTTGGATCAGAGTGTTGTCGGAATTACGGCCGTTGACGCCTTTGGGAGCGCCCAGATTGTAGCGACGTTGCAGCTTGATGCCCGCGATTTCCTCGACAATGTCTACAAGCTGGTTGATCGTCACCAGTTCGCTCGAACCCAGGTTGATGGGCTCGTCTATCTCGGACTCCAGGATAGCCTGCGTGCCATGGGTGCAGTCGTCGATGTACATAAAGGAACGAGTCTGGTGACCGTCACCCCAGATCTCGATCTCATGCTTGCCGCTCTGCTTAGCCTCGATGACCTTGCGGCACATGGCAGCAGGCGCTTTTTCCCGGCCTCCCTCGTAGGTTCCGAGTGGTCCATAGACATTGTGGTAGCGTGCCACGCGTGTGGTCAGGCCGAAATCTTCTTCAAAGTGACGGCACATCCGCTCGGAAAACAGCTTTTCCCAGCCGTAGCCATCCTCGGGCAGCGCCGGGTAGGCATCCTCTTCCTTAAGCGCGACGACGTCGGGATTTGTTTGCTTTTCCCCGTTGTAAACGCAGGCTGAGGAGGAGAAGAAGAAGCGCTCGACGCCCGCTTCCCGCGCCGCCATGAGCATGTGGGTATTGGTCAGAACGGAGAGCATGCAGAGCGCTTTGTTGTTCTCGATAAAACCCATGCCGCCCATATCGGCCGCAAGCTGAAAGACGACCTCCGTTCCGTCCGCGGCAGTCTGGCAGTTGCCGCGATCGCGCAGATCAAGGGAGAGATTTTCAACCCCTTTGGAGGTCTGGTACCACTCGTCCAGTGGCTTCACATCAACAGCACGGACAACATTGATTCCCTGCGCCAGCAAATCCTTGACCAGGTGGCCGCCGATGAATCCACCGGCTCCGCAGACTACAACCTTTTCATCCTTCAGCTTCATACCGAACTTCCTCCCTCGACGGCTCTTGTGCTTTTCAGCGCATCGGTAAGCCCAGCTCGCGTCTGCGGGTCTGTGCTGCGCAAAGCCGCAGACGCTTTCCGGTATCTAGACCGACTTGCCCTGTACAACGGCCTCACGGCTCGGCAAAGCATCCTGCCGTCCGACGCTGTGGTAGGTAAACCCGCGAGCGGCCATGTGCTCCGGATCGAACAGGTTCCGTCCATCCAGCACGATCGGGTAACGCAGGCTTTGCTGCAGGCGATCCAGGTCCAGCTCGGCAAACTCCTGCCAGTCGGTCAGGATCAGCAATGCGTCCTTGCCGCGGGCCGCCGCATAAGCATCCTCGACGTAGTGCATGGAGGCCGACGACGGCAGCACCTCGGCGGTACGCTCCATCGCAGCGGGGTCAAACGCATCGATGGAGCAGCCCTCGCGCAGCAACAGTTCCACGATCTCGATCGCGGGTGAATCGCGAATGTCATCGGTGCCGCCCTTGAATGCAAGCCCAAGAACACCCAGCTTCTTGCCGCGGAAGGTCCACAGCGCCGAACGCACCTTCTGAAAAAAACGGCGCTTTTGCTCGACATTGATCTTTTCCACTTCACTCAGCAGGCCGAAGGGAATGCCGAACTGCTCGGCCACATAGCGAAATGCCGCCACGTCCTTCGGGAAACAGGATCCGCCGTAGCCGACGCCGGCCTGGAGGAAACGCGGACCGATACGGGCATCCATGCCCATGCCCTGCGCTACCTGCTTCACATCCGCACCCACGGCCTCGCAGATGTTTGCGACCACATTGATAAAGGAAATCTTGACTGCGAGAAAGGCATTTGACGCATGCTTGATCAGCTCGGCGGCCTTGGTGGACACATGGAGCAGGGGGGGCAGATTGTTTTCATTCAAATCGCCCGGGACGCTGTTTTCCCACTTGTAATAGGAACCGCTTGTCAGCGGCTCATAGATGGCGGACATGAGTGCCGCGGCCCGCGGCGAATCCGTGCCGACCACAATGCGATCGGTATGGAGGAAGTCCACAACGGCGGTGCCTTCGCGGAGGAACTCCGGGTTGGAGGCAACGTCAAAAAGCTCCCGCGGTACGCCGTTCCGCTCCACGACGCGGCGGATCCACTCGTTTGTGTAAACAGGAACAGTGCTCTTTTCGACAATCACCTTGTAGGTGTCGATCGAGCGGGCGATCTCGCTTGCGACCGCATCGACGTAGGACAGATCAGCCGAGCCTGTTCCGCTTTGTGGGGTGCCCACCGCGATAAAAATGGCGTCCGCTTCGCGCGTCGCCTCGCGCAGATCGGCGGTAAAGGTGATGGAGGTGCCGCGATGCCGGTCTAGCAGTTCCTTCAGGTATTCCTCGTGGATCGGCACGCCCCCATCGCGCAGCATGGCAACCTTGCTTTCATCATTATCGACGCAGATGACTCGGTGACCGATCTCGGCAAAGCACGCTGCGGCGACCAGTCCTACATAGCCGGAGCCGACGACGGAAATACAGATGGAACTTTTCATAGAGCCTCCTGTGTCACGACGCAAGTTCATGAGTTCTGGTGCAGAGTGCAGCCATTCTTGCACAACTATCGACCCATCTTCCGAATCATTTCCTGCTGCCGCCCATTGTCGAGCAGTTCGCTGGATTGGGACGGAAACCGGGAAGAGTGTCGCTGCCCCCGTCGCTGGTAGTCGCGTAGATCCTTCTGGTAGATCATGGACGACTGCGAAATAGACAGCCCAGCAAGCAGACGCCGATCTTGCGCCTGGCGCTCAAACGCCTCAAAGCTCTGAGGTGGTGCCGGTGGCGGCGAAGCATGCAGGTTTGGATTTAAACGCTGACGGAGGCCCGAAGCGCTACCGGCCACCGATGAAGCGAGCGGTGAAACGCCGGTATCCGCACGCTCGAGCGGTGACACAAGAGCGTCACTCTCAAGGGCCAACCCGGCCAGGCCCCGCGTGGAATCGGGGAAACCACTCGACGCGGTACCGTATGCAGGAGCCGCGCCAAGGACGACGCCCGGCGTTTGATAAACCTGAAGGGGCGGTGTTTGCCCATCTTCATACTGAAATGGCGCGTTGGGTGGAGAGGAAGAAGCGAAGAATTGCGCTGTTTGAGACGAGGGACTCGGGAGTTCCCCCTGCATCTGAGTCGCGCTTCCTAGGCCGGAAAGGGTTCCGGTTAGTACCGGATCACTTGCCAGGCCGACAGTGACCGAGGTGCCGAGTGCATCGACCTGTGAGCGTGACACCAGACGCGGATCAAGGTCGTACGAACGAGAATCGCTCATCGGCGAAGCGGGACTTCTTCCCGAAACTGAGGACGCCGAAGCGGTAAACGCATCACGGGTCATTTGCGTCCCGGCAGACGCCATCTGCCCGCTCACCGCACCATACCCGCCACCGCGAAAAGACTGTGCGCTTACCAAACTGCCGAAACCGACTGACGTCGCGCCGACCGCAAACGCGGAATCGCGACGTCCGGAGACTGCACCTGCTCCGTACTGGCTGGCTAGTTGAGCGTCAGACAGAGTGCCGGTCTGCGGAGTGCTGTCCACCGCACCATTGACGGAAGGAACGCTCGCAGGGGTAAGCACGGATCCCAGCAGTTGGGAGTGCGTCGGGTCAGATACGTCGGTGTGCAGTTCCGAGTTCGTGAAATTCGCCGACTCGGAATCGAACACCGAGTTGAACCCGGACGTGCTTGTACTTTGAACGAGGGGAGTGGCAAGACTTGGGCTGAGCGAAGTGTTCTGTGCACAAGCGATCAGAGGGGAAAAGCAGACGCAAATCAAAGACCCGGCTGAAGCAAGAGGAAAACGAAATCGACAACGTATTTTCATCGTTACAAACCTACATTCTTGATGCGGAACTCAGGTAGGGACATGACGAACCAGACGACTGATCCAAAGATGATGCCATTGCGCAAAATAAGAAAGTAAGCAACCGCGGCCAGTTCTGGCTCTAAGATAGTTGAAAAAGAGGCCAAAATGATGAAGCAGGATGCGAACACCGGCAGAGCTTCGGACACGAATTCTATGAAGAGTCGAATCATGGCAGCCACAAGTAGGGGATATATCAGCAGCCCCCAAATTCCAAAATCAACTGTTCCCGCTGTGAAGATGGTGTTGGCCTCGTCCGTGTAGGTTGACCCGAAGAGCTCATTGGCAAGATGCTCCTCTTGAAAGAATAGGTCTTTTCCTGAGTACAAAAGGGAAGGAATGGCTAGCTGAAACTGCTTGGCGAGGTCTTCGCCGTGCGCTCCAGGCAAGATTTCCGTATAACCCTCAAGTTGAGCCAGAAATCCGAGCACAAATGTTCGCTTTTGTACATTTTCCGCCATTAACTGCTTCATCTCTGAAAATGATTTCACCTTGGCAAACGCCACAGCAGCCTGAATGCGTTGCACCAGAGTAGGTTTGATAAGACCGAATCCCGCAACTCGGAGATAGTAGAAGCCGATGGAGGCTACGTAGATGACGCTTCCCAGCATCGCGAGGATCACGATCTTTTTAAGAGGGGAGAGCGGGATCTTGTAACGCCCCAGGCGGAGGGCCAGTAAGGCAAGAACGACCGAAAACAGCATCGTTCTTCTTCCGAGCGGAAACAGCAACAAGGCAAGCACAACTGTTAAGACTCGGGCGTAGATCCGCGAAAATCTGCTTTTCACATTCAGGGAAACACAAAACGACATAGCGAATAAAGAACCGGTAAGCCACTCCGAGAGACTTGCCAGATAGCCCAGGTGGCCAATATCCGCCCCTTCACCGGCAGTCGCACCCATGAAACCCGTGGATCCGTGTGCAAACGAAGCCGCCAGAACAATCGTCCCAAACGTCAGGAAAACGATCGACCGATTGTTGAACCGGAGCTCGAAATCTTCCCCGAAGATGGGAGATTCCATGAGTTCGCCCAGCACAAGCAGAAGCGCGACGGCTGCCTGAATGCAACCCATGGTATGAGCGAGACTTACCGTATTGATATGAAAAAAATCGCCGAGATCTTCTCCCCCTCTCGGCAGAGTAAACCAGGTATTTGCAGTGCCGATGCCGTATGCGATACCGAGTGTACTGGCAAGTACGGTCGAAACACGCAAAGGTGCCCTGCGGCCCAGCAGATCGAACAAGAGATAAGCAGTCACGGCTGAGAGCAGTAGTGCGCCTGTGATCACGGAAAAATCGGAGCCTACCGCCCAGCAAAAGAGAGCCCCGGCAAACAAGATCGCCGGCATAATGAAGAGATACAAGCGGCGTAAAGGAACAAAAAGGGAACCAAGGCGCCGCGACCTGGGACTCCGCAGCAGGACCCGCGCTCGCGGTGCGGTTTGCGTAAGAGTGGCAGACTGGATCATCGTTTTTCCACGCCTGCGTTAGTGAACAAAGAGGGCATAGCTGGTTGCCAGTCCGAAAGCCGCCTCAATACCGCGGTAGAGGAAGGTCTTTCCCACGCTGGAAGGGACAAAGAGTATGTCTCCGTCTGAAACGAGAATATCAGCCTGCTTCCCGTAAAGAATGTGTTTCAAATTGAGATCAATCTCTTCACGGCCGGCGGGCAGCTTCCGAACCAGCTTTGTCTGCGACAAAGCTGCTGTTTTATTCATACCACCGGCTAAAGACAACGCCTCAATCACGGAAAGTCGTTCATTGTTGTCCACAAGGATGCCACCCGGGCGAAGGACGTCGCCGATGATGTAAATCACCCCCGCCTTGGCTACAACTACAGTGTCACCCGGCAGCACTACCGGATTCTGCTGCGCGTGCAGCGACGCGGGCGTCGGCTGCAGGGCAATCTGCACCGGGTGCTGTGCATCTCCTCGGTGGATGACGGAAGCAAGCCTGCCAGCCGTATTCGACACTCCTCCGGCTAGCGAGATCATATCGAGCAGCCGACGCGAACCAAGGGTTGGGTAGACGCCGGGCGAGCGAACCTCGCCGAGAACGGTCGCACCCTGAGAGGCGAACTCTGTTTCTGAAACGGTGACATGCGGGTCAAGCAGCAAGCCACGTGTGCGGAACGCATTCTCAAGCGCTGTTGAGGCCTCTTGGGAGTTCAGTCCGGCCAAGTGCACCGGCCCGAGCACGGGAAGATTGGCATCCCCGTCCTGGTTCACGCGGACCGAAGCGCTCAGCTCCGGCGTTTCAAAGACGATCACATTGAGCATGTCGCCGGGACCAATCAGGATGGAGGGCGGCACATCAACGGGGTCGGCCAGAGCCTGGCCGGTTTGGCTCGGCAGAGCAGCCGCAGGGGCCTGCGCCCGACCTGCCATACCTCCAGCAAGCGGAAGCAGAACTGCCAGGGCTGAGCTAAGAAGGCATTTGCGGAATGACTTACTGTTCGGCATCCATACCTCCGCCGTAACCCGCGCCGTAGTTCGAGCTGTAGCTGTAGTTGTAGCGCTTGGAGTAGGTGTAATAGTTTTCGAGCCGGAGATCCACGTCATTCACAATAATTCCCTGCACTCGAGCGTTGACCCTCCGCATCTGCTCTCGCACCCGAAGAAGAGCCTTCTTTCTTGTGACCCCTGACCTCACCAGGATGAAACTGGCATCGACCTGAGGAGCGAGACTCAGTGTATCTGCGACGGCAAGCACCGGCGATGTATCAAGAATGATGTGGTCGTACTCTGCCCGCCAGCGCTGGAGCAGCTCTTCCATCGACCGGGATGCCAGGGCTTCACCAGGATTTACGGTCACCGGACCACGCGTGACCAGTGTCAGATTCGGTAGGTCAGGCAGTGGGGTCTCATATGCATTGGCTTCTCCCTCACGCACCAGCAACGTGGACAGACCAAACCGGTTGGAGGTGCGGAACTTCATGTGCAGCGTGCCTTTGCGGAGATCCGTATCCACCAGCAGGACGCGAGCGGACCGCCGGGCAAACGAGATAGCGAGGTTGGCAGCACAGGTGCTTTTGCCTTCGGTCGCAAACGAGCTGGTCAGCAGGAGCAGCTTTGGTTCCCTGTCTACAGCTGACAGCAGAATGGACGACCGAAGTGTTCGGAAACCTTCGGAAACGTATGATTGAGGCTCCGTATAGGAGATCAAATCAGGCGATACCCGTGACATACGCTCCCGTTCCGCTTCGGCCGCTGCGGTCCCGGGCGCTGATACGACCTTCTTCTGAGCCGGCTCGAAGTGTGGAATCACTGCCAATGCCGGCAGACCTGTTACAGATTCTGCATCATCGGAGGTGCGGATGGTGTCATCGATGGTTTCAGCAAACAGTGCCAGCACCAGGCCCAGGACCAAGCCTGCACCAAGGCCGATCCCCGCGTCATTTCGCTTGACGGGAAAGACCGGCCGAGCAGGCGTAGTGGCGCGATCAACGATATCAATCTGGTTAGCATTCAGGCCGGCTGTGATGCCCGCTTCCTTCAGCCGGGTCTGCAATGCGTCGTAAAGGTCAGACGCCGAATCGGCTCCGTGACGCAGGATCTGATACTCCGCCGAGCTGCGATTCTGCTGGAAGGTCTGCTGCTTGGCCGCATCCAGGCGCCCGCGCATCAGGTTCTCCGTACTCACCGCCGTGTTGTATTCCACCTCAAAGCGGCGCTGCATGTTTTTGATCTCGGCCGCGATGTCGCGACGCACCTGGTCCAGGGACGATTGCACCTCCCTGACACGGGGCCACTGCGGCCCGAACTTCGACTGAAGCTGCGCTTGCTGTACGGTCAGGGCGGCTTCCTGCTGCTGGAGCTGCGAGAGTGTTGCGGAAGGGGCGACGGACAGCAGCAACTCAGGGTTGCCAGTCATCGCCATCCGGTAACGGGCTTCCTTGACGACCCGGTCGGCCTGCGCTTCCGATAACTGCTGGTTTGCGATGCGAAGATTCTCGATCGTGAGGTCTTCCCCATTGCCATTCGGGTCGATACCGATCAGCCCGTTCTGCTTTTGGTAGTTGGCCAGTTGATCCTGGGATTGCGTGACCTGGTTCTTCAGATTGTCGAGCTGCTTTGCCAGCCAGTCCGAGATCCGGGTAGTTCCCTCGTAACGAACCCGTAGACTGCGGTCCATATAGCGATCAACGATCGCATTGGCCACAGCAGCGGCAAGTGCCGGGTTTTGGTTGCGGAAGTCAACCTCCACCAGTTCGGTACCTGGTTTCGTGGCGATCCTCGTGGAACCTTTAAACAAGGCAAGCATGTTGAGCCGCTGAGTCGGTGTGAGCTTTCCCGTGTATGGACTTCTGACAAAGATCTGGGTGAAAGGCTCCTTGTGGTAGAGATCAAGCGTTTGAATCACATCAAGCGAGACTGTATCGCTTTGCATAATTGCAATCTCGGTTGCGGTGCGGATTAAACTGCCTTCCACTCCCCCTTGCTCCTCCTGCACCAGATCAGAGATGCCGATGTTGCTTTGCTTCCCTTCGTTGATGTCGATCAGCGAAATCGCTTCATACTGCGGAATGGTTGTCAGGATGTACACGGCGGCAAACGCGAGTCCCACGACAATACCTGCCAGAATCAGCCATTTGCGTTTGATCAGGATTTTGCGAATATCACTGGGTGTGATGATCGCCTGCTCGGGTGCGAGCAGTGGACTGACTGTACTCTGCCGGTCGGTTTGTACGGTGGGACTTTCCATCTTTAACAAGCTCCTTGGGAGGAAAGGTTGCGGGCATGCACAAGCCCCTGGCGAGTCCATCGGAGCAGGAAGGGGGCGGCAGGAGTCTTGTTGAACAGTTCAGAAGGAAATTTGGAACCGGCTTCCAGGCGTGATTTCCATCGCCCGCGTCCCTTTCGCCGGGTATGTATGCAAAGAGATGGAGATTTTACGCTTGCGAGCTTGAAACGTGGGGACCGCTTGTTCGTCGTGCCAACCACGGCATGCAAAAGCGGCAAGTCAGGAGTGCATCGCAGAGGATTCCGCCTTTCCACGCACCGCCTCAGGCGGCTCAACCCAGGGCTTTCGACCCTCCACTCTCTTATCGGCAATTTCGGCAGAAACTTCTCCCCCTCTTGGTCCTGCGTGCCAACCTTATAACGTTAGGCCGCGATAGAGACGGTTCCTGCCGTAGGCTCAAGACCCTTGGTTCCACCTGAGTGTAGCCAAGTTGTAGGGTAGGGTCAATGAACGCCGGACATCTTTGAGCGCACCAAAGTACCGTGTTTAAAGGATCTGGTCGCATGTTTGCGAGGAGGGCGGTCGCTACAAGACGTGGGAATAGACCATGTGCCGGTTGCCGCCGCTATGTTTGGCGCGATACATCGCGGTGTCCGCCATGCTCCAAAGCTGCGCTGCATCGTCCCCGTCGTCTGGAAACACGGCAATGCCGATGCTGGCGCTGAGTTGAATCTTGGCTCCGTCCACCAGGTGAGGCGCGCTCAGGGAGAACAGGAGGTCGCCGGCGACCCGTTCCGCATCCCGGAGCGAACCGATCTCGTCGAGGACGACCATAAATTCCTCTCCACCGGTCCGGGCTGCCGTGTCGACCGAGCGCAGGCGCTGCCGAAAACGATTGGCGATCTCGCGCAGGCAGCTGTCACCCGCAGCGTGGCCAAAGGTATCATTGATCTGCTTGAACCGGTCCAAGTCGACACACAGGATCGCGGCGCGGCTGCCGTGCCGCGTGGCATTTGCGAGAGCACTGCGCATCCGGTCCTGCAGCAACAGGCGGTTTGGCAGGCCCGTGAGGGGATCGTGATTGGCAAGATGAATTAGTTGCTCGTGGACTGCCGCCTGCTCGGTTACGTCCTCGGCGACCAGCAACCGGGCCTCCCTGCCCGCGAAATCCACCCTTTGCAGGGTCACCTCGACCACCACTTCCTGCCGGGACTTGGTTTGAAAGCGCATACTGCCGGCCCCGGTCGTCCCTTCGGTCGCGTCCCGGGCAGGCTGCCCGGACGAGTCAGCGGCCAGCCGCCAGTTCAGCTCTACCAGGCTTACGGGCGAGGTTTCGCTTTCGGAGAGAAGGTCATTGATAGTGAGTTGCGGCAGGTCTTCCCGGTCCCACCCAAACTGGTGTACGGCCATGGCATTTGCTTCAAGCAGCTGGGTCGAATCCTTGTCAAAGATCCACATCGGCAGGGGATTGCTGTCAAAAAGGCTGCGGTACTGTTCCCGGTCCCGCTCCGTCAGGTTGAGCTCGTTTTCAAAAAGGGTCACCAGCATGCCAAAGGCAACAACCACCTTTGGTACATTCCAGATCTCCGGCTGTACCGTAAGGGCAGGCCACCAGCGGGGCGCAAGCATTTGGAGCGGAAAGACTGCAGCCCAGCCCAGCAGCCCAGCGATGGTGGTAAGTACACCGGCCGAACGGCGGGGAAACTGGTGCGCGTACAGCAGCGCATTCAGGGCGAACATCTCCATGAGCACAATAAGCAGCAGGCCTTGCTCTTGCCGGCTGACCAACTCAAACGAGCTCCATTGGCAGCAAGCCAGAATCAGCACGGTGCCTGGAACCATGATTGTTTTTCTTTCCCTGCGAAAGCTCCACAGGAAAACCAGGCCAAGAGCCTGAAGAACCAGGTCCAGCGCAAAAAAAAGGGAGGTGCGTTGTACCTGAAAGGCGACGGCACCGCTCAGCAGCAGCAGGGGCAGCGAGATCACAGCGAAGATCCATGGAACTCGCCGGTGATACCGGCTCTCCTCGGCAGGAATGCCGGAGAAAGACACCAGAAAGCACAAGCCGCATAGCAGGAGTCCGCCGTTGCCGAGGGTCACAACAAGGCCGGCAAACAAGGGTATGTCTGTTCGCCACAGGCCGATACCGAAGTGAACCACGGCACAGATCCAGGCGGCAATCCACAAGCGCAAACGGGTCGAGGGCCGGCGCCGTTGGATGGATGAAAACAGAAACACAAAAAATCCAAGAACAATGAAGTTCAGGACAAGCGTTTGTCGCATGAGTCCTCGTGCGTGTTCGATGTTCTCCTATAAGACACCTTTTACGCGCTGGTGTCTCCCGAGCATTGAGCTGCAAGGCTGGGAAGCTCCCTTTGTGCTCAGCATGACCGGTGGAAACGTTTGGTGGGCGGTGAGGGACTTGAACCCCCGACATCCTGCTTGTAAGGCAGGCGCTCTAACCAACTGAGCTAACCGCCCCATCCTTGTAGCACGCAGACGGCACTTAGGTATCATAGCAGCCGGCCATCCGCCGGAAGGCCCTGTCGATGGCGGCAACTGGACACCCATTCCCGAGCACCATTGATAGACTCAAGCCCAGGGATTTCCATAGATGGCTCGCCTGATCGTAAACGCCGACGACTTGGGATACACGAGCGGGGTGGACCGCGCAGTTCTGGCGCTACATCAGGCCCGGGCACTCGGCTCTGCCACGGCGATGGCCGCCGGCGACTCGATCTCGGAAACAGCCGCGGCGCTGCCGCCGACGCTGGATCTGGGCTGCCACGTGGTGCTGGTCGACGGTGTTTCGTCCTCCGGGCAGCCAACGGGGGCGGGAACAAAGCCCGCAGCCGACCCTGGACTCCTCGCCGTAGACCAACCGACCCTGACCCGCGATGGAGCTTTTCGACCCTCGCTCGGACGCTTCGCGGTCGATCTTCTGGCAGGCCGCATCCGCGAGCGCGAGATCGAAAACGAGGCCGTGGCCCAGATCCGGTCCTTGCAGGGGCAAGGTCGGCAGCTGTCGCACTTGGACACTCACAAGCACACGCACATGCTGCCCCGGGTTCTGCGGCCTTTGCTGCGCGCCGCGCTCCGGTGCGGCATTCGGGCGATTCGCAATCCATTTGAGCCCCCTTGGAGCCGCCGGGCCGCCTCCGGCGTTCCCCTTCTTCGACGGGCGCATTTCACAGCGCTTTCCATTTGCCGCCACCAGTTTCATCGCGAGGTCGACCGGGCCGGCCTGCAGACCACCCGCGGCGCCCTGGGCGTCCTGGCAACGGGCGTCCTCGATGCCGCCCTGCTTGACCGCCTGCTGCGTGCGCTGGAGCAGCACGGGGAGCCGGATGGCTGTTACGAGCTGGTTTGTCACCCGGGTTTTCACGATGCAACGCTTGAAAGCCGGCGCACCCGGCTGCGGGCGGAGCGGCAGCGGGAGTACGAGGCTCTTCTTCAAGTGATTCCGCGCTGGACCGGGTCAGACGGCCCGCATCGTTTAGTTTCGTTCGCCGATCTGTAACATCAGTCGGCTCACACGTCGAGCTTCCTCCCACCCCGAAAACATGAACGGACTTGCCGGACAAAACGCGCGTCCAAGCCGCAGGGCGGCCCGCCGCCTGGAGACACCGGATGAAAATCGGCATCACTTGCTACCCCACCTACGGCGGCTCGGGCGTTGTGGCAACCGAGCTCGGCATCGAGTTGGGCGAGCGCGGACACGAGGTCCACTTCATCACCTACCAGCAGCCTTTTCGGCTTTCCGGGCGTGAGCGCGGCATCTTCTACCACGAGGTCGCGGTGCCCACCTACCCGCTGTTTGAGTACCCGCCCTATGACCTGGCGCTGGCCACCCGCATGAGCGAAGTGGGCGAGTACTATAACCTGGATCTGCTGCACGTGCACTACGCGATTCCCCACTCCGTGAGCGCACTGCTGGCGCGGCAGATGCTTGCTTCGCGCGGCAGGAGGCTGCCCTTTGTCACCACCCTGCACGGCACCGACATCACACTGGTCGGCCAGGACCGGTCATACCTGCCGGTGACGCGCTTCGCGATCGAGAACTCGGACGGTGTCACCGCGATTTCGTCGTATCTGCGCGACAAAACAGTCCAGGAGTTCCAGGTGACCCGGCCCATCGAGGTGGTGCCCAACTTCGTCAACTGCGACTTGTACACTCCCTTGCCGGAGGACGAGAGAGCCGCGGGCCGCGCGCGTTTCGCTCCACCGGGCGAGCGAATCCTGATGCACCTTTCCAACTTTCGCCCGGTCAAGCGCGTCGACGATGTGATCGAGATCTTCGCTCGGATCGCCGCCCGGCTGCCGGCTCACCTGCTACTGGTCGGTGATGGCCCGGAGCGCTCCAATGCTGAGTACCGGGTCCACACGCTGGGGCTACAAGGCCGCGTGCACTTCCTGGGCAAGCAGGACGAGGTTCACCGGCTGCTGCCGCTGGCCGACCTCATGCTGATGCCGAGCACGCTTGAGGCTTTTGGACTGGCGGCGCTGGAGGCCGCGGCCTGCCGTGTGCCGACCATCTCCACGCGGCAGGGCGGCGTGCCGGAGCTGATCGAGGACGGCGTCAACGGGCGCCTGCTGCCGGTGGGCGACGTGGAAGGGATGGCTGCCGCGGCACTTGCGCTGTTGACCGACGGCGAGGCCCTGCAGGCGATGGCGGCTGAGGCCCGGCGCGATGCGCAGCAGCGCTTCTGCACCACCCGCATCATTCCGCGCTACGAAGCGTTTTACCGCGAGGTCGTCGCCGGCGCCTGATTATGAAATATGCAAAAGGCTGCCCGGCATGTGCACGGTCACCAGCGTGCCGCGCCCGGGGCGGCTTGTAATCTCGAACCCTGCCGCACTGCCGTACAGCATCTCCAGGCGTTCCCGCACATTGCGCATGCCGATGCCGTTGCCGCCTTGCCGCCGCTGCACCCCGGTGGGCAGCGCCCGTTCGGGGGCAATGCCGACGCCGTCATCCTCCACCTCGATGATCAGCGTGCTGCCCTCTACGCGTGAGCGAAGCGTGATGGTGCCGCCGGCGAGCCGAGGCTCAAGCCCATGCTTGATGCTGTTTTCAACCAGCGGCTGCAGCAGCATGCTGGGCACCGGCAACTCCAGCGTTCGAGGATCGATCTCCTTGACGACGCGCAGCTTTTCCGTGCCGAATCGTACCACCTCGATGCCCAGGTAATCGTCTGTAAAGGAAAGCTCGTCGCGGAAGGGCACATAGGACTCGTGATCGCGCAGCAGCGCGCGCAGGATGCTTGCAAGCTTCACGATCAGTTCGCGGGCCTGCTCGGGCCGCACGCGAATCAGCGTCGCGATGGAGTTGAGCGTGTTGAACAAGAAGTGCGGATTGATCTGCCGTTGCAGCGCATCAAGACGGGCCTCGAGCAGGAGCCGCTTCTGCTCTTCCAGCTTCAGCTCGATCCGCGTCGCATTCCAGATCTTGAGCGGTATGCCGACGACCATGGCGGCAGAGATCCATAAACATAATCGCAGCCACAGCGAGGAGGTATGGAGAGCAAACAGCCCACGCGGCGCCTCGTGGGCCAGCCACTCCCTCGCGACCTCAAGCGACAGGATCAGCAGCAACAGGAGAATCTGCCGGTCGAAGCGCGGCTTGCGCAGGTTGCGCCGGGCCCAGCGATAAATACTCAGGTCCACAAACGGCGAAAATGACCAAACCTCTTCCGGCTCAACCAGGCGCACCACCGTGCCCGTGAGCAGCGCGACCAGCAGGTAAAACGGCAGGGTCAGGTACTCATGGTGCAGCGCCGCCGGCGCCGACAGCAGCACCGCTCCCAGGGCCGCCGAGAAGGGCCCAAGCAGCACGCCCACCAGGATGGTGGTTTCAAACGAAATATCGGCGGCATAAAAGTTCGGCACGATGGTGCGAATCCACACGCCAAGCGCGAGCGGCACACAGATAAAAAGAATAAGCCGAAGCTGCTGTGTGAACGATCGGTCTTCCGCGAATAACAGCCGTTGGAAAGCACGCGAACGGCCCAGCGCGCTGGATACGGCGGCCGCAACACCGAGCCGGATCAGCAGCGTGATCAGGATCAGCTTCGGGTCCATGGCAACGAGCTTCGGGTCCGGCACAAGCCTACTCTACGCCTGCCCCGGCCCGGGCCGGACGACGCGCTCGTATAATGGGCGCATGCCGCTTGCCCGCGTCAGCAAGGTTGCCGACACTGCCCTGCCCACGCGCTGGGGAAATTTCCGCATTCTTGGTTTTACCGGCGAACTGACCGGGCATACACCCTGCGATCGCAAGCAGCCGAGGCCGCTGTTCGAATACGAAGAAGCAATCGCGCTGGTCATGGGCGATATCCATGCTGCGCCGCCCCTGGTCCGCATTCACTCGCAATGCCTCACAGGCGATGTGTTTCACTCCTTGCGGTGCGACTGCCGCCTTCAACTGGAGCTCGCCCTGCGCTCCATCGCAGAGCTCGGCTCCGGCATCATTTTGTACGACCAGCAGGAAGGCCGCGGCATCGGCCTGATGGCAAAGCTGAAAGCCTACGAGCTCCAGGAACAGGGCCGCGACACGGTGGAAGCCAATGTCGAACTCGGCTTCAAGCCCGACTGCCGCGAGTTCGAGTTGCAGGCTGCCATGCTGCACCAGCTCAAGGTGCCGGCAGTGCGCCTGCTGACCAACAACCCTGAAAAGGTCGCGGCGCTTGAGCGTGCGGGCATCCAGGTGGTGGAGCGTGTGCCGGCCGTGGTACCGGTGGAGGACAGCTTTGAGCGCTACCTGAATGTGAAGCGCGAAAAGATGGGCCACCTCCTCCAGCCCGAGACCCCTGTGCCGAGCCGCTGATCGCGTACAAGGCATTACGATACCCCTCATGCGCACTTTTCTCTTCCCTGCCTTGTTTTTGTTCGCGGCCACGGCTGGCGCGCAGCCGTGGGCCATCGCCATCCACGGTGGTGCGGGCGAAGCCGAGTGGCTGCACATGGACCCCGCGACCGCCACGGCCTACCACGCTTCTCTCGGGAGGGCTCTTGCTGCCGGGCAGGCCGTGCTGGCCGCGCATGGCAGGGCTCTCGACGCGGTGCAAGCAGCCGTGGAGGTGCTGGAAGACGACCCATTGTTCAACGCGGGACGCGGTTCGGCGTTTGCCGCCGACGGCACCAACGAGATGGACGCTTCCCTGATGGATGGCGAAACGCTTGCTGCCGGTGGGGTTGCCGGCGTGCACTTCACGCGGCACCCGGTAGCACTGGCTCGCGCCGTCATGGAGCACACGCCCTATGTGTTGATGGTGGGCCCAGGCGCGGATTCGTTTTCCCGCTCGCAGCACCTGGAGCAGGAGCCGCCGTCGTTCTTTTTCACCGAGATGCGCTGGGAAGAGTTTTCAGCAGTCATGCGGGCAAGCGGCCGTCCCGTCCCGGCGCGTCCCGCAGGGGTGCCGCCAAGGCCCCCACATGGGGAGTCGGCCGCGCTTTCCCGGCCCAGCGCGCACCATTACGGCACCGTGGGCGCTGTGGCTCGCGATGGTAACGGCCACCTGGCCGCGGCAACCTCGACCGGCGGCATGCAGGGCAAGCTGCCGGGGCGTGTCGGTGACTCGCCCCTGATCGGCGCAGGCACCTATGCGTCCGATCGCACGTGCGCCGTGTCAGGGACCGGCGTGGGCGAATACTTTATCCGGCTCACGCTGGCACGGCAGGTGTGCACACTGGTTCAGGGGGGCAGCAGCCCGCAGGCGGCCGCCGACCAGATGATCCACACAGAGCTGCCCGCGCTGAAAGGCGGTGAGGGTGGCGTGATTGTGCTGGGGGCAAGCGGTCCGCCGGTGTGGAGCAACAACACGCTCGGCATCTTTCACGCCCGGCAGGTGCAAGGGGGCGCACCGGAGGTGTGGGTCAAGTAGCCGGCCCGCCCTGGTAATTCACGATCTTTGCAAACGATTCCGGAGCCAGGCTGCCGCCGCCCACCAGCGCGCCGTCGATCTCCGGCTCGCGCATCAATTGCGCTGTATTTTCCGGCTTGACGCTCCCGCCGTACAGTATGCGCAGTCCGTCGGCAATGGCGGGGCCCAGCTTTTGGCGCACCGCGTCACGAATAAATCCGTGCGTTTCGTTTGCAATCTGGGGGGAAGCTGATTGCCCGGAGCCGATGGCCCAAATCGGCTCATAGGCGATCACGATCGGCTGCGCCACATCGGCCTTCACGCCTTCAAGGCCAATCTTCAGCTGCCGCAGAAGAACATCGTTGGTGCGGCCCTCCTCGCGCTCTTCCTGCACTTCGCCGATACAAACGATCGGGGTCATGCCGAAGCTGAGCGCGGCATGGAGCTTACGGTTTACATCCCAATCCGTCTCGTGATTGTAGTGGCGCCGTTCGGAGTGGCCAAGGATCACGTGCGAAACGCCGATGGAGCGCAGCATCGGCGCGGAAACCTCGCCCGTGTAAGCTCCCTCTTTTTCCGAGTGCATGTCCTGCGCGCCCACCAGCACGGCCGAGTTCTTCACACGCGCCGCAAAGGCTTCCAGGCACAAAAACGTCGGGCAGATCGCAATTTCATCGCGAGTGTGACCCGCGACCAGCGGCAGGAACTGGTCGGCGTAGGTGCAGGCCTCGGCTGGAGTGATGTGCATCTTCCAGTTGGCTGCAATCAGCGGCTTGCGCGTGCTAACGATTTCCCCGTCTCCCCACTTCCGCCCGTCCGCGCCTGCGCGCCGGGTGTTTAAGCCTCGGTCAGTGCTTCCACGCCGGGCAGCTGTTTGCCTTCCAGGAACTCGAGCGAAGCGCCGCCCCCAGTCGAGATGTGGTCGATGCCTTCAGCCACGCCGGCCTGCCGAAGCGCAGCCACCGAGTCGCCGCCGCCCACCACTGTAACGGCGTCTTCGTTGGCAGCAACGGCCTTTGCGATCGCCGTGGTTCCGTGCGCGAACGGCGGCAGCTCAAACACGCCCATGGGTCCGTTCCAGACCACCGTCCCGGCGCTTGCGATCTCCTGTGAGAATGCTTTTACGGTGGCCGGTCCGATATCGAGCGCCATCCACTCCGCGGGAAAGTTACCGGTTCCGGAGAAGACCTGCGTCGCCGCATCCGGTGCGAACCGGTCGGCCAGCACGTGGTCGGTCGGCAGAAGGAATCGGACTCCCCGCTGTTGCGCCCGCTGCAGCAACTCGCCCGCCAGCCCGACCTTGTCCAGCTCCACAAGCGACTTGCCGGTCGCCTGGCCCCTGGCTTGGAGAAATGTATAAGCCATGCCGCCGCCGATCAGCAGCGCGTCCACCTTGCCCAGCAGGTTTTCGATCACGCCGATCTTGTCGGAAACCTTGGCACCGCCCAGGATCGCAATAAAGGGCTTGGCCGGCGGCTCGCCTCCCAGACCCAGCGCCTGACCCAGGTAGTTCAGTTCTTTCTGCATCAGCAGCCCGGCTGCTGCCTGCGCCACGTGGTGCGTCACGCCCTCGGTCGAGGCATGCGCGCGGTGAGCGGTGCCGAATGCATCGTTCACGTAGACGTCGCACAACGAGGCGAGCTTTTTCGCAAACGCCGCATCATTGGCTTCTTCTTCCGGGTGGAAGCGGAGGTTTTCAAGCAGCAGCACCTGCCCGGACTCCAGCTGCCGAGCCAGCTCTTCAGCTATCTCGCCCACACAATCCGGGGCGAACGCGACATTCACCCCTGGACCCATCGCATGGTCCAGCAGCATACGCAGGCGGTCGACCACCGGGCGCAGGCTGTACTTGGGCGTGGGCTTGCCTTTGGGCCGGCCCAGGTGCGATGCAAGGATAAGCTTCGCTTTTCCCTCAAGCGCGTATCGTATCGTCGGCAGGGTTTCGCGAATGCGTGTGTCATCGGTAATCTCGGACCCGTCTTCCGTCAAAGGGACGTTGAAGTCCACACGCATCAGCACGTGCTTGTTCTTCAGGTCGAGATCGCGAATGGAAAGCTTGGGCATAGCTGGCCTTGGACTCCGTCACTGCTGGGAAACTTGAAAAGGAAACAAGACCGGCGTGCGGCCATGCTGGGATGTCACAAGCCTTTGGACGCGATGAACTGGATCAGGTCGCGCACGCGGCAGGAGTA